>CAYVPI010000199.1:0-7969 GCA_964453495.1 uncultured Pseudomonas sp. | reverse complement strand
TAGATTGTATTTCCTCTTCAAGACACAAGCTGCCGCCAGGCTGCGTCAGCGATGGTGCAGACGCCGCCGGACGTCCCTTCGGGAGGCTGAACGGAGGTATGGCGCAAGCTGGGTGCGAGGCAGGACGCCCAGCAAGCACCGATAAGCCCCCTAGGACATCGAACCAGCAAAACGCACGGGCAAGGATGAGGATGGCCTTGCTCGTGTGAGAATGCCTCTTTCAGGCGTGCGACTACTTCCCAGCAATGACAAGCTTGCGCCGCGTCAGCAACAACACACACACGAAAGAAATCAGCGCCAGCACCGAGTAGAACACTGCCAAGGGCCACCAGAGTCCGTCGGCATGCCCGGCAATCAAGGTTCCCACCATGGGTGTCGTGCCACCAATCAGCGCTCCGCAGGCCTGGTACGCCAGGGAAATACCGGAGTAACGTTGGTGCAACGGGAAGATGTTCACGATGTAACCGGCAATCACTGCGTAGAACGCTGACGAGAAAACTTTCGTCAACGAAATCCCCATGATGATCATCAGGCTCTGCCCGGTGCCAACCAGGCTGAACATCAGGTACGGCACCAGCACACTGATCCCCGAGGTGATCAACAGAAAGCGACCCGCCCCGATTTTGTCGGCCAGCCACGCGGCTATGGGCTGGTTGATCAGTTGCACGATGGCCACCACCGACAGGCACTCAAGAATCACCGAGCTTTTGATTCCCAGGTACTGGGTGGTGTAAGCGATCATGAATGTATTGGTGAAATACGCAGACGAAATACCGATGGTGCATGCGCCCATCACCAGCAGTATCAAAGGCCAGGAGTCGCGCAACACCACTTTGACCGGCGACTGCTCCGGTTTATGGCACTGCTTGTTAGCCTCGAATTCCGGCGACTCCTGGACGCCACGGCGGATCACGAACGCCAGCAACAGCAACACCACGCTGCCGATAAATGGCAAGCGCCAGCCCCAGGCGTACATGTCGGCCTCTGGCATGGCGCTGATGTAGCGGAACGCGATCAGGGCCAGGATCAAACCTGCCGGACTACCCAGTTGAGCGAAGGATGCATAGAAACTCTTTTTGCCTTCCGGCGCGTGTTCACTCGCCAGAAGTACCGCCCCACCCCACTCCCCGCCTACGGCGACACCCTGACAGATACGTAGCAGCACCAACAGCACAGGCGCGAGTATGCCGGCCTGCTCAAAGGACGGCAGCAAGCCAATACCGACCGTTGAAACCCCCATCAAAAACAACGTGAGGATCAGCGAATACTTGCGACCGAAGCGATCACCCAGGCTGCCAAAGATGATCCCGCCCAGCGGCCTCGCGACAAAGCCCACCGCCAGGGTGGCAAACGACGAAAGCGTGCCCACCAGTTGGCTGCTTCCAGGGAAGAATACGTGGCTGAAGATCAACGCCGACGCAGTCGCGTAAATGTAGAAATCAAACCATTCGATCAAGGTGCCCAGGAATGATCCGGCAGCAGCCCTGATCGGTTGATGGGTCTGAACAGTGGTCGAAGACACCGATATTGCGTTGGATGACATACAAGCTCCCGATAATTTTGGCATTGTTGTAAAGGAACCCAGCCGCCTGTAGAGGCGTTTTGCTGTGTGTTGCCGGCGTTGCGATTGATCAGATCGGTTGGCGCGCGGTGTAGGGCTTACTCATGCTTTCGAACGCTTGTGCCAGCTTGAGTAATGTCAGCTCATCGCGGTATCGCCCGATAATCTGTAAGCCAACCGGCAGCCCGTGTTCGGTGAAGCCACAGGGCAGTGAAATTGCCGGATGCCCGGTCAGGGTTATCAGCGAGCATGATTCCATCCACTGGATGTAGTTGTGCATGTCCTGCTCACCAATGCGCTCGACAAAGGGCTGCTCGATCGGGAAAGGCAGCACCTGGCTCACCGGAGCGATGAGGAAGTCGTAAGTCTCCAGCAGTTGCTGGGTGTCTCGGAACAGCCGCGCACGGACTTGCTCGGCGACGATCACGTCTTGGGCACTGAAGGTATTGGCCAGCTCGATGTTCCACACCAGCGTGTCTTTGAGCAGGTTGCGATGCGCCGGCAACAGGCCTGCATAACCGCTGGCGTATGTCAGGGCGCGCAGCACCTGAAAGGCCTGGGAGGCGCCGTGGAAATCAGGTTCGGCGTGTTCGACCACACATCCCATGTCAATCAGGCGCTTGGCGCCCTGCTCAACGATGGCGCGTACGGGTGCTTCGATCGGCAAACCGCCCAGGTCAGGGCTGTAAGCGATACGCGCACCCTTGAAGTCGGCGCTCAGGTCCTGGCGAAAGAGCGCACCGGGCTGCTCGATGCTCAAGGGATCGCGAGGATCGGGCCCGGCGATCACGCTGAGCAAAAGCGCCACATCGGCGACGCAACGTCCCATGGGGCCAACCGCGGTAACCTGACCAAAGCTGTTGGCATTGGGCCAGATCGGCACCCGACCAATAGAAGGACGCAAGCCGACGATATTACAGAAGCTCGCCGGGTTGCGCAGCGAACCGCCCATGTCGCTGCCATCGGCCAATGCCACCATGCCTGTGGCCAGCGCAACGGCAGCGCCGCCACTGCTACCGCCACAGGTTAACGCGTGATCATAGGGATTAAGGGTAGCCCCGAAGACTTCGTTGAAGGTCTGGGAACCTGCGCCAAATTCCGGCAGGTTGGTTTTACCCAGGAGAATCGAACCCGCCTCGGCCTGGCGCCTGACGATCAGCGAATCGACTTCAGGGATGTGATCGGCATACACCTTCGAGCCCCAGGTGGTGCGCATGCCCGCGGTCAGAAAAGAATCCTTATGGGCCAGCGGCAGACCGTGCAAAGGCCCCAGGGGGTCGCCGTTTGCTTGCCGACGGTCGGCTTCGTCCGCTTTACGCAATGCGCCCTCGGCGTCCACCGTGACCAGCGCGTTGAGAGTGGGGTTGAGCGCCTCGATCTGTTGGAGACAGGCTTGGGTCAATTCGCGGGAAGACAACTGCCCGGTACGGATCTGTGCAGCTTGTTCACAAGCCGGTTGCAACAACAGTTCAAGCACATTGGAAGCCATCATTTGATCCTGCTTGTATCGCTATACGATACTTATTGTTGATATGCGATACTATGTATATCCTCGAGCGTGTCCGAGGTCAACATGCGTTATCCTGATACGCTCTGATCGCGACGCACCGCACCACAAAAACAGGAGCAGCACTGTTGTCCACACAAGCGCCGGAAACCCTCAATCCACAGTTCATCGCCACGCTCGAAAAAGGTATCCGCGTGCTGGAGATGTTCCGTAATGGACAGGCTTCCATCGGTCTGACCGAACTGGCAGAAAGCTGCGAGATGACCAAAAGCGCCGCCCAGCGTTTCACTTACACTTGGTGCGAGCTGGGCTATCTGGCAAAGGATGAACGCTCAAAGCGTTACAGCCTGACGCACAAGGCGCTTGAACTGGGGTTTCTTTACCTCAACGCGGACCCGTTGATCAGCCGCGCCTTGCCCTTGCTCAAACAGATCCGCGAACGCTGCAGCCTGACCGTCAATTTGAGCGTACTCAGTGGGCACGACATTGTTTACGTGATGCGCATCCCGGGTAATCACCAGACGTTCGCTGAGATGCTCCCGGGGAGAAGGATGCCCGCCTGGTGTACGTCTGCAGGGCGCGTATTGCTGTCGGCACTGCCCGACCAGCAGATCCGCGACAGCTTGGCCGCCGTTGCACCCAACGCCTTCACGGCCTGCACACAGACGGATCGCGAGGTGCTGTTTGAGCAGATCCTCGCCGCTCGAAAGAACGGCTATGCGATCACCAGCGACCAGGTAATGATCGGTCAGATAGGCATTGCCGCCCCGATTCGCAATGTCCATTTTCAAACGGTGGCGGCAGTCAACGTCACGGCACAATTGAGCACCTGGCCGCAAGAACGGGTGATCAATGAGCTAGTGCCGATTTTGATGGAAGTCACTCAAGCGGCGACAGTGGGCTAAGCGGTAAGGTCGGTGCTCATCCTCGATGATGTCCTCTCCCAGGTGAATTTCAATCTCGGCTCAGGACCTTCCTCATCCTGGCCGAGATACGGCTCACTGATGCAATACAAAAGTCGCCAGGGTTTTCAGATCGTCCGGGCTCAATCGCGCGAACGGCGGCATCGGGATGTTCCCCCATTTGCCGCTGCCACCTTGCGCAATGCTGGCGGTGACCTTGGTCAGCGCCTGTGGGTCGTTGGCATACTTGGCAGCCACATCGTGATAGGCCGGGCCTACGACTTTATGGTCGGTTGCATGGCAAGACAGGCAAGCGTTGTTCTGCAGCAAGGTCGTGGCATCGACTTTGGCTCCAGGCGCCGCTGGGTCCTGGGCTGTTTGCGGGGTCGAAGCGGCCAGCACATCGGCATCGGTTGCCTTGGCGCTGCCGTAGGTAGCCGCAAGATAGGCGCCGATGACCGTCACATCCTGATCGCTGATCGGCGCCCCATAGACGTGCTGCATCTTGCTGGCCTCCGCCGTCCACTGGGCCAGGCTCATGCCCGGTGGCTGGAAGTTGATGTAATCGGCAGAGTGGCAGGTGGAGCACTTCTGCTGGGCCAGTGGGTAGCCGGGTAGCGTGCTGGGTTTGAGCACAGCCGTTTCCGCCGGCAAGGTGATTTCCAGCGGCGCGGCGTTGGCCATGGCAGCCAGGCACAACTGCGCTGCACACAGCAAAGTGGTCATGGGTTTCATGCTGGGCTCCTCAGGCGACGGTCACGTGGCTGGTTTCTACGACGTGGCGGCGGTAGCCACTGGGGTTCCAGTCGGCGCGCATGGGTTGTGTTTCACCGGCACGATTGGTCGCGCGCACCATCAATTGCGTGGCGCCCTCGCTGGTGAAGGTGATCGGTAGCGTCCACTCACGGAAGGAGTAACGGCCAAGGTCCACCCCAAGCTTGGCTTCGCGCCAACTCTGCCCACCGTCGATCGACACCTGCACCTTGTTCACCCCAATACCACCGTCGAAGGCAATGCCCTTGAGCTCTACGCTTTTTTGCAGCGGCAATACATCGCCGTGTTTGACGCTGGTGATGAAGCTGCGTACCGCCAATTTGGAAATCGGCAGCGTTTTTGCCGCCGTGGTACCGGGAGCCACACAGAAACAATCGTTGTCCGGCAAGCGGTAGCCCTTGGCCATGAAGAAACCATCGTAGGTGTGGTCGATGACTTCGATCTCACTCAGGTGCTTGACCCAGTAGGTGCCGAAGTAACCTGGCACCACCAGACGAATCGGATAACCGTTGAGAAATGGCAGGTCGGTACCGTTCATGGACCAGGCAATCATCGGCTCGCCATCCAGGGCATGGCTGATGTCCAGAGCCTTGATGAATTCCTGTGTGCTCGGCAGCACAGGCTTGTCGAGCCCACGGAATGTCACTTGCTTGGCGCCGGCTTGCACACCTGCCTTTTCCAGCACAGCCTTGAGCGGCACGCCCACCCAACGGGCATTGCCCATTGAGCCATTGCCCAACTGAGCACCGAACACCCGCGGCATGAAGAAACCACGGCTGTTACCCGAACACTGATTGACGGCCACCACTTCCACCGGCTCGGCCAGGGCCTTGAGCTCTGCCAGGGAAAGTGACACAGGTGTGCTGACCATGCCCTTGATCGTCAGGCGGTAACTGTCAGGGTCGATGCGGGTGGGGAAATCAGCCAGGTGGTAGCGCACAAAAAAGGCATCGTTGGGCGTAAGAGGCCCTTCGTTGAAGACGGAAAATGGCGTCTCAAGGTGCGGCGGGCGGGTAGTCACCAGGGTCAACGGTCGTTTTTGCGGGTATTGCACCAACGGCCGCGGGCCGGCGGCAAAGGTCACTTCATCAGGCGTTTCATCGTCGGCCTTGGCGAGGTTTGCCAACGGAGAAGCTGCAAATGCCAGCGCCAAGGTATCGCGCAGAACGCGTCGGCGACTGGGCTTGCTGCCGGTTAAAAAACTGAACTTCATCCTGCTCTCTCCATGATTGTTTTATGAAATGCACCGTACAGCCGTCGTCCGCACTCCCGTGAAGAAGAGACGTTCGACTGGATGTGTCGGCGGCGTTTCGTTTGGTTGTTCGAGTTTGATGAGAGAGCCAGTATCGTCACGGGCACAGACAGTGCTTCACCTTGAGCGTCAATGGCTTTGCATTTGATGACAGCCGATGGCGAAACGTAGAGGACCAGAAGGGCTCGATGGCAGCCACCAGAATCTCGCTGATCCAGGCAATCATCAGCGTCGCCAGTGCCAGCACCAACACCGCTTTGCCCCTTGACCAGAGCTCGGACGGGTGCGTGTCGCGCGCAACGTTGGGGTCCCCTGCAAACAGGTTTTTGTAAGTGACCAGCGAGTACACGAACCCAACCGACAAATGGGGAGGCCTGCCCCACCCGCCCCCTGATCAGAAGACCCGATCAGTCGCACCGAGACCAAAACGTCTCACGCAAAATATGACCACACCACAAATGTGGGAGACGCCAGTTGCTACAGGCAATATAGCTCCGCCTCTTCTTCCTCGGGGACTTCATCGGTAACAAAGACTCGTACATTCGCGCTGTGCTCGTCTTCCATGCGTAACCCGAAGTACCGAGTATCGTTGGCGTCCCAAAAGGCTTCTATCTGCACCATGGGTACGTTTTCGAGCAGCACCTGGGCGCTGTGTTCCAAGATGATCGAGTAACGTTTTTCGGCTTTCATTACAAATGGGGCTCGCAACGGCTGAGTTTGAAGGCTAATTTTGCGGTGCCATTATGCCGGCTCGCTGGTTTGCGACCGTAACCGCTCATCGCTTCGGTGCTGTTTATAGACACGCGGTGCCGGAATGGAAAGCGACGATCAGGGGCGTTCTCGGGGCAGCTGATCGGCACCACCTGCAAGGATGACGATTGTTTTGCGGGTGCAGCCTCCAGGTTCAATCTCTACGCCTTTCAAGGCACTCACGGCGCAGCGCAGTACTATTGATCTCCATGCAACTGACCGAGTGATCATCATCGTCATCTTTGTTTTTGGCCTTGTCCTTGGCCTTGGCCTTGCCGCAATTGCCATTGTCATTGCAATTACCTTTGCCTTTTTGATCACCCTGGTTTTTTAAACAGTTTCTGATGTCACTTGCACTGCCCGCATCATCGCAATCTGAACCGGCAAAGGACGGCGATGGCAAAGCCAGGAAGAGCAGGAATGTGCACACAGTGGCCGCAACGATTCGCATGACAAACCTCCTGAGTAGATGGCTCTCAAACTACAATTACTGCCTTGAGCTTGGGCTCACTCTAGCAGCCCCAGATACGGAGGCTCACCGAATCTTCCCCCCAGTAAAAACCTGAGGTCTTTCCCCAGCGCTGAACATTTGCACATAGGCTGCAGCGAATTCATGGCAAAAATTATTTGTTTGCTACCATTACTGAGCGGCATCGAAGCTGAGCTCAATGGCTTGCAAGGTCAGCTTTCATCTGCCTGGCGTTGATTCACTCACTTCAAGCCTGCCTGACCACAGAGGGGATGCAATGCGCATTCCATTATTTTACGCGTTGTCAGCCGTATTGTTTCTGAGCGCCCCTCCCTGCCTGGCACTGGGAACGGATGGGGCCGCCGCATCGACAACCGCTGCCAAAACAGCGCCCGCCACATCGACAGCCGCTGCCACAACAGCGCCCGCCACGGCGGTGGCCAAAGACCCCGTGTTTACCCAGGAACAGCTGGACCAAATGATGGCGCCCATTGCGCTTTATCCCGACCCGTTGCTGGCACAGGTACTGATGGCCACCACGTACCCCGGGGAAATTGCCGAGGCGGTAACCTGGTCCAAGGCTCACCCGGACGCCAAGGGCGATGAAGCGGTCAAACAAGTGGCGAACCAACCCTGGGACCCCAGCGTGCAGGCGCTGGTCGCCTTCCCGCAGGTTCTGGTAACGCTGGGACAGGATCCCGTCTGGGTACAACGCCTGGGTGATGCGTTCCTGGCGCAGCCCGACGATGTCATG
>CAYVPI010000198.1:0-7995 GCA_964453495.1 uncultured Pseudomonas sp. | reverse complement strand
GCCCACCGCTGACGGCCGTACCGCCTGCGGAGCCCGTGCTGTAGCCCGGATACGCAGAACCGCCAGCACCCCCGGTAGAGGAACCACCACGCCCGCCCATATTGAAGAAGCCACCCCCGGCACCGCCCTGGCCGGCTGAGCCGTTGGAGCCCGTGGCGTTGAGGGTGTCGCCGCCCTTGCCGCCCGTACCGCCAGTGATCGCGCCACCGCCACCACCACCGCCGCCGGCGTATTGCGGCGTCACACCACCACCGCCGCCGCCACCCGAAGCGGCGTTCGCGGTGACGGTGACGTTCCTCAGGGTCAGGGTGCCGGCGTTATAGATCCCGCCCCCCTTTGACACCAGCGCATCGTCGCCGCCATTACCGCCGTTACCCGCCACCATACCGCGAGTAATCACCAGGCCATCGAGGGTCGCCGTGGTGCCGGCCGTCACGTTGATGATCTGGGTGCGGTATTGCCCGTCGAGGGTGACGTCGGCCACGTTGTCGTTGTTGAGATCGCCATCGATGGTGATGTTCTTGTCGACCACCAGCACCTGGGTCAGCGCGACGGTCATGTTGGTATTGAAGGTGACGATGTCTCCGTTCTGCGCAGAAGACAGCGCTGCGCGCAGAGAACCGACGCCGGAATTGAGGTTGTTGGTGGCCGTCCAGGTGGCCAGGCCCCATTCGTACTCGCTCATGGCATTGGCCGATAGTACGTTGGCGCTTTCAATGTTGCCGACAGCGATTTCCAGCTCCCAGTCGCCACCCAGACCGGTGCGGTCGTCGGACGCCGCCACGTCGCGGCCGGTCAACCGCGCCAGTGATTCGACCAGGCTCAAGCCGCGCTCACCTTCGGCGGTATAGCAGCCGTAGATCAGGATATCGCCACCGGCGTTCATGTCCTGGCCGATCTGTGCCAGTACCTCGCTGCGGGCCTGAATATTTTCCGCCGACAGGTAGCTGTTGCCCAGCCACAAATCCCCGGCGTTACCGTGGGCGATGATCTGCACCGTGCTGATGTCCTGGTGGCTGTCGAGGTAATCAGCGATCTGCTGCAGGCCGTCCTTGGTGCCATTCAGTTGCACCACCTGTGTGCCCGGTGCGACGCCTTCGACCAGACTGGCGGCATCCTTGACCCGGGAGTCGACAAATACTACGGCTTTGCCCGAAGCGGCAGCCTGGGTGGCATCGACCTGGCCCTGGACTGTATGGTTATCTGAAGCCTGGTCCGCCGTGGGCGTCTTGGCCGCGTCGGCGGTGGGCTGGGCGTCTGCCTGCGCGGCATCGGCCACGGTAGCGGCCATAGCGCCGTCGAACAGCATTCGCGGCTCCAGGGACATGATCATTGGAGATGCCAGGGCTTGTGTACCCTCGGTTACCCGCGATTTGCCTTTGCTCCACCACATGATGTTCACCCGGATTCAAGCTTCTTCAATACACAAATGAAAAGCCGCAATCAGCTGACTGCGGCGTCGGTTTTCATGCGAATGACATTGGCAGCGCTTGCGGACCCATCGCGCCAGAATGACAGCGCTGCATACTTTTCAAACAGATCCGGCGGCAACAGGGTCCTGCGGGCTTGCGGGGCGACTTTGGGCTTGACCTTGTGCAGGCCGGCAACGCCCAGAGCCTGATCGAAGGCCGGTGCGTCATAGGTCAAGTGATTGAAATCGTGCTCGAACCAGGGCTCGTCGATAAATTCGTACACCAGGCGCATCACCCGCTCCGGGGCCTGGCTCAACAGGTCGTAATCAATGATTAGCAGCGACTCGGCGTTTTCGCCGTAATAGGCTTCCTTGAGCGCGGTCCAGGCAAACCCCACCAGGCGGTTGCGCTGGGCCAGCGTTTCGCAGCGGCTGTAGACGGTATTGCGCTCGTCGTCGTCATTGAACAGCTTGGTGTTCTCGAAAGGGTTGGCCCGATAGAGCCGCTCCAGGCTATCGAGCACCCAGGCGACGTTACGCACGCAGGCGATGGTCTTGGCCTGGGGGAATAGATCCTGCAAGGCCGGCAGGCGTGCGCACCACTGGCGATTGGTGTCGAAGATGACGGGCTTGTCAGCCTTGTCTGCGTAGTAGGAGTCGAATAGCCCACGCAGCAGGCGTCGACGCAGATCGGTGTCGATTACCGAGCCGAACTCGCTACCGGCACTGCACTGCTGCAGAACGCTGCTGAACAGCGAACCTACGGGACTGGTCATGCCGGCATGAAAACGCGGGTTCTGCAGGAGGATCGCAGACAGCAGGGTCGAGCCCGAACGCGGTAAGCCGGAAATAAAGTGGAACTGCGACAATCCCTTCACCGTTTTTTTAGTCCTTTTGTGGCGCAAAGCGTAGTCGAGAAAACTATCAACGGCTAATCAAATGCGCCATGAACTGCAAAAAATAGAGGGTACTTGAGTTACGCGCAGATGCATCGTTTGAGCCGCTCCGTGTCATTTTTCCGCCTTTGTCGCGCGGCAGAATGAAACAACCCCGTCTACGCTCAGCCGTGCGCGACGAGGCTAGGGAGCAAAGGAGGCGGGCTGATTGCACTTTTCCCCCGGACCCTGCTGAGCAACGCTAGACCAATAACCTGAGGGATAAGGATTCTATGGAAGTATTTATCGGCACTATCCAGTCGTTCGCCTTTAATTTCGCACCTATGAACTGGGCGTTGTGCAACGGCCAGACGCTCAGCATTGCGCAAAACCAGACATTATTTGCTCTGATCGGAACCACATACGGAGGGGACGGCCAGAACACCTTTATGCTCCCCAACCTGCAAGGCCGGCTGCCCATGGGGCAGGGCAACGGTTTGGGGCTGACCCCACGGGCCATCGGTACCGTTTCCGGTAGCGAAAACGTCAGCGCAACGCTGAACAACCTGCCCAACCATACTCACACCCTCACTGGCATCATCGCCGCGACCACTGTGCAATTAGCGAATCCCGCCAGCAATCCAGTAAGTACGCCAACGACCACCAATTCGTTCATTGGCACATCAGGTACCGGCCCTGGTTCGGCGACTATCTATTCGGATCAGCAGGGCGCTTCGCCGGTACCGCTACAAGGCGTGACCACAACGGTCAGTGGCTCGGTTTCCGCCGCGGGTGGCAGCCAGCCGATGGCGATCATGAATCCGTTTTTGGCGATCAACTTCAGCATTGCCCTTCAAGGGTTTTTCCCGTCCCGTAACTGATGAACGCCGGAGGGCTAAGGTCCTCCGGCTTTTTGGAGCGCCCATATGCTGCAACAGGTTCATAGCCGCCATTTCCAACCACTGCTTGGCCAGACCAGCAGCCTGACCCTGCCCGACGGTAGTCGTTTGTCTGTGCGGATCGAGGCCCTAGAGGAAATACCCCAGGCTAAGATGCCGGATATCGAACGCATGCCATTCAGTGTGGAACTCAATAGCCTAGAAACAACAGCCTTCGTGGACGGTTTGTGTGCACTTGAGGTGCCAGAGTTTGGGCGGCTCGACGGGGTGTTTGTATCGAGGGTGCCGCCCATGGGGCGGGATCCGGCGGTGGGGTATTTCTATATTGCGTTTAATTGAAAACGATCAGTAATCGTTCCTTTGTGCCGTACAGGAGCGTAGCCAAGGCCACTCAGTTTCCTTTTGGATACCACACCAACCGCTCCGCCGCCGGGTTGCGCTCCTGGACTTCGAAGCCCAGTGCCAGGTAATGCTGGCGTGCGTGGGGGTTGCTGCTCCAGACCACGGTCGCCACCGGGCAATGGATCTGTTGCGCGGCTTTCTGCACCCCTTGCAGCACCGCTCTGCCATAACCCTGCCCGCGGGCCTGGGGGATGAAGGCCAGATACAGTACGCGGATTTCATTGGGGCCAAAATCGGTGCACAACGCACCGATAGCGGTGCCGAGCTTTTCAACGACGTAATGCATGGCATTGGGAAAGTTCTCCCCCAGCCCTTGTTCCTGCACCTGGAACTGCTGCGCAATCACCTGCTGCAGTTGCTCTGGCTCGCCATCGATCCATTGCAGGTCCGGTCGCGCGGCCTGATAAAGGCTCTGCAAAAACGGGCCATCGCTCACCCGCGACGGCCGCACCACCAACCCCTCTGCTGCCACTGACGCCATGCTCGCTCCTTAAAATCCGCTTTCTCTAACACCCAGTGCGGCCAACCGTCGCCATGCTGCACCCAGCACAGATTGGCCCTGTCCCTGCAACACCACCAGACCACGTAACGGTTGCGCCGGGGCGGACGTATCATCAACGGCACTCAAGCGCACACCATATTGTGCCTGTACCGGCTCGGCCCGCTGTTGTGAATCGCGGCGTACGGCAATTGGTCCTTGGTTATCGGAGGTCAACGCTTGCTGCTCGACCCAGGCAACGCCATTGGTATCGATTTCATCCAACTGCACAGCAATCGCAGGGCGCATCGGATCGTCTGCAATGAACCGGCCCGTGGCACCGGGCCTGACTCGCCAAAGCTCGGCTTCGGTCAAGTATCCGCGCAACCGGGAGTCGCCCTGTACTACCCGCGCCAGCGGCTGCGTGGGCGACAACCAGCGGCCCACTGATAATTGCGGAATCAAGTCGCGCACCTGGCCGGCATGGGGGGCCCGCAGCAGCAGGCGCTCTTTCTGGGCAGCCAGGCCCCGGTACTCAGCAACTGCTTCGGCCAGATGTTGTTCAACGATGCCAGCATCGGCGGCGGTTTCGCTACGTCCGGCCTGACGGCGCATTTGCAGCTGCTGAATCTCGATTTCCCTGCGCACGATGATCAGGCGGGACGCCATGTCCGGCGACTCCAGTTCAATCAACACATCGCCTTGGGCCACGGTCTGACCGTCATGCACATTCACCCGTTTGACCCGCGCCGCCACAGGCGCATGCAAGGCACTGGCGCGACCGGCCTCAAGCATGGCGGGCACTTCCACCGCGCTGCGCCAGGGCAGCAGCAGCGTCAACATCAACGCCAGCAACACCAGGCCGGTAAATAGTACGCGCGGGGTGTGGGCCTGCTCTCGGTGGCTCCACCATTGTCGCCACTCCTTCACGATGGGCATAAAAATGAACCACACCAATTCCACCACCATTAGAAAAATGCCTAACACCTTGAAGAACAGGTGATAGACCGCCAGGGCAATGCCGAAAAACAATAGAGCGCGCCACACCCAGGCACCGTAACCCCATACCAGCAAGCGGCGGCGCATTTTTGGCGACCATGGTTCCGGGGCCGCCGCGCCATAGCCGAACAGGGTTTCGCGCAGGTGCCAGCGACAAAGGGCGAACGCCCGGCCCTGAAGATTATCCACGCCCCAGAAATCACTGAGCAGGAAATAACCGTCGAAGCGCATGAATGGGTTCAGGTTGATGATCAGCGTGGTGATCCAGGTTGCGCTGGCCAGCATGAACGCCGCGGTGCGCGCCGGCCCATCGGGCAGCAGCGACCAGGCCAGCAACGCGATGCACGCCAGCAATAACTCTGCCAGTACCCCGCCTGCCCCGATCAGCAGTCGGGCACGCCGATCATTGATTCGCCAGGCGTCGCTGACGTCGGTATAGAACATCGGCAGCAGTACCATGAACGCCACCCCCATGCTCTGCACACGGCAACCGGCGCGCTTGGCCATGAAAGCATGGCCAAATTCATGGCACAGCTTGGCAAAGAACAACGCTACCGCAAACGCCAGCGCGCCGCCCAGACTGAACAGATGCGGAAAAGTCGCCACGAAGCGCTGCCAGTCTCGCGACACCAGAAAAACACCCATGGCCAGGGTCGGCGGCACTCCATAGCGCAGGATGGCCGGGCCGAACCGCGCGAGCAAAGGCCAGACACGATTGAGAAAAGCGTCTGGGCGCCACAGCGGAATACGGAAAAAAAGGTATTGCTGCAGCAGGATCTGCCACAGGCTCTGAGGCTGGGTGGCTGTCTTGAGCTGATAACTGTCGCGCTGTTGCGGGTCCATCGCACTGATCAGGTCGTGACCGCGCAAAAAAACCAGCAATTGCTCCAGGGATTCACTGTTGAGCGGCAGGCCCGGTTCACGGTTTGCGGCTTGCAGCACCTGCTGTGGGTCGCCCAGGGACCAGTGTCGTAGCAGGCGCATCGCAGCCGCGCCGAGCTTGAAATAGCGCCCGCGCACCGGGTCGGCGAGGGTCCACTGGGGGGAGCCGTCCAGGTCAGGGGCTGCTGCGGACAATTGTAGATCGGGCCGCAGGCTCGGCAGGCTCATGCTACAGGCCCAAGCTCTGGCGCAGGCCGGCCAGCGGTCGGCGCAACAGGTAGAGCGCCAATGGGACGCGATCGCCGAAGATTTTAGCTGTACCGCGCAGCCCGATGCGCGGGGTCTCGGCATCGAAGCGCGCATCCAGCCGATATGCCAGTTGCCCGGCGGCAGTAGGCTGCGCCTCGTAGGCCGAACGTTCGAGCCAGGCCAGGTGGCGGTGTAACGGATCGCTGTCTAGAAACAACGCCACTTGTGCGCCGTGGGTCAGGGCAATCGCATCGCCGACCGCCAGTTCAATACGCAGTTCGGCCTGGTCCGGGTTGGCAATTTCCATCAGTCGTTCGCCGGTCTGCACGGGCTTGCCGAGCCAGCGTTCGGCATCGGCAAACACCGCAATGCCGTCCCTGTCGGCGCGTACTTCGCTGCGTTTGAGCAGCTCGATGGCATAGTTGTGCTCGGCCCGTTTCTGTTCGACGCGAGCAGCCAGCAGGTCAATCTTCGAACTCGATTCAGCGTCGCTAAACGAGCGCTGGGAATTGGCCTTGAGTTCTGCCTCGGTCACGCCCAATGCACGTTCGGCCACATCGGCCTGGGCCCTGAGGCTGGTGCTTTCGAAGCGTAACAGCAGGTCGCCATTCTTGACGCTCTGGTTGGGCTTGACCAGGAACTCGGCGATCACCCCGTCCAACGGTGCGGCAACCACTTGCCCGCCCAGCGGAACGACTTCGGCCGGAGCCAGCACTGACTGACGCACCGGAATCAGCAGTCCCAGCAACAACGCCGCTACCAGGGCAACCTGACGTTTACGCGTCCAGCGCAAGCGCCAAGGTTTGTGGGGTTGCAGCGCCAGCCAGGCGTGACTGTAGGTGTCGCCCAGTTGCGACAACAACACGTGCTCAGGCGCAGACCACGGCAGGTCACGGGCCAGCCACAGGCCGCCAAATACCTGGCCCTGATGGTCGATCAAGGGCAGCCAGAATACCTGTCCGGCTGACAGGCTGCGCCAGTCAGCCTGAACGGATTCGCTGACCGCTTCGGCGGCAATTACCCGGGCCTGGTTTAGCTGTCCCTGTTTGAACAACTGGGCCACTGCCTGCTCGACAAACGCCACGAAGGGCGCATTGGGCTCCACGGCACTGACGCCGGTTACGGCCTTGACCTTACCTGCGATCAGTAACACAGCGTGACGAAATCCGAACAAGGCCTGGCCGTCGTTAACCAGGCTATAGCCCAACTGTGCAGGGGTGCGCGCGGCACGGGTCTGACGCTCCAGGTCGAGGAAACGGGCGAACGTCTGCTCGGCGCTGCCCGTTATCGGCGCGTTCACTGAAACTCCGCGAAACGCGCTGTGCCGCTCATACCGGATAACAGGCCATCGGCGTCAGGCAGGGTCGCCACCAACAGCAAGGTCTGACTGCCTTCGTCGATGCGTGCACCCAGGCGCTTGACGGTCGCGTGTAGCGGCTGCCCAGTTTCATCGGGAACAAAGATAAAAGGCTGACCGGGCTTGAGTTTGCTAACCCAGCGCGAGGGCACCAGCAGATGGATTTCCAGGCTTCGGTTGTCCACGACATCCAGCAAGGGTGCGCCGGCAGCCACGCTTTCATAACGCTGGACCTTGCGCGCTACAACCTGCCCGTCGAACGGTGCGACCACGCTGCAGCGCTTGACCTGAACCTGATAGACCTGAGACTGCGCCTTAGCTTCACTGAGCCTGGCCTCGGCTCGTGCCACTTCAAAAACCGCCGACTTTATTACCAACACCACCACCGACTGCACCACCAAGGGCCGCAGCACCGATCCGTTGCTCATTGGCAGACATACTTT
>CAYVPI010000197.1:0-8129 GCA_964453495.1 uncultured Pseudomonas sp. | reverse complement strand
CGATGGTACAGAGTGGCAGACGCAATAAGCCGAGCAAGACAGTTGCTGCTACAGGATTGCGCTTCGTTCTGCGTGCTGCTTCAGCGCCCACAGCACGTGTTCGCGCACCAGCTCTGACGGGTAATCGCGGCGAGCGCGCAGTGCTTCGAGTACCGGAATGGTCGAAGGCGCATTGCCCAGCCCCACCGCCAGATTACGCAGCCAGCGCTCATAGCCAGCGCGTCGCAAGGGCGAGCCTTCGGTACTGCTGAGAAAGGTCGCTTCATCCCACATGAACAGTTCGGCCAACTCGGCATTGTCCAGGTTGTGCCGCGGCTTGAAGTCGCTTTCCCCGGAAGGGCGGGCGAAGCGGTTCCACGGGCAGACGATCTGGCAGTCGTCGCAACCGAACACGCGGTTGCCGATCAGCGGGCGCAGCTCTTCGGGGATGGCGCTCTTGAGTTCGATGGTGAGGTAGGAAATGCAGCGCCGGGCATCGAGCACGTAGGGGCCGACGAAGGCGGCCGTAGGGCAGATGTCCATGCAAGCGCTGCAGCGTCCACAGTGTTCACTGGCGTGGGGTGGGTCGACCGGCAGGGGCAGGTCGACGAACAGTTCGGCGAGGAAGAAATAACTGCCCGCCTTGCGGTTCAGAACCAGTGTGTTCTTGCCAATCCAACCCAGCCCCGCCTGTTCGGCAATCGCCTTCTCCAGCACCGGGGCGCTGTCGACAAAGGCGCGGTAGCCGAAAGGGCCGATCGCTTGCTGGACCCGCTCTGCCAGTTGTTGCACGCGTTTGCGGATCAGCTTGTGATAATCCCGGCCCAGGGCATAGCGCGAGACGTAAGCTTTCTCAGGTTGAGCCAGGCGTTGAGCCATGTACGTGTCGCCGGGCAAGTAATCCATGCGCAGCGAAACCACGCGCAAGGTTCCGGGCACCAGCTCGTCCGGGTGCGAACGCTTGCTGCCGTGGGCACCCATGTATTCCATCTCACCGTGGTAGCCCGCCTCCAGCCAGCGCTGTAGGTGTTTTTCGTGCTCACCCAGCTCCAGGCCGGCAATCCCGACTTGCTGGAAGCCCAATTCGCGACCCCAATCTTTGATCGACTGGGCCAGGGCGGGGAGATCGGCAGTAAGAGCAGGCATGCGAAGAAGGAAACCGGAGCTGAGGTGCGTATAATTCTGCCAGACATCGCCACGGATAGCCCAAGCATGCTGCCCACATCCACTGATTTACCCGACGTGCTGTACAGCGCCGCACAGGTTCGTGACCTCGATGCGCGGCTGATCGCTGCCGGCACTCCCGGTTTTGAACTGATGCAGCGCGCCGCTCATGCTACCTGGCGCGCCTTGCGGCGGTGCTGGCCGGAAGGCCGGGTACTGACGGTGCTGACGGGGCACGGCAACAATGCCGGTGACGGCTATTTGGTCGCGGCCCTGGCTGAGCGTGCTGGCTGGCAGGTTGAGGTGCTGGCCGTGGGAGATCCCGACGCACTCACCGGTGATGCCGCCCTGGCCTGTGCCGAGGCTCGTGGTTGCGGCGTTTCGATTTGGCCGTGGGCAGCCGGTGCCGTGCTTGAAGGCATCGTGCTCGATGCGTTGCTTGGCACTGGGCTGCACGGTGAGGTGCGCGCTCCTTATCGAGAGGCGATTGAAGCCATCAATGCCAGCGGCCTGCCGGTTGTGGCCGTGGATATTCCCTCGGGGCTGTGTGCCGATACCGGGCAGGTGCTGGGTTGTGCCGTGCGGGCGCAGCTGACGGTGACCTTCATTGGTCTCAAGTTCGGTTTGTTCACGGGGCAGGCGCCGGATCGTGTCGGTTCGCTGGTGTTCGATGACCTGCAAGCCGAGCCAGCAATCGTCGCGCAAGTTGCAGGTATGGCCCGGCGCTTGAGTGCTGCGAGCCTGCCGGGCCTGGCGGCGCGGCCACCGACTGCACACAAGGGGCAGTTCGGCCGGGTACTGGTCATCGGCGGCGAGCACGGCATGGGTGGCGCGGCATTGCTAAGTGCTGAAAGCGCCTTGCGCAGTGGCGCCGGCATGGTCGCGCTGGCCACTCGCAACGAGCATGTTGCTGCCGCCCTGGCACGTTTGCCTGAGGTCATGACAGCGGGCGTGCACTCGGCCAATCAATTGATGGGGTTGATCGAGGCGGCGTCTGTGTTGGTCGTCGGGCCCGGCATGGGCCAGGCCGGTTGGGGGCGCAGCCTGCTTTCGGCGGCCGCCAATGCCGGGCGGCCGCAGGTCTGGGATGCCGATGCCTTGAATCTGCTGGCCCTGGGGTCAGCGGTGCTGCCAGCTGGCAGTGTCATTACGCCTCACCCAGGTGAGGCTGCGCGGTTATTGGGGCTTTCCACACAACAGGTGCAAGCCGACCGAGCGACAGCTGTGCAAACGCTGGCGCAAAAATACAATGCCGTTTGTGTCCTCAAA
This sequence comes from uncultured Pseudomonas sp., assembly GCA_964453495.1. GTDB lineage: Bacteria > Pseudomonadota > Gammaproteobacteria > Pseudomonadales > Pseudomonadaceae > Aquipseudomonas. The sequence goes on along the minus strand of CAYVPI010000197.1, from coordinate 5,717 downwards.
GGCGCGGGCAGCCTGGTAGCCGACGCCAGCGGCAGCTTGGCCCTGTGCGATCGCGGCCATCCGGCCATGGCCAGTGCCGGGCTTGGCGACGTGCTGGCGGGATTGATCGGCGCGCTTTTAGCCCAGGGCATGCCGGCATTCGAGGCGGCCTGCCTGGGAACCTGGCTGCACGCCAGTGCCGGGCAGGTTGAAGGACAAAGAGGTCGCGGGCTGGCGGCCAGCGATTTGATACCAGCCATTCGTCAGTTGCTTGAGGAGCAAACGCCGTGTCTGAAGTAACCCTGTACCTGGCCGATGAAGCGGCCATGATCGCTTTCGGTGGGCGACTTGCCCAGATCACTCAGGGGGTCGGGATTATCTTCCTCGAGGGCGACCTGGGGGCCGGGAAAACCACGCTATCTCGCGGTTTGATAAGGGGTTTGGGGCATGAAGGTGCGGTCAAGAGCCCGACCTTTACCCTGGTCGAACCTTACGAAAATACGAGCTTTCGGGCTTATCACTTTGATCTATATCGCCTTGTTGACCCAGAAGAACTGGAATATCTGGGCATTCGCGATTACTTCGAAGGCGATGCCTTGTGCCTGATCGAGTGGCCCCAACGTGGTGCGGGCTTTTTGCCAAAGCCCGACCTGACCATTACCATAAGCCCCCATGCGGATGGCCGTTCTTTGAACCTGGCCCCGCAAAGCCCGCGTGGCGAATCGTGGTGTGCCGCGCTGGCGTTGGAATTCAAATAATATATGGGGAAAGGTATGCGCGTTCGCGCACTGGTTGCTGTCGTAGGATTGCTGCTTACGGCAGTAGCTGTTGATGCTTGGGCCGTTACGCAAGTCAAGAGCGTGCGTTTGTGGCGAGCACCGGATAACACTCGCCTGGTTTTTGACCTTTCTGGCCCCGTGCAGCACAGCGTGTTCACCCTGACTTCGCCGGACCGGCTGGTCATCGACATCAATGGCGCCACGCTGGCGGCACCCTTGCAGGTTTCTACCTCTAATACACCGATTACCAGCGTGCGCTCGGCCCAGCGCACGCCAACCGACTTGCGCGTGGTCGTCGACCTGAGCAAGGCGGTCACGCCCAAGAGTTTTACCCTGGCGCCGAACCAGCAATACGGCAACCGCCTGGTCGTAGATCTGTTTGACCAGGAAGCCGATGCTACGCCGCCGCCGTCGACTCCGCCGAGCAATGTCGCAACCGCGCCTGCCGTACCGGTGACTCCTGCGCAACCGGCCATCAAACTGACCCCGGTGCCCAACGGCAAGCGCGATATCGTGATTGCCATCGATGCCGGCCACGGCGGTGAAGACCCGGGCGCCTCCGGCTCGCGCGGTCAGCATGAAAAAGACGTAGTGCTGGCCATCGCCAAGGAGCTGCAGCGCCAGATCAATACCGAGAAGGGTTTCCGCGCTGAGCTAACCCGTACCGGCGACTACTTTATTCCATTGCGCAAGCGCACCGAGATCGCCCGCAAGAAAGGCGCCGACCTGTTCATTTCCATCCACGCCGACGCCGCGCCATCCACGGCGGCCTTCGGTGCTTCGGTGTTTGCCCTGTCCGATCGTGGCGCGACCTCCGAAACAGCGCGCTGGCTGGCCGACAGCGAAAACCGTTCCGACCTGATCGGTGGTGCGGGTAACGTCAGCCTCGATGACAAGGACCGCATGCTCGCAGGCGTATTGCTGGACCTGTCCATGACCGCTTCGCTGAGCTCCAGCCTTAACGTTGGGCAAAAGGTGTTGAGTAACATCGGCCGGGTCACGCCGTTGCACAAGCGCCGTGTCGAGCAAGCGGGTTTCATGGTGCTCAAGTCGCCGGATATCCCTTCGATCCTGGTGGAGACCGGCTTCATCTCCAATGCCAACGAAGCGTCCAAGCTTGCCACGACCAGCCACCAGCAGTCCCTGGCACGCTCAATCCACAGTGGCGTGCGCCAGTTCTTCCAGCAAAATCCACCGCCAGGCACTTACATTGCCTTCCTGCGCGACAGCGGCAAGATCGCCCAAGGCCCGCGCGACCATGTGGTGCGCTCGGGCGAAACCCTGGCCATGATCGCTGTGCGCTACCAGGTAGGCATCGCAACGCTGCGCTCGGCCAACAACCTGAAAACCGATGAGCTGAAAATCGGCCAGACCCTGAACATTCCGAGCACCGCGCTGGCGGCACAGCCATGACCGGCCCCGCACGCATCGAGCTGCTCAGCCCGCGGCTGGCCAACCAGATTGCCGCCGGCGAGGTGGTCGAGCGCCCGGCTTCGGTGATCAAGGAGCTGCTGGAAAACAGCCTGGACTCCGGCGCCCGGCGTATCGACGTGGAAGTCGAGCAGGGTGGCGTGAAGTTGCTGCGCGTTCGTGACGACGGTGGCGGCATTTCTTCCGATGACCTGCCCCTGGCGCTGGCCCGGCATGCCACCAGCAAGATTCGCGATCTTGAAGACCTTGAGCGGGTCATGAGCTTGGGGTTTCGTGGCGAAGCGCTGGCCTCCATCAGCTCGGTGGCTCGCCTGACGCTGACCTCGCGTACCCGTGATGCCGACCAGGCCTGGCAGGTCGAGACCGAAGGCCGTGACATGGCCCCGCGCGTGCAGCCGGCGGCCCACCCGGTCGGCACGTCAGTCGAAGTACGTGACCTGTTTTTCAACACCCCGGCCCGGCGGAAATTCCTCAAGACCGAAAAAACCGAATTCGATCACCTGCAGGAAGTGATCCGGCGCCTGGCGCTGGCCCGCTTCGACGTGGCTTTCCATTTGCGCCACAACGGCAAAAGTATCCTGAGCCTGCATGAAGCCCATGACGATACGGCCCGGGCGCGGCGCGTGGCGTCGATCTGTGGCCCGGGCTTTCTCGAGCAGGCCTTGCCGATTGAAGTGGAACGCAATGGCTTGCACCTCTGGGGCTGGGTTGGTTTGCCGACCTTCTCGCGCAGCCAGGCCGACCTTCAGTATTTCTTCGTCAATGGTCGTGCGGTACGGGACAAGTTGGTGGCCCACGCGGTACGCCAGGCCTATCGTGACGTGCTGTTCAATGGCCGGCACCCGACTTTTGTATTGTTTCTCGAAGTCGACCCCACCGGCGTCGACGTCAACGTGCACCCGACCAAGCACGAAGTGCGGTTCCGCGATGGGCGCATGGTCCATGATTTCCTCTATGGCACCCTGCACCGCGCCTTGGCCGATGTGCGTCCGGAAGACCAGTTGCCAACGGCTGCTGCGACACCAGAAGCAGTACGCCCGACCGGCTTGCAGGCTGGCGAGTTCGGCCCCCAGGGCGAGATGCGCCTGGCTGCGCACCTGCTCGAACAGCCCCAGGCAGAGCCTGTGGCGCGAGCGGCAGGCAGCGGTTCCGGGGCTGGCTATCAATACCAGTACACACCGCGGCCAGCGCAGGCTTTGCCGGTAGCCGAAGCTCAAAACGTCTATCGCGAATTCTTCGCCCCCTTGCCCGGCGCTGCCCCCGTGGCCTTGCCGGATAGCCAGGGCGACATTCCGCCGTTGGGCTATGCCCTGGCCCAGCTCAAGGGCATCTATATTCTCGCGGAAAACGCCCAGGGCCTGGTCCTGGTGGACATGCATGCGGCCCACGAGCGGATCATGTATGAGCGCCTCAAGGTCGCCATGGCCAGCGAAGGCCTCAGTGGCCAGCCGTTGCTGGTGCCTGAGTCGATTGCCGTTAGCCAGCGCGAAGCCGATTGCGCCGAAGAGCACGCCGGCTGGTTCCAGCGCCTGGGCTTTGAATTGCAGCGCCTTGGCCCGGAAAGCCTGGCTATTCGGCAGATTCCTGCACTGCTCAAGCAAGCCGAAGCCAACCGCCTGGTGCATGATGTACTGGCGGACCTGATGGAGTACGGCACCAGCGACCGTATCCAGGCGCATCTGAACGAGTTGTTGGGTACGATGGCCTGCCACGGCGCGATCCGCGCCAACCGGCGCTTGGCCGTGCCGGAAATGAACGGCCTGCTGCGTGACATGGAAAACACCGAGCGCAGTGGCCAGTGCAACCATGGCCGCCCGACCTGGACCCAGATGGGCCTGGACGATCTCGACAAACTATTCCTGCGCGGCCGTTGATCATGAGTTCACTTCCACCGGCGATATTCCTCATGGGGCCGACCGCCTCGGGCAAGACCGACCTCGCCATCGAGCTGAGTAAAGTGTTGCCCTGCGAGTTGATCAGCGTCGATTCGGCGCTGGTCTATCGGGGCATGGATATCGGTACGGCCAAGCCACCGAAGGACATCCTGGCGCGGCACCCGCATTACCTGATAGACATTCTCGACCCGGCCCAGAGCTATTCGGCGGCCGACTTTCGCACCGATGCCCTGGCTGCCATGGCCGAAATCACAGCGCGGGGGAATATTCCGTTGCTGGTGGGTGGCACCATGTTGTATTTCAAGGCGTTGCTAGAAGGCCTGGCGGATATGCCGCCTGCCGACCAGCAGGTGCGCGCCGAACTCGAAGCCGAGGCCGCACGCGCCGGCTGGCAGTCCCTGCACGACCAATTGGCCGCCGTCGATCCGGTATCGGCTGCGCGCATTCACCCCAATGATCCCCAGCGCCTGATCCGCGCGCTGGAGGTCTACCGGGTCAGCGGAATGAGTATGACCGCACATCGTGAGCGACAATCTGCGCAAAGTGCTGTCGCAGGCGCATCGGGACAGGGTCAATTGCCCTATACTGTGGCAAATCTTGCGATTGCACCAAAGGATCGCCAGGTGTTGCATGATCGAATTGCTCTGCGATTTGAACAAATGATTGAACAGGGCTTCGTTGACGAGGTCCGATCGCTGCGTGCCAGAAGTGACTTGCATGCGGGGTTGCCGTCTATACGTGCAGTAGGATATCGCCAGGTCTGGGATTATCTCGATGGCAAGTTGACGTCATCTGAAATGCAGGAGCGCGGCATTATTGCCACTCGCCAGTTGGCGAAGCGGCAGTTTACCTGGTTGCGTAGTTGGGATGATCTGCACTGGCTGGACAGCCTGGCTTGCGACAATCTGCCGCGCACCTTGAAATACCTCGGATCGGCCTCCATATTGAGCTGAGTCCTTGTAATTGCCGTCTATCCTTGGGGTGGGGCGGCTCAAGTCATCAGTTTTTCCAAATTTTATTTTTTATTGATCCTTACAGGAGTGCGGCATATGTCAAAAGGGCATTCGCTACAAGACCCTTACTTGAATACATTGCGTAAAGAGAAAGTTGGGGTATCGATCTATCTGGTCAACGGCATCAAGCTGCAAGGCACGATCGAATCCTTCGACCAGTTCGTGATCCTGCTGAAGAACACCGTCAGCCAGATGGTTTACAAGCACGCTATCTCGACAGTGGTGCCGGTTCGCCCAATTCGTTTGCCTAGCGCAACCGAAACCGAACAAGCTGACGCTGAGCCAGGTAACGCCTGATAGGAGTCTCCTTTGTTCTTTGAGCGCCACGGTGGTGGTGAACGGGCCATTCTCGTTCACTTGGATGGACAGGACCCTGAGGCGCGCGAAGATCCGCAGGAGTTTCAGGAGTTGGCTAATTCGGCCGGCGCCGAGACCGTTGCGTTTTTTAACGTGCCGCGTCATCGGCCAACCGCCAAATTCCTGATTGGCAGCGGCAAGGTCGAGGAACTACGCGACCTGGTCCAGGCCGAAGAGGCCGATCTGGTGATTTTCAATCACATCCTCACGCCCAGTCAGGAACGTAACCTCGAACGTGTTTTCGAGTGTCGCGTGATCGACCG
>CAYVPI010000196.1:0-8176 GCA_964453495.1 uncultured Pseudomonas sp. | reverse complement strand
AACGGGTGATCGCGACCTTGTAGGTCTCGTCGAGAATGGTCGAGGTCGGAGCCATGGCCGGGTTGGTGATCGGCACGGTCAGCGAATAGCCCTTGAGCGGGTAAACCGGAGCCTTGATGCCCAGCGGCTTTAGCAATTGCGGTGAGTAGCTGCCCAACGCCAGCACGTAGCGGTCCGCGGTTTCCAGCTTGCCGTTGATCCACACACCGTTGATGCGGTCGCCGGCGAAATCGATGCTTTCGATGGACTGGCCGAAACGGAATTCAACACCCAGTTTGGTGGCCATTTCAGCCAGGCGGGTGGTGAACATCTGGCAGTCGCCGGTTTGGTCGTTCGGCAGGCGCAGGGCACCGGCGAGAATATCGGTGACGCTGCCCAGGGCCGGTTCGACGCGGGCAATGCCAGCGCGGTCGAGAACTTCATACGGTACGCCGGACTGTTCCAGGACCGCGATGTCCTTGGCGGCGTTGTCCAGTTGCGCCTGGGTGCGGAACAGTTGGGTGGTGCCCAGGGTACGGCCTTCATAGGCAATACCGGTTTCGGCACGCAGTTCGTCGAGGCAGTCGCGGCTGTACTCGGACAGGCGGACCATGCGCTCCTTGTTCACGGCATAGCGGCTAGCGGTGCAGTTGCGCAGCATCTGCGCCATCCACAGGTACTGATTGATGTCGGCAGTGGCCTTGATGGCCAGCGGTGCGTGGCGCTCCAGAAGCCATTTGATTGCCTTGAGCGGTACGCCCGGTGCAGCCCAGGGCGAGGCATAGCCTGGCGAGACCTGGCCGGCGTTGGCAAAGCTGGTTTCCATGGCGGCGGCCGGCTGGCGGTCGACCACGACCACTTCATACCCTTCGCGCGCCAGATAATAGGCACTGGTGGTACCGATCACACCACTACCAAGCACCAGAACTCGCATGTTCAATCCCTCAATGCGGCAAACCGCTGAAATTTGTTGTTTATGGCTTAGATGCGCGCAGTGTAAAAAACTTTTGCCAGAGCTTTTCACTATATAAGCGGCTATTATTGGCGACAATTCTCGGCAAAAACGCCTTTCACGGAGGGGCATCCCCTATGCGCACCCAGCACCAGAGCAAGCGCGAACTGGACAAGATCGATCGCAACATCCTCAGAATCCTGCAAGCGGATGGGCGCATATCCTTCACGGAGCTGGGCGAGAAGGTCGGTTTGTCGACCACGCCCTGCACCGAGCGAGTGCGCAGGCTGGAGCGCGAAGGGATCATCATGGGCTACAACGCCCGCCTCAACCCACAGCACCTCAAGGGCAGCCTGCTGGTGTTCGTGGAGATCAGCCTGGACTACAAGTCCGGGGATACATTCGAAGAATTTCGCCGTGCCGTGTTGAAGCTGCCCCACGTACTGGAATGCCACTTGGTATCGGGGGACTTCGACTATCTCGTCAAGGCGCGGATTTCCGAGATGGCTTCGTACCGCAAGCTGTTGGGCGATATCCTGCTCAAGCTGCCGCATGTGCGCGAATCGAAGAGCTACATCGTGATGGAAGAGGTAAAGGAGAGCCTGAGCTTGCCTATCCCCGATTGAGGTTCAAACCAATACCTGACGGGTAGTGGCGATGTAGTGATGTATCTGTTTTTCGGCCAGGGGGTCGATCATTTCAGCCGGCCCCCGCCCGTTCGGGCATGGCAACCGAGGCGTGGTGCCAAACAGGCGGCAGATCAGCGGGCGCTCTTCGTACACGGTGCAGCCGTTGGGCCCCAGGTGCACGCAGTTCAGTTCGGCCAGGGCGGCTTCCTGCTGCGCAGCGGTCTTGCGCGGCAGGCGCGCCATCTCTTCGGACGAAGTGGTGACCGGGCCACAACAGTCATGGCAACCAGGTACACATTCGAAAGACGGGATCTGCTCGCGCAGGAAGCGGATCTTGTGGCTATTGCAGCTCATGAGGGCCTGTCTCGAAGTGATCTGGCGGTGAATTTTGCCTCAATCACGCTCAGGCAGACAGCGCTATCGGGCCAATGGTTGTCGGCTGATGGAGCCACGGCCTATGCTGCGTAAATTTTTCCAGACTTCGTAATCAGGATCGCCCGTATGAGCGCAACCACCGCGCACCCCGCCTCCTACTATGCCGCCAGTAGCGTGCCGCAACCGGAATACCCGACATTGCAGGGTGAACTGAGCGTCGATGTCTGCGTAGTCGGTGGCGGTTTTTCCGGGCTCAATACGGCCATCGAATTGGCAGAGCGTGGGCTCAGCGTGGCGCTGCTCGAAGCACGCAAGATCGGCTGGGGCGCCAGCGGTCGCAACGGCGGGCAATTGATACGCGGGGTCGGCCATCACGTCGAACAATTTGCCCCCACGATCGGCGACGAAGGCGTGCGCGCCCTCAAGCTCATGGGCCTGGAAGCAGTAGAGATCGTCCGTCAGCGCATCGAACAACATGCCATCGACTGCGACCTGACCTGGGGTTACTGCGACCTGGCGAACAAGCCGGCCGACCTGCAAGGTTTTGCCGAGGAGGCCGAAACGCTGCGCAGCCTGGGCTATCGCCATGAGTTGCACTTGGTTCAGCCCAACGACATGCACAGCGTTGTCGGCTCCGATCGCTATGTGGGCGGCATGATCGACATGGGCTCGGGGCACCTGCATCCGCTGAACCTGGCCCTCGGTGAAGCGGCGCTGGCAGGCCGCCTGGGTGTGCAGTTGTTCGAACAGTCGGCTGTTACGCGCATCGATTATGGCCCACAGGTGCGCGTGCATACCGCACGTGGGTCGGTAAAGGCCGCCACGCTGGTACTTGGCTGCAACGCCTACCTCAATGACCTCAATCCCGAGCTCGGCGGGAAAGTCCTGCCGGCCGGCAGCTACATCATTGCCACTGAGCCCCTCGATGAAGCCCGGGCGCACCAGTTGTTACCCCAGAACATGGCGGTCTGCGATCAACGCGTGGCACTGGACTATTACCGACTATCGGCCGATCGACGCCTGTTGTTCGGTGGTGCCTGCCACTATTCCGGGCGCGACCCGCAAGACATCGCAGCCTACATGCGGCCGAAAATGCTCAAGGTCTTCCCACAATTGGCCGATGTGCGCATCGACTACCAATGGGGCGGCATGATCGGTATCGGCGCCAACCGCCTACCGCAAATCGGCCGGCTCAAGGACCAGCCCAACGTGTATTACGCCCAGGCCTACTCCGGGCACGGGGTCAATGCCACGCATCTGGCAGGCAGGCTGCTGGCGCAAGCCATCAGTGGCCAGCACAGCAGCGGCTTCGATCTGTTTGCCAGCGTCGGTCATGTGACCTTTCCCGGCGGCAAGTACCTGCGCTCGCCACTACTGGCCCTGGGTATGCTCTGGCACCGGCTCAAAGAGTTGACTTAACGCCAGAATGGCTTGAGCCCTTCTTCGCGCGCCTGCTCGGGGCTCAAGCCGATGTCGCGCAACTGCTGGTCGTCCAGGTTCAGCAGCGCCCTGCGCGTCTCCAGCCGATGCCAGAACAAACGCCAGCGGGACATGCCTGCAACTGTGCCATTGAGCCTGGCCTGTTGCGCTTGCTGCAGTTCTTCACCATACAGTTTCAGGCGCACGTCGCTTAACCCATTCATTTTCTCTGCTCCTTGGGGTGGAAGACCTTGAGAAAATGATGCGCTGCAAGCTGCAACCAATACAGATCCAAACAACCTGGATTATTTCCATACAGATACCCCATTCATGGCTCTGAATCCTGTATTTTTTACTAATCTGTACTGGTTGCAGGCTCAAGCATTATCGGGAGTACGCCATGACCCTCTACATAAACCTCGCTGAACTGCTCGGCTCGCGCATCGAACAAGGCTTCTATCGCCCCGGCGATCGCTTGCCCTCGGTGCGGGCGCTGAGTGTCGAACACGGGGTCAGCCTGAGCACTGTCCAGCAGGCCTATCGAGTGCTCGAAGACAATGGCCTGGCCACACCGAAGCCCAAGTCCGGGTATTTTGTATCCAGCGGGCGCAGCCTTCCTGCACTGCCAGCCATCGGCCGGCCGGCCCAGCGCCCCGTGGAAATCTCCCAGTGGGACCAAGTAGTCGAGTTGCTGCGCAGCGTGCCGCGCAAGGATGTGGTGCAACTGGGCCGCGGCATGCCCGATGTCGAAAGCCCCACGCTCAAACCCTTGCTGCGCAGCCTGGCCCGGCTGAGCCGGCGCCAGGACATGCCGGGGCTGTACTACGACACCATTTATGGCACACAGGCCTTGCGCGAACAGGTGGCGCGGCTGTTGCTCGATTCCGGTTGCCGATTGAACGCCAATGAGTTGGTCATTACCACCGGCTGTCATGAGGCCCTGTCGAGCAGCATCCGCGCGGTCTGCGAGCCCGGGGATATCGTCGCCGTGGATTCGCCGAGCTTTCACGGCGCCATGCAGACCCTCAAGGGCCTGGGGATGAAGGCGCTGGAAATCCCCACAGACCCGATTACCGGCATCAGCCTCGAAGCCCTGGAACTGGCCCTGGAGCAATGGCCGATCAAGCTCATCCAACTAACCCCCAACTGCAACAACCCACTGGGCTACATCATGCCCGAGGCGCGCAAACGTGCCCTGCTGACCCTGGCCCAGCGCTTCGACGTGGCCATCATCGAAGACGATGTGTATGGCGACCTGGCCTACAGCTACCCGCGCCCGCGCACCATCAAATCGTTCGACGAAGATGGTCGGGTGCTACTCTGCAGCTCGTTCTCCAAAACCCTCGCCCCCGGCCTGCGCGTCGGCTGGGTTGCCCCCGGGCGCTATCTGGAGCGTGTGCTGCACATGAAGTACATCAGCACCGGCTGCACTGCGACCCAACCGCAACTGGCCATCGCCGACTTCATCAAGGGCGGCCACTTCGAACCGCACCTGCGGCGCATGCGCAGCCAATACCAACGCAGCCGCGACCTGATGATCGACTGGGTCACCCGCTACTTCCCAGCTGGAACACGCGCCAGCCGGCCACAGGGTGGCTTCATGCTGTGGGTAGAGCTACCGGAAAATTTCGACACATTGCGCTTGAACCGAGCTTTACTGGAACAAGGTGTGCAGATCGCCGTAGGCTGCATTTTCTCGGCATCGGGCAAATACCGTAACTGCCTGCGCATGAACTTCGCCTCCAGGGCAACTGAGGAAATCGAACAAGCGGTACGCACGGTTGGCGCCACAGCCATACGCCTGCTCAAGGAACTGGACAGCCAGGCCTGACCTTTGCCGAACTTGTGAGGTCAAAACTACTCTGGTCGAGTGTTGAGGACGCCCGCTTGCACATGTACCGGTTATTCTCCGCCATGTTGCTCGGACTGCTGCTCGCAGGCTGCGCCACCCCGCGCTTACCTCATGATTTCAGTGAGGCAATTCCCGCCCGCGATTCGGCATTCGGGCGCTCGATCCTGGCTCAGGCAGCCCAGCATGAAGGGCTCTCGGGTTTCCGCCTGCTGCCCAACAGCAGTGAAGCTTTCCGGGCACGCGCCGAATTGATCCGCAACGCGCAAAAAAGCGTCGATCTTCAGTATTACATCGTACATAACGGCCTCAGCACCCGCGCCTTGGTGCGCGAATTGTTGCTGGCAGCCGATCGCGGCGTGCGCGTACGGGTGCTGCTCGATGACACCGCCAGCGACGGCCAGGAAGAAGTAATCGCCACCCTGGCCGTCCACCCGAATATCTATATTCGCGTCTTCAACCCCTTGCACCTGGGGCGCAGCACCATGGTTACCCGAACCATGGGCCGCCTTCTCGATCTTTCCCAGCAGCACCGGCGCATGCACAACAAATTGTGGCTGGCCGACAACAGCGCAGCCATCGTCGGTGGGCGCAACCTGGGGGATGAGTATTTCGACGCCAAGCCCAACCTCAACTTCACCGATATGGACCTGCTTGGCATAGGGCCAGTCGCCGAACAGCTGGGTCACAGCTTCGACCAGTACTGGAACAGCGCCCTGAGCCAGCCGATCAGTGCCTTGGTGCTGAAAAAGCCTACGGCCCAAGACTTGCTCGCGAGCCGCCAACGCCTGGAAGAATCACTGCAGAGCACGCGCGTTGAGAACAAAGCTTTGTACGACCACCTCATGACCTACCGGATTGCGCCACAACTCGACATCTGGCGCAAACAATTGATCTGGGCCCATGGCAAGGCATTGTGGGACGCACCGAGCAAGGTACTGGCCGACGACGAACCGGATCGGGCGCTATTGATGAGTACGCAACTGCGGCCGGAGCTCGATAATGTCAGCCGGGAACTAATCATGGTCTCGGCCTATTTTGTACCCCAGAAGCCAGGCTTGCTCTACCTCACCGGCCGAGCCGATGTTGGGGTCGATGTGCGCTTGTTGACCAATTCACTCGAAGCCACCGACGTCCCGGCGGTGCATGGTGGTTATGCCCCCTACCGCAAGACGCTGCTTGAGCATGGCGTGAAGCTCTATGAACTGCGGCGCCAGCCGGATGATCCAAATAGCGGTTCATCTTCCGGTTTCAGTGGCGCCTCGGCTTCCAGCTTGCACACCAAAGCCATGATTTTTGACAAACAGAAGATTTTCATCGGCTCCTTCAACTTCGACCCGCGCTCAGTGTTTTGGAACACTGAAGTCGGGGTACTGGTCGACAGCCCTGAATTGGCCGACTACATGCGTAAGCTGGCCCTTGAGGGTATGGCGCCCTCCGTGAGTTACCAGGCCCGCCTGCAGAACGGCGAAGTCGTCTGGATTGCCGAAGACGACGGCCGCCTGCATACCTTGCACAAGGAGCCCGGCAGCAAGTGGCGCAGCTTCAAGGCATGGCTCAGCGACAAGATCGGCCTGGAGAAAATGCTCTAGACGGAAGCCGGTGCCTCGAAGGCATTGCGCCTGCGCGCCAGCAATACCAGCCCCAGTGCACCGGCAGCCATGAACAATGGCAAGGCATGGCCGCTGACCCATTGGCTGCCCGCTCCTGCCGCCAATGGCCCGACCAGGCAACCGATGCCCCAAAGCTGCGCGACGTGGGCATTGGCGCGCACCAGCGCGTCATCTCGATAGCGTTCGCCGATCAACACGAGCGAAAGGGTGAACAAACCTCCGGCACTGGCTCCGAACAACACCCAAAGCGGCCAGATCAACGGGCTGTGCAGCAACAGGGGAATCGCCAGGCTCGACAGCAACAACATCATCGCGCAGCCGAAGAACAGCGTTCGCCGCGACATGCGGTCGGCCAGCGCGCCGATGGGCAGCTGCAACAAGGCGTCGCCGATAACCACGGTACTGACCATATACAGCGCCACTTCAGTGCTGAAGCCCTGGCGCAGGCAGTAAATCGGCAGCAAGGTCAGAATCATCGCCTCGAAGGCGGCGAACAGGGCAATGGCCCAGGCGATTACTGGCAGCTTGCGGCAAAAGCCAATCAAATCGGCCAAGGTCACACTGCAGGCTTCGCTGCTTGGCGCACCGTCGCGGCCAAGCAACACAAGTGGCGAAAGCACAAGCAAACCGGCCCCCACCCAGAAACCGAAGTCATCTTCGGTGCCCAGGGCGCCCAACAGCAACGGCCCCGCCAGCTGGCTCAAGGCATAAGAGCTGCCATACAGCGCTACCAGCCGCCCGCGCCATTGCTCGACCACCAATTGATTAATCCAGCTTTCGCCAAGAATAAAGACGATCGTCAGGATGACCCCGATCAGCAAACGCAACACCAACCACACGGGGTAGCTTGGCAAGAGCGCTAACAAGCCGATCGAAAAGGCGCCAGCCCAAAGGCACAGGCGCATCAGCCCCGGCGTGCCGAAATAGGCAGCCAGACGGCTGGAAATATGCGCGCCGACCAATACGCCGAAAGCTGGCATCGCCGCCATCACCCCGATGGCGAACGACCCATGCCCCCAGCCTTCGAGCCGCAATGAAACCAACGGCATGCTGACGCCAAGCGCCAGGCCGACACTCAGCACGGCCGACAGCACCGCAAAATACGTACCCCAGCGCATGTCCACGCTCCTGTGGATAACCCTGCCTGAAGCAGCACAGCCGGGTTTGCGCTAGGTTTGCACGTAAAGTGCCTGCGCGGCGACTTTACGCACAAAGCCTCAGGCAAGCCCGGCTGTGCGTCAGGGTCGATGCCGGGCGTCGCCTCAATGGCACGCCCGAATGGTTTACAGCTTGATCCAGGTGGCCTTCAGCTCGGTGTACTTGTCGAACGCGTGCAGCGACTTGTCGCGGCCGTTGCCGG
>CAYVPI010000195.1:0-8300 GCA_964453495.1 uncultured Pseudomonas sp. | reverse complement strand
TCCGACCTGCGATTGCTATACCTGCCAGAACTTCTCCCGCGCTTATCTGCACCATTTGGATAAGTGCGGTGAAATGCTGGGTAGCATGTTGAATACCATCCACAATTTGCGTCATTACCAGCGCCTGATGGCTGGTTTACGCGAGGCTATTCAACAAGGTACATTGGCCGCCTTTGTCGACGCCTTCTATGCCAAGCGCGGGCTGCCTGTGCCGCCTTTGGATTGATGTTTTCACGACCCTTTCGAGTCCTATTTTGCAACTGGAGTGCTAAATGAGCTTTCTGATCCCTGCCGCTTATGCGGACGCTGCTGCACCTGCTGCTGCCGCCGGCCCTGCCGGTACCGGCTTCGAGTGGATTTTCCTGGTCGGTTTCCTGGTTATCTTCTACCTGATGATCTGGCGTCCACAGGCCAAACGTGCCAAAGAGCAGAAAAATCTGCTGAGCAGCCTGCAAAAAGGCGACGAAGTCGTTACTTCGGGCGGTATTGCCGGCAAAATCACCAAAGTTGCCGATGACTTCGTCGTCGTTGAAGTGTCTGACAACGTTGAGCTGAAGTTCCAGAAGGGCGCCATTGCAGCGACCCTGCCAAAGGGCACGCTCAAAGCGATCTAAGATTCACACTTTTACCAATCGACGGGGCGCGCAAGGCGCCCCGCGTCTTGAACGGGCGGCGTGATGCTGAACAAATATCCTCTGTGGAAATACGTACTGATCCTGGCGGTGCTGGTGATCGGTTTCATTTATTCCGCACCCAACCTCTACCCAGACGACCCCGCCATTCAGGTCAGTGGCGCAAGCACTGCGCTGCAGGTCAATCAGGCTGACCTGGATCGTGTGAGCAAGGCGCTCGCCGATGCCGGTATCGCGGTCAAGTCCGCTTCCCTGGCCGAGAAGGGCAAGGGCGGTCTGCTGCGCCTGACCAAGCAGGAAGACCAGCTTCCAGCCAAGGATGTGGTGCGCAAGGCTTTGGGCGACGACTATGTCGTAGCATTGAACCTGGCCCCGACCACGCCGCAGTGGCTGCGTAACCTGGCAGCAAGCCCGATGAAGTTGGGCCTGGACTTGTCCGGTGGTGTGCACTTCTTGCTGGAAGTGGACATGGACAAAGCCCTTGATGCCCGTCTGAAAGTTTATGAAGGCGAAGTAAAGAGCCTGTTGCGTAAAGAGCGTGTGCGTTATCGCAGCCTGCCGCAGCAAGGTACCGCGATCCAGCTGGGCTTCAGTGACGACGAGTCGCGTGAGCAGGCCCGTGCGCTGATCCGCAAGAATTTCAACGATTTCGAGCTGACCACCGTCGAGCGCAATGGCATGGCGGTACTGAACCTGGCGTTGACCCAGGCCAAGCTCTCGGAAATTCGTGAGTACTCGATCAAGCAGAACTTGACCACCGTACGTAACCGGGTCAACGAACTGGGCGTGGCCGAGCCGCTGGTACAGCGCCAGGGTGCCAACCGCATCGTGGTCGAGTTGCCAGGCGTGCAGGACACCGCCGAAGCCAAGCGTATTCTCGGCAAGACCGCGAACCTTGAGTTCCGTCTGGGTGCTGAGCCGGGTGCTTCCAAAGCCACCACCGAATCTTTCGAGTTCCGTGAAGGCAACCGCCCAGCAGCCGCTGTCGAGCGTGGCCTGATCATCACCGGTGACCAGGTGACCGATGCCCAGGCCAGCTTTGACGAGCATGGCCAGCCGCAGGTGAATATTCGCCTGGACGGCCACGGCGGTGAACTGATGAGCCGCGCCACGCGCAGCAACGTCGGCCGCAGCATGGCGGTGATCTTCATCGAGCAGCGCCCGATGACCCGCTACGAGAAGAAAGTGGTCGACGGTGTCGAGAAAGACGTACCAATACAGACCTTCAAGGAAGAGAAGCGCATCATCAGCCTGGCGACCATCCAGTCGCCGCTGGGTAGCCAGTTCCGTATCACTGGCCTGAACGGCCAGGGCGAATCTTCCGAGCTGGCCCTGCTGCTGCGTGCTGGTGGCCTGGCGGCACCGATGTACTTCGCCGAAGAGCGCACCATTGGCCCGAGCCTGGGCGCCGACAACATCGTCAAGGGTATCGATGCTTCCCTGTGGGGCATGCTGTTCGTGTCGCTGTTCATTATCGCCATCTACCGCTTCTTTGGCATCATCGCCACTGTCGCGTTGGCGGTGAACATGGTCATGCTGCTGGCGCTGATGTCGCTGCTGGGGGCAACGCTGACCCTGCCGGGTATCGCCGGTATCGTGTTGACCATGGGTATGGCGGTCGACGCCAACGTGCTGATCTTCTCGCGGATCCGTGAAGAGATCGCCGCCGGCATGACCGTGCAGCGTGCAATCAACGAAGGCTTCGGCCGGGCATTCACCGCGATTCTCGACGCCAACCTGACCACCTTGCTGGTCGGCGGGATTCTCTTTGCCATGGGCACCGGCCCGGTCAAGGGCTTCGCAGTGACCATGTCCCTCGGGATCTTTACCTCGATGTTCACGGCCATCATGGTGACCCGCGCGATGGTCAACCTGATCTTCGGCGGTCGTGACTTCAAGAAGTTGTGGATTTAAGGGGCTGCCATGTTACGTACAATCAACTTCATGGGCGTTCGCAACGTTGCGTTCGGCGTCACATTGTTCCTTACCGTGCTGGCTTTGTTCAGCGTCGCCACCAAGGGCATGAACTGGGGCCTGGACTTCACCGGCGGTACGCTCATCGAGCTGACCTACGAGCGTCCGGCCGATGTCACCAAGGTGCGTGAGCAGCTGGTCACTTCGGGTTATCACGAGGCAATCGTGCAGAGCTTCGGTGCGACTACCGATTTGCTGGTGCGTATGCCGGGTGAAGACCCGCAGCTGGGCCATCAAGTGGCAGAAGCGCTGCTGAAAGTCGGCGGCGACAACCCGGCGACGGTCAAGCGCGTCGAGTTCGTCGGCCCGCAGGTGGGTGAAGAACTGCGCGACCAGGGCGGCCTCGGCATGCTGATGGCGCTGGGCGGCATCCTGATCTACCTGGCGTTCCGCTTTCAGTGGAAGTTTGCGGTCGGTGCGATCGTGTCCCTGATCCACGACGTGATCGTGACCATCGGTATCCTGTCGTTCTTCCAGATCACCTTCGACCTGACGGTGCTGGCGGCGGTACTGGCGATCATCGGTTACTCGCTCAACGACACCATCGTGGTATTCGACCGGGTTCGTGAGAACTTCCGTGTGCTGCGCAAGGCGTCCTTGATCGAGAACATCAACATCTCGACCACCCAGACCCTGCTGCGCACCATGGCAACGTCCATCTCGACGTTGCTGGCGATCGCAGCACTGCTGTTCTTTGGTGGTGACAACCTGTTCGGTTTCTCCATCGCGCTGTTCATCGGCGTGCTGGCGGGTACCTACTCCTCGATCTACATCGCCAACGTGGTGTTGATCTGGCTGAACCTGAGCAGTGAAGACCTGATTCCTCCTGCGGCAACCACCGAGGTGGATGAGCGCCCATAGCGGCGACATTTCCGCCCAAGTGGTACCGAAAAGGCGCGAGTGTTGAACTCGCGCCTTTTTTTATACTCCAAGGCAAGGAGAAGGGCGGACTTTGATCCGCGTGTGATGGTCAGGAGGTTCAAGTGAACAAATCGATGTTGGTGGGTGCGGTATTGGGTGCTGTCGGTGTGACCGCCGGGGGTGCTGTGGCTACCTACAACTTGGTTAAAAGCGGCCCGGAATATGCCGATGTCCTGGCTGTCGAGCCGATCAATCAAAACATCAAGACGCCACGCCAGGTGTGCAAGGACGTCACCGTGACGCATCAGAAGCCGGTCAAGGATCAGCATCAGATTGCCGGTACCGTGCTCGGCGCGGTGGCGGGTGGTCTGCTGGGTAACCAGGTTGGTGGCGGTACTGGCAAGAAGATTGCCACGGTAGCAGGCGCTGTTGGTGGTGGTTATGCGGGCAACAAAGTGCAAGAAAACATGCAGAACAATGACACCTACACGACCACCGAAACCCGGTGCAACACGGTAAACGACATCAGCACCAAGGTGATTGGCTACAACGTGAAGTACGACTTGGCCGGCAAGCCTGGGCAGGTGCGGATGGATCGAGATCCTGGATCGCGGATTCCGGTGGATAAGGAAGGGCGGTTGATTCTGGGTGAGGCTGAGCAATAACGGCTTGGGCTTTGTATTGGTGGGTAAAAAAAGCACCTCTTTGCGGGGTGCTTTTTTATGGAAGTGAAATTCCCCCTCACCCCAGCCCTCTCCCCGAGGGGGAGAGGGCTGGGGTGAGGGGGTAGCCGGCCATAAAAAAAGCACCCCGAAGGGTGCTTTTTTTATGGCCGGCTAAAGCTTAGCGCTTCATGGTTGCCGGCAGGTGTGGCTGGATTGCCTTCAGCACTTCCTTGAAGCACTTGGTGTTGCCGGCAACGATGTGGCCCTTCTCGAGGAAGTCGTGGCCGCCAGTGAAGTCACTGACCAGGCCGCCTGCTTCCTGGATCAGCAGGGCGCCTGCAGCCATGTCCCATTCCGACAGGCCTGATTCCCAGAAGGCGTCGAAGCGGCCGGCGGCCACGTAGGCCAGGTCCAGGCTGGCAGCGCCAGCGCGGCGGATGCCGGCGGTCTGGCCGACCAGGCTGCGGAACATGCCCAGGTAGTTGTCCAGGTTGTCCATCTGGTTGTCACGGAACGGGAAGCCCGTACCCAGCAGGGCGCCTTCCAGGCTCTTGCGTGGGCTGACACGCAGGCGGCGGCCGTTGAGGGCGGCGCCACGGCCGCGGCTGGCGGTGAACTCTTCCTGGCGGACCGGGTCCAGAACCACGGCGTGCTCGAGGCGGCCGCGGTATTTGCAGGCGATGCTGACGGCAAAGTGCGGGATGCCGCGCAGGAAGTTGGTGGTGCCATCGAGGGGGTCGATGATCCACAGATAGTCTTCGCCTTCGCCGCTGCCTGGGTGCATGCCGGTTTCTTCACCGAAGATACCGTGGGTCGGATAAGCCTTGCGCAGGGCGTTGATGATGCTTTGCTCGGCCGCGCGATCGACTTCAGAGACGTAATCCTTGGCGTCCTTTTCGTCGACCTTGATGGAATCCAGGCGCTCGATGGAGCGGAAAATCAATTCACTGGCGCTGCGGGCGGCGCGCAGCGCGATATTCAGCATGGGCTGCATGGACGTTTCACCTGGGTCGTTAAAGAAAGCCGAACATTCTATCAGAAAACTCTGCGACATGAAGGCCGACATTCGCTTTCGTAGCGCAATGCTAGTGGGTTCTGTAAGATTTGCTCCCTTTTCCCGTGTTTGTGAGCGCTCACCTTGCTGCAAAATATTCGTGTTGTCCTGGTCAATACCAGCCACCCCGGCAATATCGGCGGGGCTGCGCGTGCCATGAAAAACATGGGGTTGTCGCGACTGGTGCTGGTCGATCCGCTCGACTTCCCCTCCCATGAGGCGGACGCTCGCGCCTCCGGCGCCAACGATATTCTCGAGGGTGCGCAAGTGGTTGCCACCCTGGAAGATGCCCTGGTGGGCTGCAACCTGGTGCTGGGTACCAGTGCCCGTGATCGGCGCATCCCCTGGCCGTTGCTCGACCCGCGTGAGTCCGGTGCGAAGGCTATCGAGCATGCGGGGCAGGGCGAAGAAATCGCCCTGGTGTTCGGCCGTGAATATGCCGGCCTGACCAACGAAGAGTTGCAGCGATGTCACTTCCACGTGCACATTCCCTCGAACCCTGAATTCAGTTCGCTAAACCTGGCTGCTGCCGTGCAGGTACTTTGTTATGAAGTGCGCATGGCCTGGCTGGCAGCTGGCGGGCAGCCGACCAAGGTCGAAAAGTTCGAGGTGACGTCGGTTCGCAGTGCTGAGCTGGCGACGATGGATGAGATGGAGCGGTTCTACGAGCACCTGGAGAAGACCCTGATCGATATCGCGTTCCTCGATCCGGAGAAGCCCAAGCACTTGATGGCGCGTTTGCGTCGCTTGTACGGTCGTAGTTCGGTCAACCGTTCGGAAATGAGTATTTTGCGCGGCATTCTCACCGAGACCCAGAAAGTTGCACGGGGTGAGCCGCATAAGCGGAAGGATCAATGATGTTCGAGCGTCTGCGTGAAGATGTGCAAAGCGTATTCCACCGGGACCCGGCTGCCCGCAATGCCTTCGAGGTGCTGACCTGCTACCCGGGGCTGCACGCCATCTGGGTGCATCGGGCGGCCCATGCCTTGTGGGTATGGGGCTGGAAGTGGCTGGCGCGCCTGGTGTCGAACTTCGGCCGCTGGTTGACCGGCATCGAGATTCATCCGGGGGCCAAGGTGGGCCGGCGTTTCTTTATCGACCATGGCATGGGCATCGTGATCGGCGAAACTGCCGAGATTGGCGATGACGTCACGCTCTATCAGGGTGTAACCCTGGGCGGTACCAGCTGGAACAAGGGCAAGCGCCATCCGACCCTGGAAAACGGCGTGGTGGTTGGCGCCGGTGCCAAGGTGCTAGGGCCATTTACAGTGGGTGCCGGGGCCAAGGTCGGCTCCAACGCCGTGGTGACCAAGGCCGTGCCGGCCGGTGCCACGGTGGTGGGTATTCCCGGGCGCATCATAATGAAGGCCGATGACGAGCAGGAAGCCAAGCGCAAGGCCATGGCCGAGAAGATCGGCTTTGATGCCTATGGCGTCAGCGAGGACATGCCGGATCCTGTCGCTCGTGCGATCGGCCAACTGCTCGATCACCTGCAGGCAGTTGACGGGCGCCTGGAAGGCATGTGCGGTGCGCTCAAGGAGCTGGGCAGCAGCTACTGCGCCAAGGAGCTGCCAGCTCTGCGCGACGAGGACTTCGCTGACGTGAAAGCGCCGGACCAGCCGAGCTCCCGCGCCAGCTGATATAAGGGGCGTGTGCTAGAGCCCAGGCTTTGCTATGATGCCGCCCGCTGTTTTGCGGGTATTCCCTACTAAGGTACTAGGTCTTATAGTTGACTTAAACACTCGGGAATTGCATACTCGCCCCATTCCGAAACTCCGTGGTAATAGCCATGCGACTGACTACAAAAGGCCGATACGCCGTGACCGCCATGCTCGACCTGGCGTTGCATGCGCAGCATGGGCCGGTGTCCCTGGCCGATATATCCGAGCGCCAAGGTATTTCCCTGTCTTACCTCGAGCAGCTGTTCGCCAAATTGCGCCGTGGCAATCTGGTATCCAGCGTCCGCGGGCCGGGTGGCGGCTATCAGCTGTCGCGCGAGATGGAGGGTATCCAGGTCGCCCAGGTGATCGATGCCGTCAACGAATCGGTTGATGCAACCCGTTGCCAGGGGCTTGGCGATTGCCATTCCGGCGACACCTGTCTGACCCATCACTTGTGGTGTGATCTCAGCCAGCAGATTCACGAATTTTTGAGCGGTATCAGTCTGGCTGATCTTGTGACTCGCCGTGAGGTGCAAGAAGTAGCCCAGCGTCAGGACCTGCGCCGCAGTACTGGCAGGACGCCGCATCTGGAAAAGATAGAAACGTCCGCCGTCGAATGATTGCCTGAACATTCGCCATATATGAGCGGTGCGCCTGCCTGATAGGAGATTTTCAATGAAGTTGCCGATTTACCTCGATTATTCCGCGACCACTCCGGTTGACCCGCGTGTCGCACAAAAGATGAGCGAATGCTTGCTGGTTGACGGAAACTTCGGCAACCCCGCCTCGCGCTCCCACGTCTTTGGCTGGAAAGCCGAAGAAGCGGTCGAGAACGCTCGTCGCCAGGTCGCCGACCTGGTCAATGCCGACCCGCGCGAAATCGTCTGGACCAGCGGTGCCACCGAGTCCGACAACCTGGCAATCAAAGGTGTGGCGCACTTCTATCACACCAAGGGCAAGCACCTGATCACCTCCAAGATCGAGCACAAGGCTGTCCTGGACACCATGCGCCAACTGGAGCGTGAAGGCTTCGAAGTGACCTACATCGAGCCTCGTACCGATGGCCTGGTGACCCCGGAGATGATCGAAGCCGAACTGCGCGACGACACCATCCTGGTTTCGGTCATGCACGTGAACAACGAAATCGGCACCATCAACGACATCGCAGCCATCGGCGAACTGACCCGCTCCAAGGGAATTCTGTTCCACGTCGACGCCGCTCAGTCCACTGGCAAGGTCGAGATCGATCTGCAGAAACTGAAAGTCGACATGATGTCGTTCTCCGCCCACAAAACCTACGGCCCTAAAGGTATCGGCGCGCTGTACGTCAGCCGCAAGCCGCGTGTTCGCATCGAAGCGACCATGCACGGCGGCGGTCACGAGCGTGGCATGCGTTCCGGCACCCTGGCGACCCACCAGATCGTCGGCATGGGCGAAGCCTTCCGTGTAGCCA
>CAYVPI010000194.1:0-8321 GCA_964453495.1 uncultured Pseudomonas sp. | reverse complement strand
ACGTGTCAAAAGCTGCTTGAGAGCTTCCCCTGAACCATAGAATCTCCCACAGTGGAGCTGGCTTGCCAGCGATCTATCGCGCAGGTTAAACGGCTGTAATTGCTCCCCTTACATCTTCCACCACCATCCCATCGCGCATCCGCTGCGCATCCTTGCTGAAGCACCGCGACGCCTGCAGCAAGAACACCAGCGTCAGCATCAACGCCACCGGAATCAGGTACATCGCATCGTGCAGGCCCACGGCCTTGAAGGCCTCGGTCATTTGCCCGGTGCCGGCCTCGAACATCGCTGCCTGGGCGAAATGGTCCGACAACAATCCCACCACCACCGGCCCCAACCCGCCCCCCAACAAATACAGCCCGGCAAAATACAACGCCATGGCCGTGGCCCTCAGACGCGGCTGCACCACATCCTGAATGGCTGTGTAAACACAGGTGTAGAAGTTGTAGGCAAATAGCCAACCGATACTGAACAGCAGCACGAACACACCGATCTCCACCCGCCCGGCGTGTAAGGCCCAGGCCGTGGTCACAGTGGCTACCAACATGCTGCCGGCGGCGAACAACAGACGACCACTGGCCACACGTTGGTGGATCTTGTCGGCAACCCAGCCTCCGAGCGTCAGCCCGACCAGGCCGGTAAGGCCAACAATCACACCCGTGGCGACGGCCGCGTCCTGCAAAGGCAATTGGAAATAGCGCTGCAGCATCGGCACCATGAAGGAATTGCAGGCATAACTGGCAAAGTTGAACGTCAAGCCCGCCAGGGTCAGCCAGACGAAGGTCGGGATCATCATTACTCGCCGTAACGGGTGGTCAATCGGCGCTTGCGAGATGGCCACGGTTTCCGCCGCCCCCCGCGCCGGCTCGCGAATGAAAAACATGAATACCGCCAACAGCAGCCCGGGTACCGCTGCAATAAAGAATGGCGCGCGCCAGCTGTCGAAGGCCTGGACCATTGCACCAATGGTAAAAAACGCCAGCAGCAGTCCCAACGGCAGCCCCAGCATGAAAATCCCCATGGCCCGCGCCCGGCGGTGGGGTGGAAACAAGTCGCCTATCAACGAATTAGCCGCAGGCCCGTAACTGGCCTCGCCGATCCCCACGCCCATGCGTACCAGCAGGAAACTCCAGAAACTCCCCACCAGCCCATTGACCGCCGTCAGCGCGCTCCACACCGCCAGGCCCCAGCCCATCAGGCGGCTACGCGAGCCGGTGTCGGCAATGCGCCCCAGCGGCAGGCCCGCCAAGGCATAGACGATGGTGAATGCGGTGCCGATGATACCCAGCTGGAAATCGCTCAGGTGCCACTCCATGCGGATCGGTTCGATGATGATGGCCGGGATGGTGCGGTCGAAGAAATTGAACAGGTTGGCCAGAAACAACAGGAACAAAATGCGCCAGGCGTTCGTCGCTTGGGTCGATGTCTGCATGGGTCGGTCTCTTTATTGTTATTCAACCCCAACAGGCCAGGAACTTGCTGCTTCCCTGATGCTGCCGAGCCTAGTGGTCGTGGCGCCTTGTCGCGAAGCTTCATGCATCCGAAATTGAACTAACGAATTAACCGTACAGGCCACCAGGTCGAATCTAGAAGCCGACGGCCAAACTGTCTGCCACCATTCGCCGGCTTGATACCGGCCAATCGAAGGTGTCGCACACGGGCATATCGCGTTTTGCTATTGAGTTAATAACGAAATAGTAGACATCAAAGTGCCACCAACCATTCCAGCATGTATTGAGCCCCTATACTCCCTTGCAAGCCGACCCCCGCGTCAAGGGGCACGAACAAAGACCACCCAGGGGCACGCTATGGTATGGCTGGGGTTACATATGTTCTCTGAACTGCCCGCGACGGGGCAGATTCTGCTGGATTGCCGGCACAGCCCCTTCCTGGTGCTGCTTGCCTACCTGGTAGCGTGCGCGGGCAGTTATGCCACCCTGAACATTGCCGAGCGTGTCAGCCATGTGGAACATGCCAGCGCCCAACGGCAATGGCGCTTGCTGGGTGCCTTTTGCCTGGCCGGGGGTATCTGGGCCATGCATTTCATCAGCATGCTGGCATTCGAGCCCCCCCTGGAAGTGCGCTATGACCTGTCCGTAACCTGCGCCTCGCTGTTGATCATGCTGCTGGCCGCCATCGTCGCCATGGATACCCTCAGCCAGCCAGCGCTGCATCCACTTCGCTACATTCAAGCCTCCACCTGCATCGGCCTGGGCATCTGCGCCATGCATTACATCGGCATGGCGGCCTTGCAGTCCAATGCCAGGCAGTACTACGAGCCCAAACTGTTTGCCCTGTCGATCGCCATCGCCATCATGGCCAGCCTGGCCGCGTTGTTACTGGCGCGCTATTTTCGCAATGGCGATGGCACCTTCCATCAGTTGCTCAAATACATTGCCAGCCTGGTCATGGGCGCTGGTATCGTCACCATGCATTTCACGGCCATGGCCGCTCTGACCCTGGTCGTGCCTGAAGGCCATGCGGTCGAGCTGCCCGTGACCGATAACAGCCTGCAATTGAGCCTCACCATTGCCTGCATCACCTTACTGATCATCGCCAGCAGCATCAGTGCGGCACTGGCCGACAAAAAGCTGCAAAGCAAGGAGCATGACCTGCAACGTGTGAATGCGTTGCTCAGCCAGCTGGACCAGGCACGCATGTCCTTGCAACAAGTGGCCCACTACGACGCACTGACCAATCTCATCAACCGTCGCGGTTTCAATCAGATCTTTGCCGAGAAGCTGGCCGAGCGCAGCGCCACTCAAGGCATGCTGGCCGTCATGTTTTTGGACATCGACCATTTCAAGCGCATCAACGACAGCCTCGGCCACGATGCTGGCGACGAACTGCTGCGACTCATTGCCGGCATCATCAAGAGCGCGACCCGTAGCCATGACGATGTAGTGGCGCGATTTGGCGGTGACGAATTCTGCATCCTGATCAGCATGAGCAACCGTGACGAAGCTCGGCAAATGGCCCAACGCATCATGCAGAAAATGAAAGAGCCCATTGCCCTGATGGGCCGGCGCATGGTCATGACCACCAGCATCGGCATCAGTGTGTTTCCCGATGACGGAACGAGCTGCGACGAACTGCTGAAGAACGCCGACCTTGCGCTTTATCAGTCCAAAGACAACGGGCGAAACAACCTGAACTTCTTCAGCTCCAACCTCAAAACCCGCGCCACCCTGGAATTGCAGCTTGAAGAAGAGCTGCGCACCGCCCTGGTCGAAGACATGGGCCTGGAGCTGTATTACCAACCCATTTTCGACTTGCGCACCGGCCAGGTGGCCAAACTCGAGGCCCTGATCCGCTGGCAACACCCTCAGCATGGGCTGCTCTGCCCTGAGCGCTTCATCGATATTGCTGAAGCCAACGGGCTGATCGCCGAACTCGACACCTGGGTGTTACGCCGTGCGTGCCTGGACCTGAGCCGCCTTAGCCACAGCGGCTACGAACAACTCAAAGTGACGGTGAACTGCTCAGCCCTGAACCTCTGCCGTGAAGAATTACCCGACGAAATCGACCTTGCCCTGCGTGCTGCCGGTATAGCGCCCTACCGCCTGGAACTGGAGGTCACTGAAAACGCCCTGATGGATAACATCATCAATACTGCCGACCTGCTCACGAAAATCCGTGCCTTGGGCGTTTCGCTGTCGATCGATGACTTCGGCACCGGCTACTCTTCGCTGGCCTACCTCAAGCGCCTGCCGCTCGACACCTTGAAAATCGACCGCTCATTCATTCAGGACATCCCCAAGTCCCCCCAGGACATAGAGATTGTCCAGGCAATCATCGTGATGGCTCACACCCTGCGCCTGCAGGTAGTCACCGAGGGCGTCGAGACGATCGAACAGTACGAATTCCTTGAGGAACACGGCTGCGACTTTGTCCAGGGCTACCTGCTGAGCCGCCCCGTGCCCCTGCGCGACCTGCAGCCGGTACTCGACCGGATCAACCAGCGCAATAGCGCCAGAAGCTTCGCGTTCAGTCCTTATTATTCTGGCCGCGGTACAGATGGATCAATGTTGCAGGATCTTTTGATAGATTCCCCTGACTGCCATGCAAGCGCATCAATTGCGCAGCCAACCCGCTGATGGGTGTGGCCGAGCCTTGTTCGCGGGAAAACTTCACTGCGGTATCCAGATCCTTGAGCAAGGTGCGTACATGCCATTTGACCGGTTCGAACTGGCTGGCAGCCATTTGTGGTGCAAGGATCTGCAAGGGCTTGGAGTCGGCGAAACCTCCGGCCAGTGCCTCGGCGATCAAGCTGGCATCGACACCGGATTGCTCGGCCAGGGCCACCACTTCGGCGATGACCAGGGCATTGCACGCCACAATCATCTGATTACACGCCTTGGTGACCTGCCCTGCGCCCACCGCCCCCATATGCGTCACCCGCTGGCCCAGGGTCAACAGGATCGGCCGTGCCCGCTCTACATCGGCGCTCTGCCCTCCGACCATGATCGCCAGGGTGCCGGCCTCGGCCCCCGGGGTCCCACCGGAAACCGGCGCATCGAGCCACTGCATGCCACTGCGAAATGCCAGTTCAGCCGCCATTTCACGAGTGGCGGTCGGCTCCAGGCTAGACAAATCGATCAACAGCTGCCCGGCACGCGCCCCTTCGACAATCCCTTGTGCACCGAACACCACCTCGCGTACCACGGCCGTATCGGCCAGGCACAACAACACCACATCGGCGGCCTGGCACAGTTCGGCCGGGCTTAGAACCTGCTGCGCACCAGCCTGGACCAAGGCCGCGCACTTTTGCGGTGAGCGGTTCCACACCGTCAACCTGTACCCCGCCGCCAACAGGCGACGACACATGGGCAAGCCCATCAATCCGATTCCGGCAAACGCCAGCGAAGGTAATGCAGTGCTCATCCACAGCTCCCGTGCAATTAAAGAACCTGTCCGATTGGACGATTTATACAAAGGCTTGGCAAGGCCTGCCCTTAGGCTCCCCTAAGGCATGGCCCTATCGCCCAAGCGAAATACGCACTGTAAAGTCGCGATTCCTATAAAAATGATGGCTTGATGACATCTACACGGCTGGCCATCCAGTCCAGGCACATGGCGCAAAATGACCTCCAAGAATAATCCCGCTTCTGCGGTCTCCGAGTTGATCCTATCCTCTGCCGTACAGCAACCCGTAGGTTCGAAGGGGCTCTATAGCGCGCGCCCAAGCAATTCCCAGCAATACCTCTACTTCACCGAGCCCGATATCCAGCGCATCCTCGACAACCTCGACGGTTTGCGCGACATGGTTTTCCCCCACGCCCCGCACCTGGATGACAGCAGCGAACTGCGCCGCGACCAGCAATTCCCGTCCGTCTGCCTGATCGGCCTGGGCCGCTGCGGCTCGAACATCGCCCTGGATGTTGCGGAACTGGTGTACAACGCCCGCAAGTTTTACCTCAACGAATTCAACAACGAAGATCGCACATCCGAACGGGACTACAGCCCAGCCCGCTGGATTCGCAACAACTTGCGCCTGGTGCAGAACAAGGCAAGCAAGCCGGTCTTTCTGGTCGAACCCCTGGTCATGCTTGGCGACCTGGACAAGGACATTGCCGGGCGCATCCGTTTCTCGCGCAAGGGTGAAAAAAGCGGCTTCATCAACGACTACAGCAAAATGAAAATCATGGACCTGTCGGAAGTCCATGCCGGCGGTGCCGGTAACGCACCGATCCTCGGCCAATACCTGGCCAAGATCATCCTGAACAAGGAAACCCAGCGTTTTTCCAGTGCTGACTGGAAGCTGATCCATTCCTACCTGATCGACTCCTGCGGCATCAAGGCCAACCAGTCGCGCTTGTACTTCTACATTTTCAGTGCCGGTGGCGGTACCGGTTCGGGCATGGCCTCGGAATTTGGCCTGGCCCAGCAGTACTCGTACATGAACAAGACCTTCGACACCAAGCCTGCCGACGAAAACGACGGCAAGAGCGGGCATTCGTTCGTCTTCGAGCCGATTTTCACCAGTGGCATTTGTGTGCTGCCGAATATTTCCGACCACCGCAGCGAGATGTCCGAAGCCCTGCACATCAACGCAGGCCGGTTGCTGTGCAAGTACCTGTCGGAAGAGTGGGATTTTTCATACAACTTCGACAATGAAGACAGCAGCGAAGCCAGCGTGATGGGCCGTATCCGTCCCTGGAACGCCATGATGCTGATCTCCAACGACATCATGCGCTACGCCGAGCAGAGCGACGATGGCAACATCCAGAACATTGATGTCAATGCCATGGAGAAGCATGCCAACCAATACATCTCGCAGCAGATCTTCAATATTCTGACCGCCCAGGCGGTAACCACCGACTACGATCAAGCCTATTTCCGTCGTGCTGGCATCGATATCGGCGAAACCATCCGCCTGGATGCCAACGACCTGTTCATGAGCCTTGCCGGCCCAGTGGCGATTGCTTACGCAGAATCGGTGGTACCGGAACAGCCCGCGCAAACGTCCGACAAATTCAAAGTGTTCGAAAGGGAGCAGCCACCGCTCAATATCGACGACCTGTTTTTCCGCTCTATCGACCTGCCGCATTTCAACAAGGTCACCCAGGCCATCGAAGGCATCAGCTTGCTGCCGATCGAGTCCACGCGTTACCGCGCCGCCCTGGAGCAATACAAGGGTTCAGGTTATGACGCGGCGGCGCTGCACGACCTGCACTTCTTCAAGAACTGCTCTTCGGTCGTATCGATCGTGTCGTTGCCCAAGG
The DNA here is from genome assembly GCA_964453495.1 of uncultured Pseudomonas sp. GTDB lineage: Bacteria > Pseudomonadota > Gammaproteobacteria > Pseudomonadales > Pseudomonadaceae > Aquipseudomonas. The sequence continues at coordinate 1,596 of CAYVPI010000194.1, read as the reverse complement.
ACTACAAGCTGTCATACATGGACCTGAACCGGCTCAAGACCCACCTCAACAGCCTGTTCCCCAACACCACGCTCAAGCGTTATGCCCTGGTCATCGGTGCTTCGGCCAACCTGTCGCTGACTACCCTGATTGCCAAGAGCCCGTGCCTGTCCGACGACTTCCTCACGCTGATCGTGGCGTTCATCAAGCGCTGTTTTGCCCGCACGCCCTACCGTTTCGACGACACACTGGACAACTCGATTCTGGACTTCATCATCGGTGACGACTTCGACGAAGACCGCATCGACGATTTGCTCAACGAGTTCGAGAACCCGGCCAAGATCCTCGATACCAACTGGTATGCGATCAAGCCAATGTATGAGAAAAAATACCGCGAGCTGATCAACGACAAGAGCAAGTTTGTCTCGATCAACGATATTCGCCTGTCGCGCGAATGCGTGAAGAAAGCGGTGAAGTATCTGCGCGAAATCTACCGTCACCGGATCGGCAAAACCAAGGTCATTTCCCTGAACAACCACACGGGGAAAACAGACTACTAAGTGGCGTTGGCAAAGCGGTGACGAGTTGATCAGACTGTTACCGCTTGTGCACTTTGTAAACTTGGCTGTTACCTAGCACCACTTATTGACTTTCCAGTCATGCACCATGACTGTTCTGGACAATACTTGGATGCACCGTAAAGGTGCAAAACTTCAGGAGTTTGCCCTCACCTGAATCAGCACCCACGGTGAAACCACCACCGCCCAAATTTCCGGTCGGTGCTCATTGAGCTCTGCCGCCTTCGAGTCAGACAGCTTGCCTACGGCCCCGGCGGCTTGCCAGGCGGCAAATTGCTCATGACGGTTCTCGGCAATGGCCTGCGCCACTTCGATCAGGTCCAGGTTGGGTTCGACCCACAATAGGGCACCGCGGGCAAAAAAGCGCTGCACCGATTCCCAGGTAGTAACTGCCGTTTCGCCGAGCAGTTTGGCATAGAGGGTGCTAGGTTGTTCTGTCATGGGTTTCACCAAAAATTTTCTGACGCATCTCGTGTCGGTATTTTTGCAGAAAAACCCGGTTTCAAATAAGTGATTGATCGATTAGTTCGCAAAAGCCAAGGATTGCAGCGTGGATATGAGCAGTGCCTGCCGCTTTTTTGTACTTTTCTGTCAATTAAGCGACGCCACCGTGTTTTGTCCCCGGCTGCCAGCTTTTCAAGGGATAAATTGGCGCTCTACACTGTACCGGTACAGTTACCGGGGGGATGACCGGGATAGGCGTGGTATTGCTGATCCGGTCCTGTAAGCCTTGGTCGCCAGGACTATAAAAACTACAACAGATGATTGGAGCACTAATGAACAAGGCTACTAAGCAGATTTCCAAGCTGTTTGCCGCAATGGTTCTGGCCGGAGTTGCCAGCCATTCGTTCGCAGCCGACACCATCAAAATCGGCATCGCCGGCCCTAAAACCGGGCCTGTGACCCAATACGGTGACATGCAGTTCATCGGTGCAAAAATGGCCATCGAACAAATCAACGCCAAGGGCGGCGTTGACGGCAAGATGCTCGAAGCCAAGGAATACGACGACGCGTGCGACCCTAAACAAGCCGTGGCCGT
>CAYVPI010000193.1:0-8330 GCA_964453495.1 uncultured Pseudomonas sp. | reverse complement strand
CGTCCATACCGCCGGTGGCGGCAAGGGTGTGGTGCAGCCCGAGGGCTGGCGTGAGGATGTGCTGCGCTTTACCGGGGCCAAGACGCTGCACGAATCCTATGCCATGTCCGAAGTCGTCGGTGGCGCCCACGCGCGCTGCGAACAGGGCCACTTCCACTTCGCTCCCACTGTTATCCCTTACCTGCTCGACCCCGAAACCAGCAAGCCGCTGCCCCGCACAGGCCGTGTGACCGGCCGCGCCGCCTTCTTCGACCTTGGCGCAGAGGTGCGCTGGGGCGGCTTTATCACCGGCGATGAAATCACCGTGGAATGGGACAAGCCCTGCGCCTGCGGCCAGCCGAGCCGCTACGTGGTCGGGCCGATCCAGCGTTACAGCGAATTGAACGGCGGCGACGACAAGATCACCTGCGCCGCAACAGAAGACTCCCATCGCCAGGCGATGGACTTCCTTAACACCCTAGAGGGCTAACCCCGTGAGCAAACCTATTGCGCCAATGATCATCCGCGGCCAAGTCATCACCGATAACCTGATCGACGTGGGCGGCCGAGGCGGCGACCTGGTCTTCCAGACCCCGGATGCGCACAAGTACATCGACCAACTGCCACTGGGTAATCCAGCCAAGCTGGCCGACCTGTACACGCTCAGCTTCGAGGACATCCTCGACTACGCCCAAGCCCTGGGTGAGCGCCTGGAATTCAACAGCAACCCCTACCTGCAGGAAGCCTGCGAGCTGTCCTACCTGACCGCGCCGGTCACCCCGAGCATGGTCAAGGGCAGCTACATGGGGCTGCGCCAACTGCTCACCCGTGAATCGGTTACCGAACAGGTGGAGAACACCGTAGGCATCAAGCACCTGGAAGGTTGGGTCAAGCAACGCTTGATCGACGGAACCGAGCTTGAGGTGCGCTGCTTCGGCGCGCGCACCCTGCATATCGTCGCGGGCAACGCGACCGGGCTGTCGCTGCTGACCATCCTGCGCAACATGGTGCTGCGCAGCGATGCCATCATCAAGGCGCCGTCCAACGACCCGTTCACTGCCCTGGCCATCGCCCGCACCATGGTCGACATGGCGCCAGACCATCCGCTGACCAAACACCTCAGCGTGGCCTACTGGAAAGGCGGCGACCAGGCCTTCGAAGAACGCCTGTACCAGCCACAGAACCTGGAGAAGATCGTGGCCTGGGGTGGCTTTGCTTCGATGAAGCATGTCACCCGCTACATCCAGCCGGGCCTGGAGCTGATTTCTCTGGACCCCAAGCGCAGCGCCAGCATCATCGGCAAGGGCACTTTCGAAAGTGAGGCGACCATGCGCGAGGCCGCCTTGCGCCTGGCCAGCGACATCGGCGCGCTGAACCAGAAGGCTTGCGTGTGCGCCCGGGTGGTCTACGTGCAGAGTGGCACCGACGAAGCCGGCCTTGCGCAACTGAACACCTTCGGCCGGTATGTCTACGACGCCATGCAAACCCTGCCCAACACCCTCAGCACGGTGCCAAAACGCTACGACCAAGGGCTCAAGGCCGAGGTCGACGCCCTGCGCCTGGATGATGAGTGGTACAAGGTGATTGGTGGCCAGGACGGCGAAGGTGCCGTCATTTGCTCGCAGATCCCAGAGTCGGTGTCCTTCGCCCCGCGGCTCGACGACCGCACCGCCAACCTGGTGCCGGTCGATGACCTGACCGAGATGATGGATGCAGTGGATGCCTACACCCAGACCGTCGGCGTCTACCCGGAAAGCGTCAAGGACGAACTCAAGGACATCCTGCCCCTGTATGGCGCCCAGCGCATCGTTTCGCTGGGTTATGCCGCGGGGCTGAAATGGGCGGGGCCGCAGGATGCCATTGAGCCGCTGCGGCGCATGGGCAAGTGGATCGTGAACCAGATCGCCTCACCGGAAACGACCCCAGCGCCGTGGTTGCGTCCGTCGATCTGACTCCGAAACCCCGGCTGACAATTGTAGGAGCGGCTTTAGCCGCGAAGGGTTGCGTAGCGACCCTAACCTTTGAGCCTGCTGCGCAGGCCATCGCGGCTAAAGCCGCTCCTACAAGGGAACTTGTTCTTCATTTTCAGGATTGTCCCATGACCACTTGCCTAGGATTTGCTGCACACGAGGCCCACGCGGCCCTCGCTCCGTTCCGTTTCGAACGTCGGGCCTTGCGCCCGGACGACGTCGCCATCGATATCGCTTACTGCGGCGTCTGCCACTCCGATGCCCACCAGGTCAACAACGACTGGAACAACACGGTATACCCCATTGTGCCCGGCCATGAGATCGTCGGCCATGTCACTGCAGTGGGCAGCAATGTCAGCCGCTTCAAGGTCGGCGACCGGGTTGCCGTCGGTTGCCAAGTCGATAGCTGCCTGCAATGCGCACCCTGCGCCGAGCATCAGGAACAACTGTGCGTCCACGGCCCGACCACCACCTACAACGGCAAGGACCGTCAGACCGGCGAGATCACCTATGGCGGCTATTCCGAGCATATTGTGGTCCGCGAACAGTTCGTGCTGCGCATGCCCCTGAACCTCGACCCGCGTTTTGCCGCGCCGCTGCTGTGCGCGGGCATTACCGTGTGGAACCCCATGCGCCGATACGGCGTGGGCAAGGGTTCGAAAGTGGCGGTGGTGGGCCTTGGCGGGCTCGGCCATATGGCGGTGAAACTGGCCGCCGCCCTTGGCGCCGAAGTCACGGTGATCACCACCTCACCGGGCAAGGCTGACGACGCCCGTAACCTGGGCGCCAATCACGTGCTGCTGTCCAACGATGCGGCGGCCATGACGGCGGCGGCCAATGGGTTCGAATTTATCATCGACACCATTCCCAGCCGGCACAACGTCAACCCCTACCTGATGCTGCTGGGTCGCGAGGGCGTATTGGTGCTGGTTGGCGCCATCGAGCCGCTGGAGCCCATCCATGGCGGCCTGCTGATACGCAACAACCGCACCCTGGCCGGCTCGCTCGTCGGTGGCATCCAGGCGATCCAGGAACTGCTGGATTTCTGCGCCGAACATCAGGTACTGCCAAGCTGCGAAATGATTGACATCAAGGACATCAACACCGCCTTTGACCGCCTGCAAAGCAACAACGTGAAGTACCGCTTCGTGATTGACATGACCAGCCTGCGTGACGTGACGCTGTAAACCATCAGACCCTACGCTGCGGTGCGCATCACCGCAGTGTAGGCTCTAGCAACCCTTCTCCTTTGTAGGCAAGATGCCTTGGTGAGTGCAGCTGTCGTTGCCCGGCAGCCTGTGCCCCCCCCTCTCTGCGCACGGACTGACTCGAGGACCTTCATGAAAGCCATTCAACTCCAACATCCCGCTGGCCTGGACAATCTTCGCCTGGTCGACATGGCCGCCCCTGAAGCGCCCAAGGCAGGCGAGATCCAGGTGCGGATCCATGCCAGCTCGCTCAACTACCACGACCTGGGCGTCGTCACCGGTCACGCCGGGGCCGCCGATGGCCGCATCCCCATGGCCGATGGTGCCGGCGTCGTCACCGCAGTAGGCGACGGCGTGACGGAGTTCGCCGTGGGTGATTGTGTGGTGTCGTGCTTCTTCCCGCACTGGCAATCAGGCCGTGAGGTACCCACCACCTTCCAGACTGTCCCCGGCGACGGCGTGGACGGCTTTGCCCGTGAACGGGTGAACATGCCCACCGAGTCGTTTACCCTGGCGCCCAAGGGCTACAGCCATGAAGAGGCAGCCACGCTGACCACGGCCGGCCTTACCGCCTGGCGCGCATTGGTGGTGGACGGTCGCATCAAGGCGGGCGACACCGTGCTGGTACTCGGCACCGGTGGCGTCTCCATCCTTGCGCTGCAAATGGCCAAATCCATGGGCGCACGGGTGATTGCCACGACATCAAGCGACGCCAAGAAAGAACGCCTGCTGGCCCTGGGAGCCGACAAGGTCATCAATTACAAGGATCAACCCGAGTGGGGCGACGCAGTGCTGGCTGCCACTGCCGGGCGCGGTGCAGACATCGTGGTGGAAGTGGGTGGCCCGGGCACGCTGCCCCAGTCCATCCGCGCCTGCGCGCCCGGTGGCCACATTGCGTTGATCGGCGTACTCACCGGCTTTGCCGGCAGCGTGCCGACCCTGGAACTGATGCGCAAGCAGCAAACCCTGCGTGGGCTGATCGTCGGCAGCCGCGAACAGCAGCAAGACATGGTGCGTGCGCTGGAAACCTTCAGCTGGCGCCCCGTCATCGACAGCAGTTATGCGCTGGAACAAATCGCCGAGGCGTTTGCCCACCAGATAACTGCCCAGCATTTTGGCAAGATCTGCCTGCGCTATTGAACTGACGTATCAGCGTGAGGTTTGGGTCGGGTTGCGCTCTTCGAGAATATCCTCCATGCGCAGCTCGACCAGGCTCTTGATCTTTTGATGCGGCAAAATGTAGAAGCGGTTTTGCTTTACCGCGTCCAGGGTGATGCGCGCGATGTCAGCCGCGCTGAGCCTTCCAGCCTGGGTCGCCTTGCGCGTCTGCTCTTCGTATTTTTCCTTCAGCGGGTTGGCCGCAGCCAACTCGGCCGGCCGGTTTCGCCCGGCGTCGGCGATGCCCGTCGGTACGAAGGCCGGGCATAGCACTGACACGCCGATCGACGCGTTCTCCTCCAGTAACTCAAACTGCAGGCATTCGGACATCGTCACCACTGCATGTTTGGTTGCACAGTAGATGCCGTTGCCCGGCACCGACAGCAAACCGGCGACAGACGCGGTATTGACGATATGGCATTGATCCTTTTGCGCCAGCATACGCGGCACAAAACTGCGGATGCCATGGGCGACGCCCATCACGTTGATGCCGATCATCCACTCCCAATCCTGCACGGTCGTGGTCCACATCGGGCCGCCGACCAGTACCCCGGCATTGTTGAACAGCAGGTGCGCGGCGCCGAAGCGCGCGTAGGTCGCAACTGCCAATTGCTCGATCTGCTGCGCCTGGGAGACATCGCACTTCATCGTCAGCACTTGCGTGCCCGACGGCAGCAGCTCAACTGTGCCTTGCAGATTCTGCTCATCGATGTCGGTCAACGCAAGGCGCATGCCTTCAGCGGCACAGGCAATCGCCAGTTCGCGACCGAAGCCGCTGGCGGCGCCGGTAATAACGGCGACTTTTTCGTGCAATAGATTCATGGTTGTTTTCTCGTTCTATCCGATCAGCTATCAGCTCAACGCGTTTTCACGGATCAACTTCTTGTTGATCTTTCCGACACTGGTTTTAGGAATCTGGGCAACAAACTTGAACCGCTTGGGGATCGCCCATTTGTTGATCCGGCCGCGCTCGACAAACTGCTGCAGGTGGGCCTCCAGCGTCTGTTGATCGAGTTCCTTGCCAGGCTCGCAAACCACCAGCGCCATGGGCCGTTCGCCCCACTGTTCGTCGTCGATGCCGACGACCGCGACGGATGCGACCGACCCGTGTTCGCTGATCAGGTTCTCCAGGTCCAGCGAGCTGATCCACTCCCCGCCCGTCTTGATCACATCCTTGATTCGGTCCTTGATTTCCACCCCGCCCTGGGGGTCGATGGAGGCCAGGTCGCCGGTGTGCAGCCAACCGTCGCGCCACAGTTCGGCGCCCTTTTCAGGTTCTTTGAAATAGCCTTGCGTCAGCCAGGGTGCACGCACGACGATCTCGCCCAACGACTCGCCATCGTGCGCAACGCGATTGCCACTGGCATCGATGATTTGCAGGTCGACCATGGGTATCGGCGTGCCGGTCTTGATCCGGATGGGCAACTGCGCTTGCATGGGTTGTGCAAGATCCTGCTCACGCAAGTACGTCGAGCACAGCATCGGGCAAGTCTCGGACATCCCGTACCCGCTGTACACATCCATGCCTCTGGTGGCTGCCTGGCTGGCGACACCCAGGGTCAGCGCACTGCCCCCCAGGAGCATCTTCCAGCCATCGAACGAAGTCTGCACTGCTTCGTCACAGCCAAGGATCATTTGCAGAATCGTTGGCACGCAATGGGAGAACGTGACCTTCTCTTCTCGATAGAACCTGACCAGGCTATTAGGCTCGTAACGACCGGGGTACACCTGCTTGATGCCCATCAGGGTCGCGACGTAAGGCACGCCCCAGGCATGCACGTGGAACATCGGGGTGATCGGCATGTACACGTCGTCGGAACGCAACAGCGGATAGCCTTGGTAGACGCCCAACGTACCCACGGCATTCAAGGTGTGCAGCACCAGCTGACGATGGGTGAAATACACCCCTTTGGGGTCACCGGTGGTGCCCGTGGTGTAGAAAAGCGTCGCCACCGAGTTCTCATCGAAGTCGGGGAAATCGTAATCGAGCGCGGCCTGGGACAGCAGGCTTTCATACTCCCCCAGCACCGGCAGGTGAGTCGCGGTCGCGGTGTCGTCAGTGAGCTGGATATAGCCCTTGACGGTATCCAGGCCATCATGAATCTGCTCGACCAGAGGCAGGAAATCCTCATGCACCAGCACCAGGTCATCCTCGGCGTGGTTCATGGTGTAAAGCATCTGCTCCGGCGACAGGCGAATATTCACCGTATGCAACACCGCGCCAATCATCGGCACGGCAAAGAAGCACTCCAGATAACGATGACTGTCCCAGTCGAGTATTGCCACCGTATCCCCGGCCTTGACGCCGGCGGCGGTCAGGGCATTGGCCAACCTACAGATCCGCTCGTTGAGAGTCTTGTAGCTGTAACGCAGCTTGTCGGCATAGACGATCTCCTGTGCGGGCTCGTAGCGAACCCCCGACAGCAGCAAGCGCTTGATCAACAGCCGATAGCTGTATGCACCTTCAGCTGGCGCAATGATTTTTGTCTTCATGATGGGCTTACTCGGACGCTGTAAGGGCATGACGCATGCCCGGTTTTTTTGAGGTTTCGGTTTCATTGGCTTGCACCCGCGGTTCCACCGCCACCGAAACGCTCAACGCGGGTCTGCGCAGCAGGAAGTACGACAGGGCAGGAATCAGCACCAGCGCCCCGAGCATGTTCCACAGGAACATGAAGGTCAGCAGGATGCCCATATCGGCCTGGAACTTGATCGGCGACCATGCCCAGCACACCACGCCGGCAGCCAGGGTGATACCGACCAGGCCGACCACCCGGCCGGTGAAGGCCACCGCCTTGCGGTAGGCATCGGCCAGCGACAGGCCCTGGCGTTGGTGATGCAATTGCACGCTGAGCAAATACAGCGCGTAGTCCACACCGATGCCCACCCCCAGGGCGATCACCGGCAGCGTCGCGACTTTGACGCCGATGCCCATGGCCACCATCAATGCCTCGCAGAGAATCGAGGTCAGCACCAGTGGCAGCAAGGCCACCAGCGTGGCGCGCCAGCTGCGGAAGGTGATCAGGCAGAACAGCGTCACCGCCGCATAGACATACAGCAGCATGGTGCGGTTGGCTTCGCGCACCACGATATTGGTCGCCGCCTCGATGCCCGCGGTACCGGCAGCCAGCAGGAACTGGCGATCAGGGCTGCTGTTTTCCTTGGCGAACTTGTCGGCGATGGCCACCACCGCGTCCAGGGTCTCGGCCTTGTGATCCTTGAGAAAGGCAATCACCGGCATCACCGAGCAGTCGTTGTTGAACAGCTCTGGTGAATTGACCGAGGCTTGCTGCGCCGCGTAGTTGAGTACGTCCTGGTTGCGCTGGATGTTGTTGAGCTTGGGGTTGCCTTCGAAGGAGCCGGCAGTGATCTGGCGCACCGCATTGACCAGCGATGAGGTGGCCTGCACGCCCGGGTATTGCTGCAGTTCCCAGGCCAAGCGGTCAGCCAGGATCAGCGTCTGGTAGTTCAGGCAGCCTTCGGCCGGGGTCTTGACCATCACCGCGAACAGGTCGCTGGACAGCGCGTAGTGGTTAGTGATGTAGGCGTTGTCGAGGTTGTAGCGCGAGTCGGCACGCAGCTCCGGAGCGCCGCTGTCGAGATCGCCGATTTTCAGCTGCAGGCTGACCATGAAGCCGGCGATGCCCATCAACGCGGCCACCAGTACTGCACCGGTCGCCCATTTGCGGGTAGTGAAGCGATCGAGCAGGTCCCACAGCTTGCCAAAGCCGCGGTGCGCGGCAGCGCGGGTGTCGATCTTCAGGGCTCGCTCGGCAGCTTTTCTGCCGACGCCGATGTACGACAGCGCCACCGGCATCAGCAACAGCGAGGTGAAGATCAGCACGGCCACGCCGATACTGGCAGTAACGGCCAGGTCCTGGATCACCGGGATGTCGATCAGCATCAGCACGGCGAAACCGACGGCGTCGGCCAACAGCGCAGTGACACCGGCAACGAACAGACGGCGGAAGGTGTAGCGCGCGGCGATCAGCTTGTGGGTGCCACGGGCGATGTC
>CAYVPI010000192.1:0-8404 GCA_964453495.1 uncultured Pseudomonas sp. | reverse complement strand
CCTCGGCCATGTGCGAGGCGCCTTCAACGTGGCGAGCGAGGACGTGATCAATACCGCCGACTTTCTTGAGGGCAGAGTACAGCGGGTTGATGGCTGCACCGGGAATGCCAAAAGCGGTTTCAACACCTTCGCGGCGCATCACCAGAACGGCTGCATCAATTGCTCTCATTTTGCTCATGGTTTTGTGCCTCTTGTATTTTGTAATTGTATACAACTTGCTTTGTGCTGAGTGTATTCACGGCTGGCGATTCAGGTCAATCCATTTTCGTCTGGTGTGTACGCTTTCGCTGAAACGCCCGTTTGAACGCGTTTCCAGCTGCGTTGAATTGTCGCACTGCAAATATTGTATACAAAAAAATATCCTATTGTGTTCTATTTGTCCCATGGATTTTTCACTTGCCCTTTGGGCTTCTCATAACAAGAGGACGTACGCATGAACGCTCTGACCTTGAAAGTCGCAGTAAACCTGGTAACCGAGGCCCTGGCGGCCGGGCGCCGGATCAGCGCCGCGCCATTGACCGTGGCGGTGCTCGACAATGGCGGTTACCTGTTGGCGCTACAGCGCGAGGACGGCGCCAGCCTGGTGCGCCCGGACGTGGCACAAGGCAAGGCCTGGGGCGCGATTGCCCTGGGCAAGGATTCGCGCTTGCTGGCCCAGGACGCGCAGCAGCGGCCGTGGTTCTATGCGGCGTTGAATGAACTGGGGCGGGGTACGGCGGTGCCGGCACCGGGTGGGGTGCTGATTCGTAATGCGACCGGGGCGGTGATTGGTGCGATTGGCATCAGTGGGGATACGTCGGATATTGACGAGCAGTGCGCGATCAGTGCGATCGAGGCGGTGGGGTTGCAGGGGCAGGTGGCGGTGGGGGCCTGATAGTCCCGGCCCCTCACCCCAACCCTCTCCCCGAGGGGAGAGGGAGCCGATTGATGCAGGCCGCAATTACGCGGTCAGTTCCCTCTCCCCGCTGGGGAGAGGGCTAGGGTGAGGGGTGGTTCGTGAATCAACCCTCCGGCGCACACCCCTTGAGCACCAAGCGGATAATGGTCTGCGTCGCCGCCTCATAGTCGGCATCATCGAGCTTGGCCTTGCCGGTCACCGCCGAGATCTGCCAGTCGAAGTCAGCGTAGGTCTGGGTCGCGGCCCAGATGCTGAACATCAGGTGGTTGGGTTCGATCGGGGCGATCTGGCCGCGGTCGACCCAGGTCTGGATGCAATCGATGTTGTGCCTGGCTTGGGCATTGAGCTGTTCGACCTGGTCGCGGCTCAGGTGCGGTGCGCCATGCATGATTTCGCTGGCGAACACTTTCGAGGCAAAGGGCAGGTCGCGCGAGATGCGGATTTTCGAGCGGATGTAGCCGCTCAATACTTCACTGGGATCACCGTCCGGGTTGAAGGGCGTGGACGCCTGCAGGATCGGCTCGATGATGCTTTCCAGGACTTCGCGGTAGAGGTTGTCCTTGGATTTGAAGTAGTAATAGACATTCGGCTTGGGCAGCCCGGCCTTGGCAGCGATGTCGCTGGTCTTGGTGGCGGCGAAGCCCTTGTCGGCGAACTCCTCACTGGCTGCGCGCAGGATGAGTTCTTTGTTGCGCTCACGAATGCTGCTCATGTTCCCGGTATTCCTTGTCTCTCGCCGCAAGCGGCACATGGCCTGGTCGGGCGGTGGCGCATGGTAGCATCGGCCTTGAGCGAGGCTCAAGATTGCCGGTTTGTGCCCCTGGCGCGCTATGCTGCAAGGCAATCGAAAAATCTCATGGGGAGCCGGTTTCATGGCAGGAAGCAGTTTGCTGGTCTTGATCGACGACATCGCCACGGTGCTCGACGATGTGGCCGTGATGACCAAGTTGGCGGCCAAGAAGACCGCCGGCGTGCTGGGTGATGACCTGGCGCTCAACGCTCAACAGGTCACCGGTGTGCGCGCCGACCGCGAGTTGCCGGTGGTGTGGGCAGTGGCCAAGGGCTCGTTCATCAACAAGTTGATACTGGTGCCAGCGGCGCTGGCCATCAGTGCGTTCATCCCGTGGGCCGTGACGCCGCTGTTGATGCTGGGCGGTGCCTTTCTCTGTTTTGAAGGCTTCGAGAAGCTGGCGCACAAGTTCCTCCACAGTGAGGCCGAAGACGCCGCCGAGCATGCCGAACTGGTGGAGGCGGTCGCCGACCCGGCTGTGGACCTGGTGGCCTTCGAGAAGGACAAGATCAAAGGCGCGGTGCGCACCGATTTCATTCTATCGGCGGAGATTATCGCCATCACCCTGGGCATCGTCGCCGACTCGCCGTTGACTCAGCAGATCATCGTGCTCTCGGGTATCGCCATCGTCATGACCATCGGCGTGTACGGCCTGGTCGGCGGCATCGTCAAACTCGATGACCTGGGCTTGTGGCTGACCCAGAAAAGCGGGCAGGTTTCCCGCGCCATCGGTGGCGCCATCCTGCGCGCGGCACCGTACCTGATGAAAAGCCTGTCGGTTATCGGCACGGCGGCGATGTTCATGGTCGGGGGCGGGATCCTCACCCACGGCGTTCCCGCCGCTCATCATTGGATCGAGGCCGTGACACAACAGCTTGAACCGACGCTGGGCGGGCTGTCTCTGATCGTCCCGACGTTGCTCAGTGCGGTAGCCGGAGTGGTGGCAGGTGGAGTTGTGCTGGTGGCAGTCATGGCGGCCACCAGGGTATGGCAGAGGGTCAGAAACTGAGCACTCTGAGGTAGTCGGCAAATGTTTCGACGATCTTCACGGCCTTGGTGCTGCGCAAGTGCTCGTCATACACGCCTATCAGGAATTCTTCCGGGGTTTTGATGCAGATGCAGCCGCCGGATCCACATCTGCCCAGCAGGCCCCAGCTGTTGACGCTCAGCGTGAAGAAGCGGCCGCCGCCCAGCACGAAGCCATTGCGCAAGAGGAACAGGGGCAGTTCCAGGCGGCTTAACAGGGTCACCACTTCTTCCTGGGTGAGTGCGAAGCCGGCCGAGCACGCCCAGATCTGGCCATCGTGCCCAGTGATGGCCGCCTGTGTCAGCCCAGCCCCCATAAGGTTTACATCTACATACGATTGCCAACTGTTCATGGCCGCGCTCCCTGAGTTGTCAGGCTTATCGTGGTACATGCGCCGAACCGCCGGCTACTGTCAGTTCTGACAGGTTTCGGGGGTTTCTTAGCTTTATTTGCGATGAGGCCGTATCTCTTTAATCATTTTCCGTAATTCGACTCGTCACGATTTCCGGCGCTGAACAGGCCGGTTGCCGAGCGAGCCCTGCGAGCCATTGACTCAGCTGCAACGGTTTCTCGTGATGCAACCCGTCCGGTGTCTCGCATACCCGTTGAATGAAGTTGTCGCCGAACAGCAGCTTGTCGCGGACGTAGTGTTCGTCGTCACTTTGGTTGGGGTTTTCGATGCGGGTTCCCAGGCGCTCGGCGAGCCACTGGCTGACCTGGTAGTGGCTGAGCCAGCGCCGTTCTGCCAGCGCTGCCAGGGCGTGCGGTGGCGCGTCGCGGCTGACGATGATGACGGGCACATCGCTGACCTCGGGTACCAGGTCGTTGTGGCCCCATTCACCCCGTTCCCCGAGCTTCTGGCCATGGTCGCCGGTGATGACCAGGTAGCGTTCACCTTCCAGGCGATCGAACTTTGCCAGGATGTCACCCAGCAGGTCATCCAGGTACAGCAATGCATTGTCATAGCTGTTGCTCTGCGCCTGCGGCTCGCCACTCTGGTCGGGCCAGCGCACGGCGTGGCGTTCCAATTGATAGTTGGCGGCGTAGGGCAGGTGAGCCGTGCGCAAATTGATCACCACGAAGTTGCTGGGTGCCCAGCGCTGCTCGTCGATCACATCGAGCAGGGCCCGGTCCTGCTGCAGGACAAATCGCAGTGGATGGTTTTCGCGGGTAATCGAGACGTCGAGAAAACGGCTGCCCAGATGACTGAGCAGCCTGGATTCCTGAGCTGAAATCCAGTGGGTGCGTAACCCGGCGTCCTTGGCAAAGCGAAACAGGTTGAGATGCTGGTCGCGCACGAGGGAAGCCTGCCCGGGCTCGCGTACCGGGTTGAGCAGATAGGTCAGGCTGACGCTGGTCGCAACGCCGGCGGCGATACCAGGGCGTACGAGGCTGTCGGGATTGCTCTGAAGGTAGTTGCGCAGGCGAGGGGTGGTGTCGCGTTCATAGCCCAGCACTTGCATGCGGCTGCCACGAAGGGAGTCGGCCACCACCAGCCAGACGTGGCTGGCTTGAGTCGGTAAAGGGTGCAATGCGTAGGGCGCGAACGGGGCGGGTGGCAGCTCTACTGGCGGTTCAAGGGCTAGCCGCACGCCCCAGGCCGCTGTGGCATTGAGGGTGTTGTGCAAACTGCTGCGCACCGGGCTGGCTGTGAAGGCCTCCAGGTTGCGGTAGGTGGCCCGATAGGGTTTGGCAGCCAGCACGACGGCGATCAGCAGCATGCCCCAGCGGCTGCCGGGCAGCGTGATCCGCGATGGCAGCCGCAGGTGTAGCCACAGCAACACGGCGTAGGGCAGGCCGACGGCGACCAGCACATGCCAGTGCTGTGCAAAAGCCGGAATGGCCGCGCTACGCACTTCGTCGAAGTCGTGAAAGAAGCTCTGCAGGTCGATCGCACTTAACGGCGCCCCGAAGTAGCTCAGGTTGGCCAACTGCAGTACTTGCATGCAAGCCAGCGCAAGCAGGATCGCGGCGACCAGTCTGGGTGAGTGGCTCCACCAGAGCCCCAGGGCGAAGAGCCAGAGAATGGCGACATAGCGAAGTTCGAGTTGTGCCTGGTTGACGGGAGTGAACAGCTTCTGGATGAAGTCGTCGGCCAGTAACAGCAGGCAACTTAGGCTCGCAAGGCCGAGCAATCGCAGCCAAGGGAGCAGGCGCGCAAAGGTGGAAGGTTCGGCAAGGGAGCTGGGCATCGTCGGCGCTCTGGAGGGAAGGGCGCTTCGACGGTGGTGGGGGATGGTTAACGCTAGATTATGGGGAAAACCCGGCAACAGTTTTGCAGGCCGCCCCGGCCAGATTGCCGGGGCGGTGGGTTTGCATCAGAAGTGCACTTTGACCAGCAGGCTGGCGGTGTTCTGATCGGTGTCGAACGACGGGGTGTCTTCGATACCGTACTTGTCCTTCCAGTAGTCGTACTCGATACCGACGTACAGCTGCTTCTCACCCCAGTGCAGGGCCTTGCCCAGGTCGTACTTGATCTGTGGGTTGAAGTGCAGGTTGGCGTGGTAGGTGCCGCGCGCGTTTTCGTCGTTGTCGACCACCCAATCCATGAAGCCGTCGATCTTGATGTCGGAGTTGCCCACAGGGATGGTGTAGGACCATACCGGGGAGATCTGCCAGATGTTGTCGCCCGGGCGGTCGCCATCACTGGTGCGCTGGTAGAAGTTCAGCTGGAAGTAGTCAAAGCCCGGGATGGCCAGGTCAAAGCCTGGGCCGATGAGGTAGGAGTCGACATCGCTTTCGCCGAACTCGTAGGTCATGGCCAGCAGCACATCCTTGATCGGGCCGAGTTCGAATTTCGAATCGAAGATCTTGCCGAATGACAGGCGCGGGCTGAATTCACCGTAGTAGGAGTTATCACCGACGATGAAGTCCTTGTCACCGTTGTAGAAAATCTTGTCGACGAAGAAGAAGTTGTCGCCGTACTTCCAGCCGTCGGCATGTTCGAAGGTAACGGTCTGCTGAGTCGACGGGTTGACGGTGAAGTCCTTGCCGTACAGGTAAGTCAGGCTGTTGTCTTGCCAGTGCAGCCATTCGCCGGCCATTGCCTGGCCGCCAGCCAAGAGGCTGCCTGCCAACATCAGGTTCGTAATCGTGCGCTTCATTCGGTGCTCCCAGGATGAATGGTTATGAATTTTTATGTGTTGCTCAGCGCTCGTACTGGCGCCTCTTTCGTAAAACTGTCCTTCGAGTCAGCTTTTTTCACCTGGCCGCAGTTTTTTGGCAAGAGCTGGGCCGTAATCCTTGATCGGCCGCAGTTTTCCTGCTCGACAAACGTCGGAACAGAGGGAATAAGACGTGCTGACTTTGACGCGTGCCAACCGATGGTCTCTTTGACTGATCGATCAGCAATCTCTGGTGAGATTCTGTGCGCCTGGCATGAGAGGCCGCGCAGAATACTGGCTCGCGCAAGGCCGCTCAAGTGGTGCGTCATACCACCGGCGCTGGAAAGTGGAGCATTTGGTCAAAAAAACGACCAAAGGGCAGCGTCTTACCGACCGCTGCCCCCGTTGATCAGTGATGCTGTACCGCTTGTTCGAGTTGTTGGCGTTCGGCACCGCCCAGCACATTGAACAACAGGTTCAAGAGCAGGGCGCTTAAGGTTGCCATGGCAATGCCACTGTGAGTAATCGGCTCGAGCCAGTGCGGCATGTGCGCGAAGAACTCGGGGCGCACTACCGGTATCAGGCCCATGCCGACGCTCACCGCCACCAGCAACTGGTTGCGACGGTCGCTGATGTCGGTTTCCTGGAGGATCTTGATACCGGTTGCCGCGACCATGCCGAACATGGCGATAGCGGCGCCACCCAGCACGGCCGGCGGAATCGAGGCCACCAGGTAGGCCGCCTTGGGCAACAAGCTCAGGCCGATCAACAGAGCACCGGCCACTACCGTGACATAGCGGCAGCGTACGCCGGTCATCTGCACCAGGCCAATGTTCTGGGCAAACGAGGAGTGGGTGAAGGTGTTGAGGAAACCGGCGAAGAACGAGGCGGCGGCATCGCACAACAAACCGCGACGCAGCATGCCGGGGGTGACTTCGCGGTCGGTGATCTTGCCCAGGGCCAGGAACATCCCGGTGGACTCGACAAAGATGATCACCACCACCAGGCACATCGACAGGATCGGCGCGAGGCTGAAAGTCGGCATGCCGAAATGCAACGGTGTGACGACGCGTAGCCAGGGTGCTTCGGCCAGGCCACCGAGGTCGACCATGCCGATCATGCCGGCAATGCCGTAGCCCAGGCCCATGCCAATCAGCACTGACACATTGACCCAGAAGCCGCGCATGAAACGGTTGATCAGCAGGATAGTGGCCAGTACCAGAGCGGCGACGCCCAGGTAGATGGGTGCACCGAACTGCGTGGCGCCACTGCCGCCACCGGCCCAATTGACCGCCACCGGAAACAGTGACAGGCCGATGGAGGTGATCACCGTGCCGGTGACCAAGGGCGGGAAGAAGCGCACCACCTTGGACATGAACGGCGCAATCAACATGCCGAAGAAACCGGCGGCGATGGTGGCGCCAAAGATACCGGTCATGCCTACGCCTTCCATGCCCGCCATGGCCACCATGCTGCCAACGGCGGCAAAGCTGGCACCCATCATCACAGGCATGCGAATGCCGACAGGGCCGATGCCGAGCGATTGCACCATGGTGGCAATCCCGGCGACCAGCAGGTCGGCATTGATCAAAAAAGCGATTTCTTCACGGGAGAGGCCGGCGGCTTGTCCGATGATCAGCGGCACCGCAATGGCACCTCCGTACATCAGCAGCACATGCTGTATACCCACCAGAATCAGTTGCAGCAGTGGCAGGGGCTGTCGTGGTGGCGCAGGAGGGACGTGCGCCTTGAGTGACTCGGACATGCAACACCTCGGATTTTGTTCTTATTGTTTGCAGCTGTCTTGCGTGACGACGCGGTCCCTTGTAGGAGTGGGCTTGCCCGCGATGAGGTCCGTCAGGACCTCCAATCGGCGCTAAAACGCCGGGGCCGCTTCGCAGCCCATCGCAGCCAAGGCAGCTCCTACAGTGGAGCGTGTTTACATCAGTTGGTCGGTGCCCCCTTTGCAATCCAGGCGCCGATCATGTCGCGTTCCTGCTGGGTCATCTGGGTGATGTTGCCCAATGGCATGATCTGGGTAGCCACAGCCTGGGCCTGAATGCGCGGCGCCATTTGCTTGATCTGTTGCGGGGTGTCGAGCATCACGCCAGCCGGGGCTGCGCTGAACAACGGGCTGGTCGGCTTGGCCGAGTGGCACACGGCGCAGCGTTCCTGGATGACGTTGTGAATCTTGTCGAAACCGGCGTCATCGAGGGTTGCCACAGGTGCCTGTTCGGTAGCCGGGGCAGCAGCAGGAGCGGCAGGAGCTGCTGCTTGTTCTGCGGCTTTTTCGCTGGCCTTCTTGCCGCCCTGGGCGGTTTCCGGCAACGGCTGGTACTCGATCTTGGCAGCGGCCTGCTCAGGCGCGGTCGGCATCGGCGCGGGGCCGGTGACGTAGGCCAGGCAGATCATCGACAGGGCACCGACTGGCAGGGTCCAGGCGTATTTGTTGCTGTCGTGGCGGGTGTTGAAGTAGTGACGCACCAACACTGCAGCCACTGCGATACCGGCCAGGATCAGCCAGTTGTACTGGCTGCCGTAGGTGCTCGGGAAGTGGTTGCTGATCATGATGAACAGCACCGGCA
>CAYVPI010000191.1:0-8599 GCA_964453495.1 uncultured Pseudomonas sp. | reverse complement strand
CAATGACAAAGCGGCCGTCTTCGGCCGCTAGCGCTTGCCCGGTGGCAATCGCTTGTGGATCCTTGTCGAACCCCAGCAACCGGCCGTCGAGCCCAAGGTTCTGGAGGATCAAACGGCTGTGACCACCACGCCCAAACGTTCCGTCCAAATAGCAGCCATCCTCGCGTACAGCGAGAGCCTCGACGGCTTCGTCAAGCAGTACGGTGATGTGGTTAAAGCCGCTATCAATAGTCACAGGATCAAATCACGCAGTTCATCAGGCATGGCGCCCGGTTGTTGAATGGCTACCAGGTCCGCTGCAGCAACAGCGTTCCAGGCATCCTCGTCCCACAGTTGAAACTTGTTCAGTTGCCCCACCAGCATCGCGCGCTTGTCCAGCTTGGCGTACTCGCGCAAACGCGGCGGGACCAAAAAGCGGCCACTCCCATCGAGCTCGAGATCGACCGCATTGCCGATCAGCAAACGCTGCAGGCGGCGGTTCTCTTCACGCAAGGAAGGCAAGGCACGCAATTTGGTTTCAATCAGTTCCCACTCATCGAGCGGGTATACGCATAAGCAGGGGTCGACAGCATCAATAGTCACGATCAGCTGCCCGGAACTACGCGAAACCAGCTCGTCACGGTACCGGCTCGGCATAGCGAGACGACCCTTGGCGTCGAGACTGATGGCGTTAGCTCCGCGGAACACGGCTGCGATTCCTATATATTAGCTTTTTGTGCCTGAAAAACCCACTTCATGCCACTTTCTGCCACTTGCGCACACTATAGGAATGCGCCTACCGCACCGTCAAGGCGCGTCCCTAAGGAAAACCCTTACAGATCGGAGATTTAGGAGCGCAAAGGGGGGTAGAGAGCAGAAACTGCGGACAAATCGACAAACAAAAGCCAACTCACTCAGGGAGATAGAGTGCGAAGTTAAAGTGAATTATTAAGTGTAAGATTTTTTTGGTATTACAAATGCGTGTCTGCTATCTGAATCAAGCAGGAGGGGAAAAAGGTGGAGAGTCGATCTGTAAGCCGGGTTCTGTCGAGGACAGTCATTCCTCTACGATGGCCATCACTGGACATCTTTAGCAACCTACCCGGTTCCAGCGCGGGCCACGCCTTGGAACCCTATTTGGTCTTGCTCCGAGTGGGGTTTACCTAGCCACGAACTGTTGCCAGACGTGCGGTGCGCTCTTACCGCACCTTTTCACCCTTACCGGCACCGAAGTGCTTAGGCGGTTATTTTCTGTGGCACTTTCCGTAGGCTCGCGCCCCCCAGGCATTACCTGGCACTCCGCCCTATGGAGCCCGGACTTTCCTCCCCCCTCTTTTGCGGAACAAAAGAAGGCAGCGACTGTCCAATCGACTCTCCGCCGCGAAGGTTAACGGTAGCTGCGCATAAGAACAAGCTTTATCCCTGTTTATAGCGCTATGCCACTACCCTAGCGAAGTAAAGCAAGCATTACGCAACTGTCAAACCGCAACCTTGTTTATTCGCCCTTCTGTTTTTCCAAAGCCAATTGATACAACACATTCTTGCGCACCCCGGTGATTTCCGCCGCCAGGGCAGCCGCCCGCTTGAGCGGCATCTCGGCAAGTAACAGGTCCAGCACGCGCATGACTTCGCTGCTGACCGCCTCATCATTTTCAGGGGCCGCCCAACCTGCCACCAACACGACGCACTCACCACGCTGCTGGTTGCTGTCAGCTTCGACAAATTCACGCAACTGAGCCAGCGGCAAGCCTTTCAAGGTTTCGAATGTCTTGGTCAGCTCGCGCGCGAGCAAGGCGGGACGCTCACCGCCAAACACAGCTTCCAGATCCTGCAGGCATTCCAGAATGCGATGGGGCGCTTCGTAGAAAATCAGCGTGCGCGGCTCTTCCCTCAGCAGCTCCAGGCGAGCCCGTCGCCCGGTCGCTTTGGCGGGCAAAAACCCTTCGAATATGAAGCGATCAGACGGCAACCCGGCCGCTGACAATGCCGCAATCAAGGCACAAGCACCTGGAACCGGCACTACCGCAATACCGGCAGCCCGCGCCTGACGCACCAGGTGATAACCAGGGTCGGAGATCAGCGGCGTGCCGGCATCGGAGATCAAGGCAACATTGTCGCCCGCCTGAAGACGCGTCAAAAAGCGGCTCCCCTCCTCCCGCTCGTTATGCTCATGGCAGGCAGCCAAGGGTGTATTGATTCCAAAATGCTGGAGCAACCGTACCGAGTGCCGGGTATCTTCGGCAGCGATCAGTGCCACATCGCTCAATACCTTCAACGCCCGAGCACTCATGTCGTCCAGGTTACCAATGGGCGTGGCGACCACGTAAAGCGTGCCGGCAGTGGAATTCGAAGTACCTGGAACAGTCACAGCACACACCTGTCTTAATGGTCAAACCACCATTGTACAGCCTGAAACAACACCTGCCCTGTAACATTTGCACGAGCAATATGAATGCTTTCGCGCCAGTAACATCGCGCCCCGGCCAGTGCTTGGGTACAATTGCCCGTTAATTTGATCGAGTATCAGGACATTTACATGATTGCTTGCCTGCGGCTGCTCTCCGCCCTCTGCCTCGCTGCCTTGCTGGCGGCCTGTGCCAGTTCGCCCTCGTCGAGCCTTGGCGAACTTCCGCGCACCCCGGATGCCAGCATCGAGCAGCTGCTCGAACAAGCCGCCGCCAGCAAGGACCCACTGGAAGCCGGATCGCTGCGCTTGAGCGCCGCCGACCAGGCGTACCGGCAGAAGAATTTTGTGCAGGCAGCACGCATTCTCGAGCAGGTTCCACTGGAACAAATGAAGCCGGCGCAGCAGATTTTCGCCAGCACCCTGGCCGCCGAATTGGCCATGACCCGCAACCAACCCAAGGCGGCTCTCACAGCCCTGAACCATCCAAGCATGGAGCGCCTGGACGAACTGCCGGAAGGGCAGCAGGTGCGCACCCACGCCGTTCGCGCCGCCGCCCTGGCCGCCGATGGCCAGACCCTGGCAGCGGCCCGCGAACGCATCGCCATCAGCCCGCTGGTCAAGGGCAAGCAAGCTGCCGGCAACAACGAAGCCATCTGGACCCTGGTCGCATCGCTACCCACCGAGCAACTGCGCAGCACCGGCGACGATGAACTGGCCGGCTGGATGAGCCTGGCCCTGGCCGTGAAAAGCGCTGGCAGCCTGGAACAACAGCAAGCCGCCATCGACAAATGGAAAGCACAAAACCCCGACCACCCGGCCGCCCGAGAGCTGCCCCAGTCGCTGGTCAAACTCAAGGAACTGGCCAGCCAGCCCCTGACCAAGATTGCCCTGCTGCTGCCCCAGGAAGGCCAGCTTGCATCGGTAAGCCGCGCCCTGCGCGAGGGCTTCATGGCCGCTCATTTCCAGGCCCAGCAAGCCGGCTTGAAGCCACCCGTCATTGAAGTCTTCGACAGTTCGCGCCTGACCTCCCTGGATGACTTCTACCGACAGGCACAAGCCGCCGGCGTGCAACTGGTGGTCGGACCACTGGAAAAACCCCTGGTCAAGCAACTGAGCAGCCGCCAGAGCCTGCCGATCACCACCCTGGCCCTGAACTACAGCGATGTCGGCCAGGCCGGCCCACCGGAGCTGTTCCAGTTCGGCCTTGCCGCAGAAGATGAAGCCCGCGAAGTGTCGCGCCGCGCTCGTGCCGACAACATGCATCGCGCCGTGGCACTGGTGCCCAAAGGCGAATGGGGCGATCGCGTCCTCAAGGCCTTCCGCGAAGACTGGGAAGCCAATGGCGGCACCCTGATCGCTGCCGAGCACGTCGACCAACCCGTGGCCCTGGCCCAACAGATCGCCGACCTGTTCCAGCTGCGCCAGAGCGAAGGCCGCGCCAAGAGCCTGCAAAGCACCGTTGGCGGCGCCGTTTCAGCACAACCGTCGCGCCGTCAGGATATCGACTTCATTTTCCTCGCTGCCACCCCGCAGCAAGCCCAACAGATCAAGCCGACACTCAACTTCCAGTACGCCGGCGATGTTCCGGTGTATGCCACCTCGCACCTGTACAGCGCCAGCGGTGATGTTGCCCAGTACAACGACATGAACGGCATCCGCTTCTGCGAAACGCCGTGGCTGCTCGATACCGGCAACGCCTTGCGCCAGCAAGTGGTTCGCCAATGGCCACAAGCCGGCGGCAGCCTGGGCCGCCTTTACGCCATGGGTGTCGACGCTTACAGCCTGGCGCCACGCCTGGGCCAGCTCAAGGCCATCCCGGACAACCGTATCGAAGGTCTCTCCGGCAGCCTCAGCATGAACCCGAACCAACGGGTAGAGCGGCATTTGCAGTGGGCCGAATTCGAAGGCGGCCAAGTCAAGCGCCTGCCGGATACACCGCGCTGATGCCAAGCGCACCGCGCCAGCACGCTGGCCGCGAAGCTGAAGCGCAAGCCCTGGAGTTCCTTGAGCTACAGGGCTTGCGCCTGGTGACGCAGAACTGGTCGTGTAAACGTGGTGAGCTGGATCTGGTCATGCTTGACGGCGATACAGTAGTATTCGCCGAAGTCCGCTACCGGCTGCACGCACAGTGGGGCGGCGCACTCGGCAGCATCGATGCGCGCAAGCGCGAGAAACTGATTTTGGCCGCACAGTATTTTTTGCAAAAGGAGTCGCAGTGGGCCAAACACCCCTGCCGCTTCGACGTGATCGCCCTCGAAGGTACGCCAGGTTCGTCCCCAAGGCTGAACTGGCTGAAGAACGCCTTCGATAGCTGACTATCGCGCTTGCGGTATGCGCCGAACCCCTATTTCAACCAACGTTTTTTTGCTCTTTGCTTTGCGGGCTGCACATTCATGTGCCGGGAAGCCTCCGGGAAGACCCGGACAGCGCCCGACCAGCCGCCCTACTTAAGGTCACACTGATGGACATGCAATCCCGAATTCGCCAGCTATTTCAGGCCAGCATCAACACCAAGCAACAGGCGATGGAAGTCCTTGCACCGCACATCGAGCAAGCCAGTCAGGTCATGGTCAATGCGCTGCTCAACGAGGGCAAGATGCTTTCCTGCGGCAACGGCGGCTCGGCCGGCGATGCCCAGCACTTTTCGTCGGAACTGCTCAACCGATTCGAGCGCGAGCGGCCCAGCCTTCCAGCCATCGCCTTGACGACCGACAGCTCGACCATTACCTCCATCGCCAACGACTACAGCTACAACGAAATCTTTTCCAAGCAAATCCGCGCACTCGGCCAGCCCGGTGATGTCTTGCTGGCAATTTCCACCAGCGGCAACTCGGCGAACATAATTCAAGCGATCCAGGCCGCACATGATCGCGAAATGATTGTCGTAGCATTGACCGGTCGCGATGGCGGCGGCATGGCGTCGCTGCTTTTGCCTGAGGACGTAGAGATTCGCGTACCGGCCAACGTCACCGCACGTATCCAGGAAGTCCACCTGCTGGCGATCCACTGCCTTTGCGACTTGATCGACAGCCAATTGTTCGGGAGTGAAGAATGACCCCTAATCGCCTCGGCCTGATGGCCCTGACCCTGTGCCTCGGCCTCAGCGGCTGCAGCTCGGTAATCAATGCCTCGCGCGAAGCCCCGATCGAAGACGATCGTGGTACCCGCACCCTGGGCAGCAAGATTGACGACTCGCTGATCGAAACCAAGGTCGCAGTCAACGTTGCCAAGGCCAGCCCCGACCTGGACAAGAACTCGCATATCGTTGTGAGCAGCTTCAACGGCATCGTGCTGCTGGCCGGACAAACCCCACGGGCGGACCTCAAAGCCATGGCCGAACAGGCCGCCAGCTCCGTGCAACGGGTAAAGAAAGTCCACAACGAATTGCAGGTCATGCAGCCCTCCTCGCTGCTGGCGCGCAATAATGACACCTGGCTGACCACCAAGATCAAGACCCAGATGATCGCCGACACGAACATCCCGGGCTCGCGCATCAAGGTCATCACCGAGAACGGCATTGTCTACATGCTGGGCCTGGTCACCCGCCAGGAAGCCAACCAGGCTACCGCCCTGGTACAGAGCGTTTCCGGCGTGCAGAAAATCGTCAAACTGTTCGAATACATCGACTGAAACCCGCCAGTCAGATAATGGCAGGCAAGAAAAAGGCGACCCTCGGGTCGCCTTTTTTTTGTTACTTGACCACTTTAAGGCTGGGCCTGCCACTTGGGCGCGGCGGCTGACCACCCGATGGCGGGCCATCATCGTCGGGCTCGGACTCAACGCCGAAACCTTCTTCGCCCTCATCCTCGTCAATTACAGGCGGCTCCAGGTCAAAGACCATACCTTGACCATTCTCCCGCGCATAAACACCCAGGATCGCACCTGTAGGCACGTACAAGGTATGTGCCACGCCACCGAAGCGACCTTCGAAGCTCACCGCCTCGTTATCCATGTGCAAATGACGCACGGCACTGGGCGAGATATTCAGGACGATCTGACCATCACTGGCAAAGCCCTGGGGAATCTGCACTGCAGGGTACTCGGCATTGACCAACATGTGCGGAGTGCAATCGTTATCCACGATCCACTCGTAAAGTGCGCGTACCAAATAGGGACGACTGGAATTCATCAACAGCTCCTTACAACCTAGCGCATTTCACGTTCAGCCGCGGAGAGGCTGGCCTGGAAGGCTTCCCGCGCAAACTGACGCTCCATATAGTCCAGCAACGGCTTGGCCGGCCGCGGCAATTCGATACCTAGGATCGGCAATCGCCACAGTATTGGCAATAGACAACAGTCGACCAGGCTTTGCTCCTCACTGAGGAAAAACGGCTTGTCGGCAAACAGCGGCGACACCCCGGTCAGGCTCTCGCGTAGCTCCTTGCGGGCCTGCACGCGCACCGCCTCCTTGCTACGAGGGTCAAGAATCACATCCACCAGGCCACACCAGTCCCGTTGTATGCGGTGCATCAACAAGCGACTGTTGGCGCGCGCCACAGGGTAGACAGGCAGCAATGGCGGATGCGGGTAACGCTCGTCCAGGTATTCCATCACCACGGTGGATTCGTACAACGCCAGGTCGCGATCGACCAGGGTCGGCACGCTGCCGTAAGGATTCACTTCGATCAGCTTCGCCGGCTGACGACCAGCCTCGACATTGATGATCTCGGCGCTGACACCCTTCTCGGCGAGAACGATGCGAACCCGATGAGAATAGTGGTCGGCGGGGTCGGAGTAACAGGCCAACCGGTTGGTCACGCCCATGGCGGTCCTCCTCGCTTGAAATTATGAAAGATACAAATACAAACGCGCCCTGGGAACGTCTCTTTAACGAGTATGCCTGAACAGACCTCTCGGGTCGCCCGCCCGGATCGCTCCGGATCGACTACCGCCTGCTCCATACTCGCTGTGTGCAGAGACGCCTCAGGGCGCGCAAGCAACAGCAAATTTTACATCACTATCAATGCACGTCTTTCCAGTACTCGCGCTTCAGCAGATAGGCGAATACGAAGAAGAACGCCAGGTACAGCAGCACATACGTACCGATGCGCTGGCTCTGCAACTTGACCGGGTTGGCCGAGTAGGCCAGGAAGGTCACCAGGTTCTTGACCTTCTCATCGAACTGCTCAGGCGTCAGGGCACCGGACTTCGGCACGACGGTCAGCTGATCACAGGCTTCATGAGTCAGCGGCGCACCGGTCAATGGGTCGAATTGCTTCTTGCCATCGGCCACGGTCTGAACCTGCTTGCAACCAACAACCTGGCGCCCTTGCAGGCCCACCAGAACGTTAGGCATACCCACGTTCGGGAATACCTTGTTGTTCACACCCCATGGGCGAGCCGGGTCTTCATAGAACGCACGCAGGTAGGTGTACAGCCAATCGGTGCCACGCACACGAGCAACCAGGGTCAGGTCAGGTGGCGCAGCGCCGAACCAGGCCTTGGCATCTGCCGGCTGCATGCCGATGTTCATGTGGTCGCCGATCTTGGCGCCGGTGAACACCAGCTTTTCCAGCATCAGCTCGTGAGGGATACCGAGGTCATCGGCAACACGCTCGTAACGCTGGAACTTGGCGCTGTGGCAGCCCATGCAATAGTTCGCGAACGTACGCGCACCATCTTGCATGGCAGCCTTGTCGGCGAGGTCGATATCGACCTTGTCCAGTACCGGACCATGCTCGCTCGCGGCGAAGGTCAACGCAGGCATCACTGCCAGAATCAATGCTGCAAATAGCTTTTTCATCAGCCAGTCACCCTTTCCGGAACCGGTTTGGTCTTCTCGAGCCTGGTATAGAAAGGCATCAGAATGAAGTAGGCGAAATACAGGAAGGTACATACCTGCGACAGCAACGTACGGCCCGGCGTCGGTGCCAGAACACCCAACACGCCCAGGATCACGAAGCAGATGCAGAACACCACCAGCCAGATCTTGCTCATCCAGCCCTTGTAGCGCATCGACTTGACCGGGCTACGGTCCAGCCATGGCAGCACGAACAGGACCGCGATTGCGGCACCCATGGCGATTACACCCAGGAGCTTGTCCGGAACGGCACGCAAGATGGCGTAGAACGGAGTGAAGTACCAGACCGGAGCAATGTGCTCGGGGGTCTTGAAGGCGTTGGCCACTTCGAAGTTCGGCTTCTCGAGGAAATAGCCACCCATTTCCGGGAAGAAGAACACGATCGAGCAGAAGATGAACAGGAACACCACCAC
>CAYVPI010000190.1:0-8693 GCA_964453495.1 uncultured Pseudomonas sp. | reverse complement strand
CGCGATGGTACAGAGTGGCAGACGCAATAAGCCGAGCAAGACAGTTGCTGCTACAAAAGCATTGTCCAGCCTCACACTACCCGTTGCTCTGACGGTGTCAATCCAGCCAGCCTTGACTGCGGGCGATGGCCAAGGCCTGGATGCGGTTGCTGGTACCGAGTTTGACGTTGATTTTGCGCAGGTGGCTTTTCACCGTGCATTCACTGAGGAACAACTTTTCGGCAATGGCACGATTGCGGTGCCCTACCGCAAGCAACTGCAACACTTGTACTTCCCGTGTCGTCAGTGCCAGCGAACAATTTGCGCCGGGAACGTCGATATTGCACGGCGCCCTGCCAAGCTGCTCCAGCACGCGGATGACAAAAGCCGTTTCGCTATCGAGTGCGGTCTGTCGGCGCGCAAGCCAGCGTTCAAGCAGGTTGACCAGGCGCTCACCTTCCTCGATGAAGCTTTGCAGAAAACCTTCAACGCAGGCCAGCCGCAGCGCCTGTTCAAGCGCCTGCCGGGCAAGCCGAGTGTTTCTCTGACCATCCCGGGCCATGGCCAACAACAGCAGTAGTTTGATCTGGCGACGTTTATGCTGGTGTGTTCCGGCTATCTCGATGGCCATCTGCAGGGCTGTGGCGCCAGCGCTGTAATCGCCTTGGGCAATGCGCAGGCGCAGGCGTGCTATCAGCGGGCAGTCGACGTCATTGGCGTGCAGCAGGATGCCCGGCCGGTCCCAGTCGCTCAGCCGCTGCACCGTATGCATGGCTTGCTCGGCGGTATCCAGGCGCTTGTCCAGGGTCGCGACGCGGGCGTGTTCCAGCCAGGCCGAACACTGGATACGTTGCGAGCCTGCCTGGCGGCCAATCTGTTCAAGTTGCACCAAGTGCTGCAAACCAACATCACGATCACCTCGACTCAGGGCCAGGCGCGCCATCAGCACATGGCAAATGATCACAGTGTCAGGCGTGCTGGCGTCGCGGGCCTGTGACAGGGCAGGTGTGAGCAAACCTTCGGCCAGTGACAGCTCCCCGCGCTCATACAGCAGCAACGCTGTGATGACATTGCATGTCAGTCGCGCTGTGTTCCTGGCATCGTTGTGATCCGCGAACCGTTGCAGGCGTTGCAGGGCTGCGCCGAGGCGGCCCTGGCTCAGGTCGAGCACACTCTCGATGCAGTGGCGAACACCGCACGCTGGGGATCGCAAGAGTAGCTCCCGGGCGCCCTCGATGCGGCCGCATGCGATCAACTGCAAGGTCAGCGCATTGACCACCAGGCGAATCTGAAAGCTCTCATGGGCAGGCAGTTGCTGCAGGTGCGTCAAGGCGACGCTGCAGCACTCTTCACTCTGGTCAGTCACGCCCAGCCACAGGCATTGCAAGGTTTTCGCCTGCGGGCTTCGGCCATGCTCGCTCAAGTGATCGATCAAGCGACGGGCGTCCTTGAAGCGCCGCGCGAACAGCAGGGCCCAGCCATACACAAGGTACAACCGTGGGTGTTCGTCGAGCAGCTCGGCCTCAAAGCGGTCCAGCCAGCGCAGCAGCCTGCGTGTACGCCCGCTTTCGACAAAGCCCTCGATGTGCTCGGCCAGCAGCTTGACCGCCTCGCGAGGGGCATTGCCATCGAGCAGGTAGTCGATGGCGCAGGCGGGCTTGCCGGCATCGATATACCAACGTGCTGCCACTTGCCGCAGCCTGTCGGCGTAGCCAGGAAAGCGCCGCGGCAGGGTCTGGCGCAGATATTCGGCGAACAGGCCGTGATAACGGAAATGCTGTTGCTGGTCGTCGACTGGCTGCAGTAAGAGATTGTCGCGCACCAGCCGTTGTAGCATCGCTGCACTGTCGTCGCGGCCGCTCAACGCATCGCACAGTGGCGCGCAAAGGGAAGTTGCGATACTGGTTTGCAGTAGAAACAGTAGGGTTTCTTCGTCCAGCTGGCAGAGGACATCTTCGCTCAGGTACTGGGCCAATTGCGGGTTCGTACCAGAGAAGGAGGCGATCCTGGCCATGTCCTCGCTGGTTTCCCGGTGGGACAGGCAGGCCAGATAGAGCGCGCTGATCCAGCCTTCTGTGCGTTGCTGGAGCGTATCGATCACCTGATCGGAAAGTGCCAGCTGGCAGGTATCGCGGATAAACCGGGTCGTTTCTTCCAGGCTCAGGCGCAGGGCGACTGTGTCGAGCTCCAGCATCTGGCCTCGTGCTCGCAAGCTGCCAAGGTCGAGGTCCGGTTGCCTGCGCGAGCCGATCAGCAGGGTGGCACCGGCTGGCAGGTTATCGAGTATGCATTGCAGACAGCTGAATACCGCGGGGGCATGAATGACTTCCAAGCCGTCCAGCACTATCGACAGGGGTGATGCAGCCTGGCCGATCAAGCGCATCACCTGTTCGAAGGTAAAGTGAGTTTCTGCAGGTGGTGTTCGGTTCAAGCTGTGCAAGGCGCAACCTAGTAGGTCGACGAAGCATTGCAGGTCATTATCACCCGCGTGCAGGCTGACCCAAAGCGCCGCTCGACCGGCAAGCCGGCTGCGTTGGTGATACTGCTGCACAAGAGTGGTCTTGCCTGTGCCTGCAGCGGCGCAAACCAGGATCAGTTTCTGGTTGTGGGCAAGCTCCATCCGTTCGAGCAGGTGTTTGCGCAGCAGCAGGTTGTGACCCGGGAGCGCAGCAGTAAATCGCTTCGGGAAAACTGCCGCCTTATGGTGCGCGGGGCCTGTCATGGGGTGGATCTCATGGTAGCGGCCAGACGTCGTCGTTTTATTGGAATGAGGCCATATTGCCACGATCCGGCCAGATGCGATCAAGCATGTAAGCGGTTGTTTCGTCGGCGAACATGATTGCTACCTGATGACGTTCCTTTGGCGGCTGCGCAGTTACTCCCAAGCTTCATTCCTACGGCGGTCGCTATCTTCGGGCGCGATGATCCAATGTCGCTCGGCGGCTTTCGGGCTGCGATTTCCCGTTCCCTTTCTTGTTGGCGATATTTTGAAAGACCCTACTCGGTTACCCGGTAAGTGCGGCATCTTCTCCTTGGGAATGCTGCAACTGCTGGCCTATGGCGGCTCATTTTTCCTGATGGCAGTGATGGCCGAACCCATCATGCAAGACACGGGCTGGGCCAGCCAATGGGTCTATGGTGCGTTGTCGCTGAGCATTCTCGTCAGTGGGCTGCTGGCACCTCTGGCCAGTAGGCTTATCGCGCGCTTTGGTGGGCGCAATATCCTGGCGAGCAGTGGCCTGGTCCTGGCCAGCGGGCTGCTGCTGATGGCCGCCTCGAACTCATTACCAATGTTCTTGTGTGCCTGGGCTGTCCTGGGTGTCGGCATGGCGTTGGGGTTGTTCGAAGCACTGCTTGCGACCCTGGCCGCGCTTTACGGAGAGCGGTCGGGCAGTGCCATTACCGGCATTACGTTGATATCAGGTTTCGCGACCACGCTGTGCTGGCCGGTGGTAGCGCTGGCCATCGAACAGTTCGGTTGGCGCACGACGTGCCAGGGCTATGCCGTCCTGTTGTTGATCAGCGTGGCGCCGCTGTACCTGTGGGTGCTGCCGAGTGGCCGCGGGGTACTGGCCAAGGGCAATACTGGGCAGGGTGGGGATGGCGCGGTGGATCGTCGGGTCTACCTGCTGCTGACCACGACCTTTGCCGTGGGTGCGGTGATCATGACGGCGATGTCTGTTCATCTGCTGGCCTTGCTGCAGGGGCAGGGGTATTCGCTGGCCATTGCTGTGGGCTTGAGTGCCCTGGTCGGGCCTAGCCAAGTGGGCGCGCGGTTTCTCCAGGTGTTCTGGCGCACGCATCATCCGGTGTGGATCACCCTGGTCTCGGTCGTCCTGGTGACCCTGGGCCTGTTACTGGTGATGATAGCGCCGGTGGCCACCGCCCTGGGCCTGGTGCTGTTTGGCGCGGGCAATGGTTTGCGGCCCATCATCCGGGGGCTGCTGCCCTTGGCGCTGATGTCGCCGGCAAATTATGTGCGGCTGATGGGGCGCATGGCCCGACCGTCCCTGATCGCCCAGGCGTTGACGCCACTCGCGGGCGGTTACCTCTTGCAGGTCGCGAATGCAGGCAGCGTACTGGTCATCCTCTGTGCCTTGGCATTGTTGAATGTGCTGTTGGTAGTACTGTTGGCCCGCAAGGTGGGCTATACGTAGCGATCACCGCACGCCTTGAACGATTCTTCCAAGTGGTCGATCCACGCCCGCACCGCTGGCAGCACCCCGCGTCGATGCGGGTACACCGCTTGCAAATAGCCGCCAGGCATCGACCAGGCTGGCAACAGTTGCACCAGTTCGCCACTGGCCAGGCCTTCTTCACAGTACATGAGCGGCAAGGCAGTGAAGCCCAGGCCGGCCGCTGCCGCCGCCTTGCGCACAATGAAGTCCTCGATGCCCAGGCGCGCTTCGAGTACCAGGTCGCGTTTGTTGCCTTGTTGGTCAAGCATGCGCAAGTGGACCATGCGGTCGCTCTCCAGCGCCCCGAGCACCGGTACCGTGGCCAGGTCGTCGGGGCTTTCGATGGTCCGCCCTTGCACAAAGCCCGGTGCGGCCACCAGGATCATCTGCGCCTGGCGCAGGCGCTTGGTCACCAGCATCGGGTCCTCATCGCCCAGGTCGCGCACGCGCAAGGCCACGTCGACGCCTTCGGTGATCAGGTCGACTCGGCGGTTGAGCAGGATCATGTCCAGCTGCACATGGGGGTGCGCCTTGAGGAAACTGCTGATGATCTCCGGCAACAGTTCATGGGCCAGGCCCACCGGGCAGGACACACGCAACCGCCCGCGCGGCTCGCTGGACATGCTGGCAACCGCCTCGTCGGCCATCTCCGCTTCCAACAACATGGCCTGGCAGTGGCGCAAGTAGCGTTCGCCCACCGCTGTCAGCTTGAGTTTGCGCGTGGTGCGTTGCAGCAGCCGGGCGCCGAGACGTGCTTCCAGTTCCGCGATACGCCGTGAAAGGCGCGATTTGGGGATGCCGAGCAAGCGCCCGGCGGCAGCAAAACCGTCGGCTTCGACCACCTTGGCGAAATAGTAAAGGTCGTTGAGGTCTTGCATGGTTGTGCTCGATTGTCCTGTATATGAGACAAACTAACGCATTTATGCTGACTAATCATTCATTGCTTGGTTAGGTAGGATTATCTCCAGCTTGATTGCACTTGCCGCGATCGCCACTTTCAGGAGACATCCCCATGAAACTGTTGCATATCGATTCGAGCATCCTCGGTGACAACTCCGCTTCGCGCCAACTGAGCCGCAGCGTGGTCCAGGCCTGGCAAGCAGCCGAGCCGGGAAGCAAGGTGACCTACCGCGACCTGGCCGCCGATACCATCAGCCATTTCTCCGCCGCCACCCTGGTGGCCGCCGGTACCCCGGATGAGTTGCGCGATGCCGCACAGAAGCATGAAGCCCAGCTCAGTACCGATACCCTGCAAGAGTTTCTTGATGCCGATGCCGTCGTCATCGCCGCACCGATGTACAACTTCACCGTGCCGACCCAGCTCAAGGCCTGGATCGACCGCATCGCGATCGCCGGCAAGACCTTCCGTTACACCGAAGCTGGCCCCGAAGGCCTGTGCGGCGGCAAGAAGGTGGTGATCGTGTCGACCTCCGGCGGCTTGCACGTCGGCCAGCCAACCGGTGTCGGCCACGAGGAGTTCCTCAAGGTGTTCCTGGGCTTTATCGGCATCACCGACATCGAAATCGTCCGTGCCCATGGCCTGGCTTATGGTGACGACGTGCGCAGCAAAGCCATGAGCGATGCCCAGGCGCAGATTGCCGAGCAGTTGTTCGCCGCAGCTTGAGCAGGCGCACGACCGTGCCGGTTGCCAGGCCTATGCCTGCAACCGGCATTTTTTTGCCTGTTCTTTGTCCATAGTCCGGCACTGGCGGCCTGATACACTGATGCCCGGCGTGCAGCGGTTTTCTCACGGTGGGCATTGCGATGGTCAGGCTGTGTGCGGTTTTGTTCTTGTGCCTGGGGCTGGTTGTGCTGTCGCAGCCGGCTCAAGCCAAGCAATACGGTAGCGTCGGCTATCACCGCATGACCTTTCTCGACCCCCTCGACTTGCAGCCGATGAAAGCCCTGGCGTTCTACCCGTCGATCGGCCGCTCGCACCAGAGCCGCTTTGGGGGGTACCGGATCGCTGCAGGCGAGGAAGCGAAGATCGCCAAGGGCCGTTTCCCCTTGCTGGTGCTGTCCCACGGCAACACCGGCACGCCGCTGGCCTTGCATTACCTGGCCACGTCACTAGCGCGCCAAGGCTTTGTCGTGGTCGCCGTCCTGCATCCTGGTGACAACTACAAGGACCGCAGCCGCTTGGGTACGCTCAGCAATCTGTATGGGCGGCCCCTGCACATTTCCGAAGCCATTACCGCCACACTCGGTGATCGACGCCTGGCGCCCTATGTTAATGCCCGGCAGATTGGCGTGATTGGTTATTCGGCGGGCGGGGAGACGGCCTTGATCCTGTCCGGGGCGCAGCCCGATTTGCAACGTTTGCGCGATTACTGCAAGGAACGTCCCCATGACCTCGATGCCTGTAGCACCCAGGGCGAACTGATCGCCGACCGCGACGACCTGCGCCCCGAGCCGGACCCACGGGTCAAGGCGCTGATGCTGATGGCGCCGTTAAGCCTGATGTTCGGTCGTCATGCCTTGGCCGGGGTGCAAGTGCCGACCCTGCTCTACAGTGGTGACAACGACCAGTTGGTCGCCGTCGACAAGAATGCCGATGCCCTGGCCCGCAAGCTGCCGATCATGCCGGACTACAGGTTGCTGGAAGGGGCAGGGCACTTTGTGTTCATGGCGCCGTGTAGCGCAGAGCAGCATAAAGTGATGGCGGCGCTTTGCACCGATGCCGAGGGCGTGGACCGCGAAGGCATTCACCGGTCGCTGGTCGCCGAAGCCGCGCGCTTTTTTACGCGTGCCTTGGGTACGGCGGACCCAGCCGGTCAGCGTACTGCCGGTCACTGACCGGGGGCACGTCGGGCCAGCAACAACGTCAGGAGCAAACCCGCCAGCGCCAGCAGGGCGGCCCCGCAGAATATCCAGGGGTAACCCAGGTGCAGTGCGACCGCACCCATCAGCGGCCCGGCGATAGCCAGCGCCAGGTCGAAAAACACCGAATAGGCGCTCAAACCCGCGCCCCGGCTGGAAGTGGGCACTTGCTTGATGGCCTCGACACCGAGCGCCGGGTACACCAGCGACAAGCCAAAACCTGCCAGCGCCGCGCCTGCGAGGGCGAAGACAGTCGAAGGGGCGAGCCAGAGCAGGACCAGGCCCAGGGTCTCGATGGCCATGCAGGCAATGGCCACGCGAAAGCCGCCCAGGCGGTTGATCGCATTGACGAACAGCAACCGCGCCACCACAAAGCTGACGCCGAAGGCCGTCAGGCACCAGGCCGCACCTGTCCAGCCTTGTTGGAGGTAGTACAGCGTGATGAAGGTGGTCAGGGTGCCATAACCGATAGAAGCCAAAGCCAGGCCGGTGCCGAATGGCGCGACCCGGCCGAATGCCGTCCAGAACGGCAGACGCTCGCCACCGGTAACCGCCAGCGAAGGTTTTTTGCGAATAATCGCCAGTGCCAGCAAGGCGAGGGCGGTCAGGGCGATGCCCAGGGCGGCAAAGTCCAACCCATCCACCAGAATGACGCCCAGCGGAGCACCCAGGGCAATGGCGCCATAAGAGGCGATGCCGTTCCAGGAAATCATTCGCGCCGTGTGGTCCGGGCCGAGCTGGCCGATACCCCAGCTATTGGTACCGACACCGATCAAGCCCTGGGCGATACCCAGCGACAAACGCCCAATGATCAGCACTACCAGGCTCAGGGTGGGCAGCTCTATCAGCAATGCGGAGGCCAGGGTCAAGACACCACTCAGGGCAATACCGACCAGTCCGTAGATGATCGCGCGCTTGGTCCCCAGGTTGTCAGCCAATCGTCCGGCCGATGGGCGGCTGAGCAGTGTCGCCAGGTATTGCGAGCCGATGGTCATTCCGGCTACGACTGCGCTGAAGCCCAGTTGGTCATGCACATAGCCAGGCAATACGGCGATGGGCAAACCGATGCAAAGGAAGGCGATGAAGGTGTAGAAGACGATGGACAGGATTTGCAGGGTGATCGACATCGACGACGGTGTGGCGGGTTGTTGCGCAGGCATGAGGCTCGTTCGCTGGCGGGCGGTGGGAGGCTTGCATCATGGCTGGGGTGAGGGATAAAAGAAAGCAGGCTAACGAGTTTTTCCAGGCAAACGTGGATCCTGTAGTAGCTGCCGCAAGGCTGCGTCGGGCGTTACACCGAGTTGCCTGCAACGGCATGCGCTCGCTTTGCGGGCGATCGCAGCCAAGGCAGCTCCAGGGATTGTCGTTTGGTGGGTTAGAACACCACACCCTGGCTACGCAGGTAGTCGTCATAGGTGCCGCTGAAGTCGACCACGCCATCGGCGCTCAGTTCGATGATGCGGGTGGCCAGGGACGACACGAACTCGCGGTCATGGCTGACAAAAATCAGCGTGCCCGGGTAGTTCTCCAGCGCCAGGTTCAGCGCCTCGATCGATTCCATGTCCAGGTGGTTGGTTGGTTCGTCCATCACCAGTACGTTCGGCTTTTGCAGGATCAGCTTGCCGAACAGCATGCGGCCTTGCTCACCACCGGAAATCACTTTGACCGACTTGAGGATCTCGTCGTTGGAGAACAGCATGCGGCCCAGGGTGCCAC
>CAYVPI010000189.1:0-8710 GCA_964453495.1 uncultured Pseudomonas sp. | reverse complement strand
CCCTTCAAGTCTTACCATACAAGCTGGTGGTGCGGCATTCCGATTGCCAGCGATGGCCGCAAGGCCTTTCTTACATACACTTTCTTGGTTTGCAGCAGGCCATTTCCCAAGCATAATCCGCGCACGTTTTACCCTGTTGTGCTTACCTGGACGCGTAGCTAGTCTTGGCCGGTCGTTGCCAATTCAACGACCGGATGTCGCAGTCCGAGGCATAGCGCAACAACGTCCATGTATCGCTTTATGGCGGTTGTGCGTGGGGCACCTTCGGGTGCGCCGAGTTCCTATGCCTCGGTCTGCGAAACCGCGCACAGCTGCCACCCATTCGTATCGCAGCGAAAGGTGTCAGCTCCCACTGCATAGGAGTAACACCATGATCAAGATCGTCCCCGATCCACCCCCTCTTTCTCCAATCACACCACCGCCGCCAAACCCTTCGGCACCCTGGACAGCGACAGCCAGCCGCTCTTCTGTGTCCGTGAAGGTATTCGCGCCGAGGATGCGCTGTTGCAAGTGGGCATGCTGCTCGGTTGTGTCGAAGCCGCGGCCTGGGATGTGGTCGAGCACCTGCACCTGAACGACAAGGGCCTGGTGCTGGGCCTGATCCAGAATGCCGAGATGGCGCGTGCCCTGGTGGATGCGTTGTTGGATGGAGCGGCCAGGCAGCCATCCCGTTGAGCTGAAGGTGCCTGTAGCAGCTGCCGCCAGGCTGCGTCCAGAATCGACGCCGTATTGCGGCTGGACGCAGCCTGACGGCAGCTGCTACAGGTTATTGTGCTGGCATTTCTGGCCCTTCAGTACGGTTCTGGCTCAAGTACTTGTCCACGGTCGGATCTTCCGGCCCGCTGCCGTCGGCCACTTGCCACATCTTGCGTTCGATGCCCTGGGCGAGCATATGGCCCACCGCCGATTCGATTGCCGAGAGCACGCACAGTTGCGCCGGTTCGTTGGTGGTATAGCCGGCTTCCATTTCCAGCAGTTTCTTGAACTCGATGTACTTGAATACCCCAGCGTTACGGGAGATCGAGTAGATGGTCTTGGTGGTCATCACGTTGGACAGCACCTGGCCGCTGCGTACATCCACCGCCCGCAGGTTTACGGTGACCTGGTCGACCCGGTATTCCTGGGAACCGCCGATGCCGAGATAGCGCGCGCCCTCCCCGCCGGTGCGTACGTTGGTGTCGTAACCGATGATGCCGCCTTCAAGCATCAGGTTGGCCGCCTGCAAAGGAGGCAGCTCGCCCTGGATGTTCACCGGCGTGTTGGGCTTTTTCTGCGAGGCGCGGATGATCTTGCGTTCGGTCAGCAAGTTCTGCAGGCCTTCGCGTTCCAGCACCACGAACCAGCCGCTGGCCTGCAGGGCATCCATCAGCATGCTCGCCGCGCCCTGGGTCACGCTGGTGGAGAAGGAACTGTCCGGGGTGGGCTTGTATTGCCCGGTCTGGTCACGAAAACCATACACCACTGCCACCAGCCGACCCTTGGGCCGTGGCATGTTGATCAGGTCGTAATAGGTCGATGCCCGTGGGGTTAATGTTGGAATTTCAGCTTCCTGCTCCGCTGGCATGGGTGTGCGAATCGCGGTGCATCCTTGCAGTGCGGCTACCAGCGTGACCAACAGCAAAATTCTTTTCATGGCCTGTCATCCCTTTTGACGTGGGTTCAATTGGCGCCGAGCCCATCGACGACGATTTCTGAAATTTCACCGCTGGTTTTGTCGGTGACCTGAATGGTCAATGCGCCGGAGTCGTCGACGATGTCGATCAGGAACTGATCGGTTTGCAGGCTGCCGGTATTACCGTTCTGGATGTTGGTCAGCAGTTGCGACAACAAACGCGATTCGAGCTGGCTGGTGAAGCGTTCCAAGGCTGTGGTGCCTGCAGTGGAGCGCTTGAGGTCGGGGTCGTCGTGGTCGTTCTGCGACTGCGCATTGTTGAGCAGGTAGGCACCGTTGAGCGGGTTGCCACCGAAGTTGGGGTTGACCGGTGTGTAGACCAGCTGGGTCGCATTGGCGCTGGTGGCCAGCGCCAGGCCAGCGGCCAGGATGATCGAGAGCGAAGGGATATTCTTGTTCATAACTCGTCCTTCTCCAAATCGGTGGTGTCCTGCAGCAGGACTTCCAGTTTGCTCTGTGCGATGCGGTTCTTGACCTGGTCGGCTGCCTCTTTGGCGATGCCATCCAGGGCCACGGTGTTGGGCGCCAGGAAGCGCCGGTAAAGGGTGCGTTGCTCGTACTCGACCCAGATCAGGCTCCCCCAGCGCGGGTCGGGGCGTTCGAATACCGCCAGGTTGAAATCCAGGCGGCTGGTATTGCTCAAGCGGTCAGCAAAGGCATCGTAGAAGTCGTGACAAACGCGGGTGATGCAGCGGTCGACGATAAAACCCATCATTTCGTCTTCCGGGTCGGCTGTCGCCGTACCTGCCAGGCTCAGCAGGACCAGCGCCAGGCCCAGGGGCCGCTGCGCAGTGCTGCCAGAGGTAGAACGGGACGTTTGTTGCCAATAGCCGAACATGGACGCGCTCCTTAACTACTGACTTGTTGCTCCAAGGGATTTGGCTTCCGCTTGTCCGGGGGCGGCCGGGCCGTCGAGAAACGCTTTCTCGGCAACGAACTGCCAGTCCGAATGCTGCTTCAACCCTTCGAAATCCGCCCACTGGGTGGGAAAGTTCGCCTGTATCAATGGCTTGCCCGTGTCCTGACTGTAGACGCCGGTTATGCGCCCGTCGACGGAGTGCACCAGGCCCCAGTCGAGGCTGTTGGTCAGCGGATCTGGATAGAGCCTGCGCAGGTGCCGTTGCGGGGCCGGGAAGCGCTTGTCTTCAAGCAGGTCGGCCAGCTCGACCGGGTACTGCGCAAGGCCCGGCGAGGACCGATAGTAGCTGCGCAGCGCCTGGGCGTACTGGGTGCCGACCCAGAGCAATTCGCGCTCGCGCTGACGTTGGCCGATCGTCGACCAGACCTCGCCGGCAGTGGCCAGGGCCGAGCCCATCAGCACGATCAAAAACAGTACTCCAAGGTAAGTAAAGCCACCCTGGGAGGCTGCCGTACTACCACTCGGCGAATTGGCTACCATCACGAGCCCTCCCCGTTGCGCCGCTTTTCACATCGGCCACCCCACCGCCCACGCCATCGGGCGGCGATACCAGCACCCACAGGTCGGTGCGTTCGGTAATCGGGTCCAAAGGCAGGCTGCGCAAGTAGCGCTGGTTGACCAACTCTTCGATCGAATCGGGGTAACGCCCGGTGTCGCCGTAGTAGTGGTCCAAAGCCTCGCGAATCACCGACAGGCTCTGGCGCAAGGTGGTTTCGCGCGACACTTCCAGGCTGTTGAAGTAACGCGGTACGGCGATGGTCATGAGGGTGGCGATGATCGCCATCACCACCAGCAGTTCAATCAAGGTAAAGCCCTGGTTGCGTCGCATGTTCACCACTCCCGGTAGGCAATGCCGTTGAGGCCCTTGCCACGTGCCAGTGAATACACGTCGAAGACATCTTCGCCGTCCCGTGGGTTGTCCAATGAGCTGTCGTAGCTGCGCAGGCCCCAGCTGTCGGTAGCCTTGGCATGGGGCTTGACCAGCGGGTCGCTGGGGATGCGCCGCAGGAAGTAGAACTTGGCCCCCTTGGCGCTGCGCACATCGCGTACACCCTCGACCAGCACCTGCAAGTTCGGTGGGTAGCCGTTGCTGCCCACCGATTTCTCGATATGCCCGGCATCGGCGGCGCGCTTGTAGGCATCGATGGCATCGCGGATCTGGTAAAGGGCCATCTTGAGCTCCTGTTCCTTGCCACGCCGAATCACGGTTTCGGTCAAGGGCGCAGCCATCGCTGCCAGCAACCCGACCAACGCCAGGGTGACTACTACCTCGATCAGGGTGAAACCGCGTTCGGACGTTTTCATGGCTGAACCTTCACCTGCACAGGTGCCACTGCCAGAGGCTGGGCGCCCATGGGCGCTGCCACGCCGCTTTCCGAGTCTTCCACTACAGCAGGGTTTTCGTTGTGAATGCGCATGCTGGTTTCGGTGCCCGACGGGAATTCCATGTCCGATGGGCTCTGGTACGGCAGGTTGCGCACGATGCGTGGGGTGATGGAGAGCACCAGTTCGGACTTGTCCATGGTGTCCTTGTTGCTGCCGAACAACCGGCCCAGCCCAGGGATGTCGCCCAGGCCCGGGATCTTGTTGCCGGTGGCCAGGTGGTCGTTGCGCATCAGGCCGGCCAGGATCTGGGTTTCACCGTCGTGCAGGCGCAGGGTGGTCTGGGCGTTGCGGGTGTCGACCTGGACCGGAATGGTGCCGTTGCGGGTCGCTTCCAGCGGCTTGGCGTTACTGACTTCGAGCGCAACCTTGATTGCCACTTCGTTGTTCAAGTGCACCACCGGGGTGACTTCCAGTTTCAGACCGACATCCAGGTAGGTGATGCTTTCGGTAATGACCGGGCCCTGAGTGGAAGGCACCGACGTGGCGCTGACGATCGGCACCCGTTGGCCGATGTGGATGCGCGCCTGCTCGCGGTTGCTGACACGGATCACCGGGCTGGCCAGGGTGTTGACGTCGTTGTCCTGGGCATTGATTTTCAACTGTGGCGACGGGTTGATGGTGATACGGC
This sequence comes from uncultured Pseudomonas sp., assembly GCA_964453495.1. Taxonomy (GTDB): domain Bacteria; phylum Pseudomonadota; class Gammaproteobacteria; order Pseudomonadales; family Pseudomonadaceae; genus Aquipseudomonas. Next base: position 4,105 of record CAYVPI010000189.1, on the reverse strand, counting down.
TCGAATCGATGTGCTTGAGCTGGTCGAGAAGCGCAACGGGCGAGCCGTCGGAGTTGACCACCCCGAAGGTGTTCGGCCATTGCAGGCCCAGGTCGAGGATGCGCGAGCGCGCCACTTCCATCACTTCTACTTCCAGTACGACTTCAGGGTTGGACTGGTCCTGGGACTGCAACAGCTTCTCGGCCATGCGCACCGCATCGCCCGTGTCACGCATAGTCAGGGTGTTGAGGCGCTCGTCAACGAACACGTCGCGGGTCTTGAGCATGGTTTTGACCATGTTCAGCGCGGTGTTGGCGTCGATGTTGGTCAGGTAGAAGGTGCGCATCACCAGCTCCTGGTAATCCTTGGTTTTCTGCGGCGAGTCGGGGTAGATCAGGATGGTGTTCTCGTTCACCACTTTCTGGTGCAACTGGTTCTGCTGCAGCAGCAGTTCCACGGCGTCCTCGATGCGTACATCGCGTACGAAGATGGTGGCCTTGAGTTCGGGGCGCAGGTCCTTGTCGAAGATGAAGTTCAACCCTGCGACCTGGGACAGCACCTCGAAGATGACCTTGAGGTTGGCATCGCGAAACTCCAGGGTGACCGGCCGCTCCAGGCGTGTGCGCAGTTGCGGGTTGGGTACGTTGGTGCGGCTCTTGACCTCATCGATGGCGCGGCGCATTTCCAGGGCGCCTTCGTGCTTGGGATCCAGATTGAGAATGTAGCGCACCTGGCGGTCGGCCCCGACCAGGTCGCCGCGGCGCAGGTCGGTCTGGGCCTGGACCAGGCGCGAATCGAGGGTGCCCAGGTATTCGAGCTGGCGCAGGGAATCCTTGGCCCGCTCATTGTGTGGCTCGATCACCAGCACCCGCCGGTAGCCTTCGCTGGCCGAGTCAAAGTCGCGCACCGAGCGGTCCAGGTCGGCCTGGGCCAGCAGGGCCTTGACTGAACGAGCACGGGCATGGCTCAGGGCCATGTTCAGCTTGACGTCACGCGGGTTGTCCTTCAGGCCCTCCTCCAGGCGACTGATCCCTGCCTCGTACTGGCCGTCTTCAATCAGGGCCATCCCTTGTTTTCTTGCCACCATGGCACTGCAACCGGCCAGCATCAAGCTGGTCCCCAATATCAGCCACAGCAACGGTGATGTCCGTTTGACCGCGATCATGGAGCACTCCCTACAGACAAAGTCTGGGACTGGTGCAAAGGCAGGTAGACCATGTTCATCTCAGTAGCGGAGATACCCACGATCCTGTAGGTGTCATCGATCATGTCGCCGTTACGCACGACATAGAGCTTTTCGCCGTTTTGCAGGAACACTTGCACATCGTTGCGATCATCGAGCCGGCCGATGAACTGAAAAGGTAGCGGTGGTGCCATGGGCGCAACCACCGGTGCGACGGCTGCCTGGGCCTGGGCTGCGCTGACCGTGGCCAGCACCGGTGCCGGTTTCCAGCTTTTGGCCGCGAACAGATCGGCACCGGCAAGCAGCGGGGCGGGTTTGACGAGGGTGGCCGCTGGTGCCTTGGCAGCACCGGCTTGCGCCGCCACGACCGACTTGCCCGGGGCGCTGGCCGCCGGCACTGCCACGACGACGTCGTCGGCCTCTTCAAACCAGTGGCCCGGAGCCCAGGCAATGAGTGCCGACACCGCGAAAAAGCCCCCCCAACCCAAGACTTTGCGTGCGTTCATGATGACCTCGACAGGTAGAGGGTCAGACGAATGCGGCCGTTGAGTTCGGTGTCGGCGATGCGCTTGCGCTGCAGGTCGACATCCTCCAGCACCACCGCTGGCAACTCGGTTAGCAGCGCGTGCAGAAAACGCCGCACCTGCGGGTAGTTGCCGCGCACCGGCAACAGGATCGAGTAACGCGCCAGGTGGGTCTTGGGGTCGGTGCCCAGGGCATATTCACCACGGGCCAGGACAATCCGTTCCTTGGCGGCCAGGGCATAGATGCGGTCGATGGCCGAGGTTGCTTCCTGTTGCGCCGGCAGGCGCTGACGGAACTCATCGAGTTGCCGTGAGGGCACTTCAGGGGCGGCAACCACGCCCTGCTCGATCTGCGTCAAGTAAGTGCTGGCCTCTTCGTTCTGGGCGCTCAAGCCCTGCAAGCGCTGCCAGGCCGGCAGCACCGCGACCGCGCTGTAACCCAGCGCCACCAGCAGCAGAGCGGCACCGGCCAGGGCTGGCCAGCCATGGCGTTGCAGTTGCTCTTCAAGTATCAGCCTAGGGATGCGCATCACCCACCTCCCAACTGGCTTGCAGGTTGAATTGCACAGGGTGCTCGGGCGATTTGGCGTCGACCTCGTGGTTGAGCAACGATACGTCGCTGAGTTCTGCACTGGCTTCGAGCTGGTGGTGAAATTCCAGCATCGCCTCCAGGTCGCGCGCCTCGGCGCTGATACGCACCTGGCCCTTGCGTGCATCGGGGGTCAGGGCCAGCAGCGCGACCTTATCGCGTGGCAGTGTTTCGAGCATGGCGAACAGGTTTTCCCAAGGCCTGCGCAGCTGCGCCGAAATGCGCCGCATTTCAGCCATACGGCTGGCCTGCTCGCGGCTTTGGGCTGGCGACAGGCCGGTGCTGCCCTGGCTGTCGCCGTGCAATTGCCCCTGGGCGTGGCGCAGGCGGCCATCGGCCTGTTGCGCCTGCGCATCAAGTTGCAGGTGCGTCCACAGGCCGGCGGCGGCAACCACCACGCCGACCAGCAGCAGGCTCCAACCCAACGCACTGGCCCGGCGCCGGGGCTGAAAGTCCAGCATCAGGGCGCGCATTTAATTCACCGCCTGGGACATGACATACAGCACGTCACGCACCGGTGCCACAGGCGCCGTATTGAGCACGACCACGGCATCCTGCTCAAGGCCCGACAGGTTGTCGAAACGGCCCGGTGCGTGCAGGTAGACCGGCAGCGGGTGTTCGCTGTCGCCATCGAACAGTTCGCACTCGCGGGCAATCAATGCCGCCAGGGCGCCGTCGGAGTCAGGGCTGCACACTGAACGCACGCCTTGCCAGTGCCCCTCGCGGGCCAGCAGCAGGGTGCTGCGCCCAGGTTCGGCAACCACGAACAGGAAGTCATCCTTGGCCAGTTGCCCATCGAAGCGGTTGAACGCGGCCATCAGGTAAGGCTGCACCGAGACCAGGCGCAGGCTCAAGTTGTTGGCCAGGCTGCGCAGGCGCAGCAGCAACTCATCGGGCACCGCTGCGGCGACACGCGCCTGCCCGGCCGCTTCGGCCGAAAGGCTGAAAGTCCAGCTTTGCGCCGAGAGGCCGAAGATCTCTTCGAAGCAGACACCGGCATAGGCCTGCAACTCGTCGCGGCTGTTGATCTGGTCGCTCCACGGTACCCGGCAGAAGCGGTTGTAGTGGCCCGAAAGCAGCACGCAGAGTTCGGCGCGGCCGCGAACCTGTTCGGCCAGCAGCCGTTCCAAGGTTTCGGTAGCCACCGGCCAGGCGGGAAAGTGGTCGCTGATGAAGCCGACGCTGCCCAGCCATTCGCAATTGCCGCCACGTTTGCGGCACAAGCCGACACCGGTTGGCCCCAGTACGGCGATATAACGCTCAGCCCACGAATGTGACACGGTTGATCTCCTCAAGTGTCGTACGTCCATCACGCACCAGTTCCAGGGCCGAGCCGCGCAACAACACCAGGCCACGGCTGCATGCCACGGCCTTGATACGCGCGACCGGTTGGCGTTCGATGATCATCTGGCGAATCTCGTCGTCCAGGTGCAGCAACTCGGCAATGGCCGTGCGGCCGCGGTAGCCGGTGCCCCGGCAACGGCCGCAGCCGTGGCCGTGGACGAAGTGGTAATCCTTGACCGCATCGGCCTGAAGGCCCGAGGCCGCCAGTTCCGCGGCAGTCGGTGGGTGGGGTTTGGCGCAGTCGCTGCACACCAGACGGATCAGGCGCTGGGCCAGCACCGCGTTGAGCGCCGAAACCAGGCTGTAGGGGTCGATTTCCATCTGGGTGAAGCGGCCGATCACGTCGAAGACGTTGTTGGCGTGGATGGTGGTGAACACCAGGTGACCGGTCAGGGCCGACTGCACGGCGATCTGTGCGGTATCCGGGTCACGGATCTCGCCGACCATGATCTTGTCCGGGTCGTGGCGCAGGATCGAGCGCAGGCC
>CAYVPI010000188.1:0-8744 GCA_964453495.1 uncultured Pseudomonas sp. | reverse complement strand
ATGCCGGGCATGATCCCTTGTTTGCCGTGTGCGCCGGAATCAATGCCGAAGACGCCTTGGTGCACGCCTCGCTGTCGCTCAGATGCGCGCGAGCGACGACCTACCATCTGTGTATGAGCGAGACCACCACGAACGATGGACTGCTGTGGTCCACTTTGCACTCCATCGAAATGGCCAAGGCGTTGGTGGATGCGGTGGTGGATGGAATTGAGAGCCAGGGCGCTGGAAATGCGGATGCCGCTCAGCGATAGGCCCTCTTGAAAGGCGATTGCCAGCAAGCCTTCATGATGGGGTTTGCTGGCATCAGCCAACATTTCTTTGCCGCAACAGATTTTCATGTAGCAGCTGGCGAAGCCTGCGTCCGGCTGCGTAGCAGTCGTAAACCTGAATGCAAGGTCTATCTGAAAGCACGCCTCGTTAGATTCCACGACTGCTTCATCCGAACGAGGCCCGAGCCGGAGCCGAGCAGTTAACGCGAACATAATCGCTCGATTGCCTGAACCCAACACACTCGCCACACGTCCTGCCCAACGGGTAGGGTCCTGCTTCAGGCACTGCTCGCCAAGCTGAAAGAGCGGGGTTTGATTGTCAACGATGACAGCTTGACCCTCAAATACATCGCGTATGTTGGCCATTTCCGACTGAAAGGGTATTGGCATCAACTGCAAGACAGCGTGACCAAAAATTTTCTGCCAAACACAACGTTTGACCTGGGTGCCTGCCAGAGTGTCCGCTAGTACATCACCAACCTAATCGAATCTGGAAGTACACAAAATGATGTACTGAAAACCGCCGAAAGCAGCACACAAAAAAACCGCCAAGATGGCGGTTTCATTGGGGTTGTCGAAATTGTGAAACAAGCTGGGGTTCAATATATATGGTGCCGGAGACAGGAATCGAACCTGCGACCTTCGCGTTACGAGTGCGCTGCTCTACCGACTGAGCTACACCGGCTTGCGGCTAACGCTAGCACTGCCACCCGCGTTTCGCAACTCACTGTTTAATAACGCCAAATACCGCCCTTCCAAAGCCCGCAGGCTCAGGGTACGACGCACCCTTTGGGCACAAAATCCGCCTCGACCGTGGTCCCGCACACCCAGCCCTTGGCGTTGGAGCGGCTCAGGGTAATGGTCTTGTCCAGCACCAACCCCGGTGCATTGACGATGGTGCAGCTGATGCTCCCCTCACCCGTGGCTGCCACGCCGCTGGCTTCGATGGTGCAGTTGGCGGTGCTGGCCTGGCCGCCCAGGGCGGTGACGTTGGCGATGTTGGTGCCCTGGTTCATCAGGTCTTCGAAGGGCACTTTGAGTGCGGTGATTTCGGCAAGGCCGGCGGTGACTTTGGTGCGGGCCTGGTGTTTGGTGTACATCGGCAAGGCGATGGTCGCCAGGATGCCGATGATGGCGACCACGATCATCAGTTCGATCAGCGTGAAGCCTTTTTGATCTTTCATTGAACAACTCCCTGCAGGCGATAAAAGCCCTTGGACCGGCCAAGGCGCCAATAAGTGGCAATCGCCGCGCAGAGTAGCTGACATTTTTGCTCATCCCAAATTGCGTTGGTCGTTGCACGGCTCGTCTACGCTGGCTACAGGCGTGCTGGCCGAACGGATCGGGGCTGGCGGGGTCTGAAGCCGCAGCATCGAACATTGCAACAAAACCATGCAAGGCACCCTGGGCCTTGAGTCAGTCATGTGTAGCAGCAAGGATCAACAATGGCGGCAGAAGCGACCAAGCTCAGTGTGTATGCCTGGGAAGGCACCGACAGAAAGGGTACGAAAGTTCGCGGTGAGTTGTCCGGGCAAAACCCCGCTTTAATCAAGATCCACTTGCGCCGCCAGGGCATTACGCCGGGCAAGGTGCGGAAAAAAGCCGTGCCGCTACTGCGCGCGGGTAAACGCATCAAGCCCGCCGATATCGCCCTGTTCACCCGGCAGATGGCGACCATGATGAAAGCCGGCGTACCCATGCTGCAGGCCTTCGACATCATCGCCGAAGGCTTCGACAACCCGAACATGCGCACGCTGGTGAGCGAGCTCAAGCAGGATGTGGCGGGGGGCAGCAGCTTTACCACGGCGGTGCGCAACAAGCCGCGGCATTTCGATGAACTCTATTGCGACCTGATCGATGCGGGCGAGCAGGCCGGCGCTTTGGATACGCTGCTGGACCGGGTCGCCACCTACAAGGAAAAGACCGAACGGCTCAAGGCGCGGATCAAGAAGGCCATGACCTACCCGATGATCGTGCTGCTGGTGGCGACGCTGGTGTCGGGCATTTTGCTGGTGCAGGTGGTGCCGCAGTTTCAGCGTTTGTTCGAAGGCTTTGGTGCCGAGCTGCCGCTGTTCACCCAATGGGTGATCGCCCTGTCGCACTTCATGCAGCAGACCTGGTGGATGCTGTTGGCCGGTATCATTGGCCTGGTCCTGGGCCTGCGCCATGCCTACCGGCACCAACCGGCGATACGAGCGGCAATGGACCAGGCGTTGCTTAAGCTACCGATTGTCGGCACCCTGCTGGGCAGGTCCGCCGTTGCCCGTTATGCCCGCACCTTGTCCACCACCTTCACCGCCGGTGTGCCGCTGATCGAAGCGCTGGCCTCGGTGGCTGGCGCCACGGGCAACGTGGTGTTCAAGGAGGCAGTGCAGCGCATCGGCCAGGACGTTGCCAGCGGCATGCAGATCAGCCTGGCCATGCGGGGCAGCGGCCTGTTCCCCAACCTGGCCGTGCAGATGACGGCCATTGGCGAGGAGTCCGGCGCGTTGGATGACATGCTCGACAAGGTGGCCACTCATTACGAAAACGAGGTCGATAACATGGTCGATAACCTGACCAGCCTGATGGAGCCGTTGATCATGGTGGTACTCGGGACGCTGGTCGGCGGGCTGGTGGTGGCCATGTACCTGCCGTTGTTCAAGCTTGGCGAAGTGGTCTGAACCATGACGATCCTTGAGGTGCTGGCCGCCCACCCTATCGGTTTTGTCCTGTGCGCCGTGGTGCTGGGGTTGATCATCGGCAGCTTCGTCAACGTGGTGGTGCACCGCTTGCCGAAAATGCTCGTGCGCGACTGGCAAGAACAGGCCAGGGATATTCTCGCCCTGCCGCCGGAACCGGCTGGCCCGCCCTATAACCTGATGCTGCCCCACTCCGAGTGCCCCCACTGCGCCCACCGCATTCGTGCCTGGGAGAATGTGCCGGTGCTGAGTTACCTGTGCTTGCGTGGCCGTTGTTCCAGCTGCAAGGCGCCCATCAGCAGCCGCTACCCGCTGGTGGAAATCGCCTGCGCGGGCCTGGCCGGTTTCGCGGCCTGGCACTTCGGCTTCGGTGCCCAGGCGGCTGCGTTCATGTTACTCAGCTGGGGTTTGTTGGCCATGAGCCTGATCGATGCCGACCACCAACTGATCCCCGATGTATTGGTGCTGCCGCTATTGTGGTTGGGCTTGATCGTCAATGCCTTTGGCCTGTTCGTGCCGCTGGCCGATGCAGTATGGGGGGCGGTCGCTGGCTACTTGTGCCTGTGGTTGGTGTACTGGCTGTTCAAGCTGATTACCGGCAAAGAGGGCATGGGCTACGGCGACTTCAAGCTGTTGGCCATGATCGGCGCCTGGGGCGGTTGGCAGGTGGTACCGTTGACGGTGCTGTTTTCTTCGCTGGTCGGCGCGGTGTTGGGCCTGATTTTGCTGCGTTTGCGCAAGCTGCAGGGGGGCTCGCCGATTCCTTTTGGGCCTTATTTGGCCATTGCAGGCTGGATCGCCCTGCTCTGGGGTGGTCAAATAACCGCTTCCTATTGGCAGTTCACTGGTTTGAGATGACAACGCCCGCTTTCACTCCCTGGATACTAGGCCTGACCGGTGGCATCGGCAGCGGCAAGAGTGCTGCCGCCGAGCGCTTCATCGAGCTGGGCGTGCACCTGGTGGATGCCGACCAGGCCGCCCGCTGGGTGGTCGAGCCCGGCCGCCCGGCGCTGGCCAGCATTGTCGAGCACTTCGGCCCTGGCGTGCTGCAGAACGACGGCCAGCTCGACCGCGCCGCCCTGCGCCAGCTGATATTCGCCGACCCGCAACAGCGTCGCTGGCTTGAAGCCTTGCTGCATCCGCTTATCGGCCAGGAGATCTTCAGCTACCTGGCCAAGGCAGAATCACCTTATGCGGTACTGGTTTCGCCCTTGATGATCGAATCCGGTCAGTTTCGCCAGGTGCAGCGCATTCTGGTGGTGGATGCGCCGGAGGCGTTGCAGGTGCAGCGCACCTTGCGCCGCGACCAGACCTCGCCCGAGCAGGTGGATGCCATCCTCAAGGCCCAGGCCAGCCGCGAAGCACGCCTGCGCCATGCCGACGATGTGCTGGTCAATGACCGCGACCTGGCCTGGCTGCACGGCGAAGTCGACCGCCTGCATCACTTTTACTTAACCTTGCGTGGAGGCCAGTCATGAGCCAACCCCTGACCGTTGAATGCCCGACCTGTGGCGCCCCGGTGGAATGGAACGCGGCCAACCCGAACCGGCCGTTTTGTTCCGACCGCTGCAAATTGATTGACCTGGGTGCCTGGGCTGCTGAAGAGCACAAGATCCCGGTGGCGCCGGATGCCGAGGACGAATTGTTCTCAGGCGATTTCGACCCGCGCCAACACTGATTACGAACCGCCGCGAGGCGGTTCGTCGTCTTTCCAGGGCGCTTGCAGGTAACGGGTGCGGTTGAAGGTTTCCAGCCACTCGGGGCAGAACACCACCAGCGCGCTGATGATCATGCCGTTGATGAACGCCTCGGGGAAAATGACCAACCACAGGTAGCCGATAAAATCGCTCAGCCAGTATGGCATCTCGAAGCGACCATCGAGCCACAACAGCCCAAGCCCCGCCATCAATACCAGCAGCGCCGACAAGGCCGCGGCCAGAAACCCCGAACAGAAGATATAAACGAACGGATTACGCGGTTGCGCCCGCTCCACCAGGACCGCGCAGCACTCGGTGACCAGCACCGGCAGGCAGATCAGCAACAGCCCGTTGACCCCGACCGCAGCCATGTCCTGGCGCCCCAGCAGCACCAGGCCGACCTGCGCCAACAAGCCACCGATGATCGCTAACGGCCAATCCAGCAGCAGGGTCACCGCGGTCATGCCGATAAAGTGGTAGGACACACCGGTGTCGAAATCCCGCCGCACCAGCCAGAGCACGAACAGGGCGAAGACCGTGCCTAAAAACAAGTGCTGTCGCCGGCTGTCACTGAACAACTCCACCCAGGGTGACTTGGCCGCAGCCCAGAGCAGCACCGGTCCATACGCCAGCCAACTGAGGGTCAGGCTTTCGTCGGACAAGAGTTCGGCACCAATCATGGTCCTTCCTTCCATAGGGGTTCACGGGTGAAGTCTACACTGCCCTTCTCTTACCCTTCAGAGCATCGGTTCGCTCGAATAGGGCGGGCGCTTATGTAACAAATAAATTCATCACATACTACCGCCCAGCACCGATACTGCTCGGGCTCAACCACCTACAGAGCCATCCCATGTCATTCGCGGTACTTCGCCTGGTCGGATTCATTCTCGGCATATTCCTGATTGCCTTGGCCGTTAGCATGGCTATTCCGATGCTCACGCTATGGCTTTACGACCGCAACGACGGGTTCGCCGCGTTTCTCTGGTCCAGTTTGGTCACCTTCATCTGCGGCCTGGCCATGGTCATCAAGGGCCGGCCGGAAGATGCGCACCTGCGGCCCCGGCATATGTACTTTCTGACGACGGCCAGTTGGGTTGGGGTTTGCATATTCGGTGCGCTGCCCATGGTGCTGTTGCAGCACATCAGCTACACCGATGCGTTTTTCGAGACCATGTCGGGCATCACCACCACAGGCTCCACGGTACTCACCGGCCTGGACACGGCCTCGCCTGGCTTGCTGATCTGGCGCTCGATGCTGCACTGGCTGGGCGGCATCGGTTTTATCGGTATGGCGGTGGCCATATTACCCTTGCTGCGGGTCGGCGGCATGCGCCTGTTCCAGAGCGAATCCTCTGATTGGTCGGATAAAGTCACCGCGCGTTCGCACATGACGGCGCAGTACATTCTGGCGATCTATATCGGCCTCACGGGGTTGGGCTGGCTGGCATTCTGGCTCGCCGGCATGACCTCCTTTGAGGCGATCAACCATTCGATGTCGTTGATCTCCACCGGTGGCTTTTCGACCTCCGATGCCTCGCTGGGGCACTGGTCGCAACCGTCGATCCATTGGGTAGCGGTGGTGGTGATGATGCTCGGCAGCCTGCCCTTCACCCTGTACGTCACCACCTTGCGTGGCAATACAACCGCCTTGTTCAAGGACCATCAAGTGCAAGGCTTTGTCGGTTTTTTGGTGATGATCTGGTTATTGTTCGGTACCTGGCTGCACTTCAACAGCGACTTCGGTTGGTGGGATGCGGTGCGTATCGTAGCGGTCAACGTGACGTCGGTGGTCACCACCACGGGCGTCGCCCTGGGCGACTACACGTTGTGGGGCAGCTTTTCGCTCATGCTGTTTTTTTACCTCACCTTTGTGGGTGGTTGCTCGGGGTCGACGGCCGGCGGCTTGAAGATCTTTCGCTTCCAGGTGGCCTTCTCACTGCTGCGCAGCAACCTCGAACAATTGATCCACCCCCGCGCGGTGATCCGCAAACAATACAATGGCCACCCGCTGGACGAAGAGATTGTTCGCTCCCTGCTGACTTTCTCGTTTTTTTTCACCATTACCATCGGCTTCATCGCCATGGGCCTGGCGTTGATCGGGCTCGACTGGACCACCGCCTTGACCGGCGCCGCCACCGCCGTGTGCAACGTTGGTCCGGGGCTGGGGCAGATAATCGGGCCGGTGGGTAATTTCTCGACCTTGCCGGATTCGGCGAAATGGTTGCTGACCATTGGCATGTTGCTGGGGCGGCTGGAGATCCTGACCGTGCTGGTGCTGCTCACGCCGGCTTTCTGGAGATTCTGAGCAAAACGCCGCTCCCCCCTTAGCAGCAACTGTCTTGTCTACGCCCGCTTTGGTCGTGCGCGACTCCGAGCGGGACGCAGCCTCATGGCAGCTGCTACGGGTACGTGGCCTGGCGGCAGCTGCTACACCGGTTACCTATCAGCCCGCGATCGAGGGCAGGTTTAACCTGCCCTTCTCCTGCATTTATTTCTTGTGCAACTTCCACGCATCGGCAAACGGCGCCGTGCCTTTGTCGTAGGGCTTGAACACCGCCATGTAGAACAAGCCAATGGCAATCACCACACCTGCAGTGAGCAAGATGCCGTAGTTGCTGTACCACGGCGCGTCCGGAGTACGCGGCCAGGACATGTTGGCCACGGCCAGCAAGCCGTAGATCAACGCCAGGATGTTCACCAGCCAACCCCATGCACCCAGGGTGAACTGGCCTGCCGGCTTCCAACCGCGCAGCCGAGCGAACAGCGCCCCGCCGACGATCATCTGGAACGACAAGTAGATGCCGATTGCCGCAAAGCTGACGATGATGGCGATGGCGTTCTCCAGGAAGAAGCCGGCACAGACAATGGCAGCTGGAATCACGCCGCAGGTAATCAGCGCCGCGGTGGGCACCCGGGTGTTAGGCGAGAGGCGCTTGAGCACGCCGCTGCCCATGACCATCTCATCGCGAGCAAAGGAGTACAGCAAACGGCTGGCTGCAGCTTGCAGGCTGAGCACGCAGGAGACGAACGACACGGTGATCACCGCCGTCACAATCTGCCAGCCGGTCGGGCCGAAGGCATTGACCATGATGGTGTACATCGGGTCCTTGTCGTCACCGGAAATCACCTTGGCAATATCCGGCACCGCCAGGATCAACGCCAGGGCTGCAAAGATCGCCGCGCCGCCACCGATGTAGATGGTCATGCGCATGGCCTTGGGGATGCGCTTGCTCGGGTTGGGCGTTTCTTCGGCCACATCGCCGCAGGCTTCGAAGCCGTAGTACAGGAACATGCCCGCCAGGGATGCGGTCAGGAACGCCGGCCAGTAGCTGCCATCGATGCGGATGTCGAAGGTGTTGAACAGCACCGAGAACGGCTGGTGACGTTCGAACATCAACAGGTAGCCACCGATCACAATGGCGCCCAGCAACTCGCAGATGAAACCGAACATGGCGACCTTGGCCAACAGCTTGGTGCCGCTGAGGTTCAGCACCGTGGCCATGACGGTCAGGGCCAATGCCACCAGGGTATTGGTCACCGGGCTCGACTCAAAGCCCAGCATGGCAGCAATGTACGGGCCGGCGCCCAGGGAAACCGCGGCGATGGTTACGCACAGGGACACCGAATAAATCCAGCCCACCATCCACGCCCAGCGTTTACCTACCAAGCGTCGTGCCCAGGGATAAACGCCCCCGGAAATCGGGAACTGCGAAACCACTTCGCAAAAAATCAGGCACACCAGCATCTGCCCCAGGCCCACCAGCAGGTACGACCAGAACATCGGCGGCCCGCCCGCCGCCAGGCACAGGCCAAACAAGGTATAGACCCCGACCACCGGGGACAGGTAGGTGAAGCCCAGGGCAAAGTTTTCCCAGAGGCTCATGCTGCGTTCAAAGTTCGATGTGTAGCCCAACGCCCGCAGCTGGTCGGCATCGCTGTCCGCTGCGGCAAATTCGGAACTGTTCATGTTGTGATCCTGAGGACACTGTCCTGTCGGCAGTTATTGTTTTTGCTTTTTTGTCTTACAACTTGATCCAGGTGGCTTTCAGCTCGGTGTACTTGTCGAACGCGTGCAGCGACTTGTCGCGGCCGTTGCC
>CAYVPI010000187.1:0-8808 GCA_964453495.1 uncultured Pseudomonas sp. | reverse complement strand
GCCTGCTGGAAAACGGCGCGAACACTTCGTTCGTCAACCGCATCGCCGACCAGTCCATCTCCATCCAGGAACTGGTTGCCGACCCGGTTGCGACCATCGAGCGCATGGCCACACAGGAAGGCGGCTTCGGCCTGCCGCACCCGCGCATCCCGTTGCCGCGTGACCTGTACGGTAGCGAGCGTGCCAACTCCAGCGGCATCGACATGGCCAACGAACACCGCCTGGCCTCGCTGTCCTGCGCACTGCTCAGCAGTGCCCACCAGAACTGGAGCGCCGCACCGGTACTCGGCTGCGCAGCCAGCAGCAGTGCGGCTCAGCCCGTGCTGAACCCGTCGGACCTGCGTGACGTCGTCGGCCACGTCCAGGAAGCCAATGTTGAGGATGTCGACAACGCCATCCAGTGCGCCCTCAAGGCCGCTCCGATCTGGCAGGCCACCCCGCCCGCCGAACGCGCCGCCATCCTGGAGCGCGCCGCCGACCTGATGGAAGCCGAGATCCAGCCACTGATGGGCCTGCTGGCCCGCGAAGCCGGCAAGACCTTCGCCAACGCCATCGCCGAGGTCCGTGAAGCTGTCGACTTCCTGCGCTACTACGCCGTACAGGCACGCAACGACTTCAGCAATGACGCGCACCGCCCACTGGGCCCGGTAGTTTGCATCAGCCCGTGGAACTTCCCACTGGCCATCTTCAGCGGCCAGGTCGCCGCCGCACTGGCCGCCGGCAACCCGGTGCTGGCCAAGCCTGCCGAACAAACCCCGCTGGTCGCGGCACAAGCCGTGCGCTTGATGCTCGAAGCCGGCATCCCGGAAGGCGTGCTGCAACTGCTGCCGGGTCGCGGTGAAACCGTCGGTGCTCGACTGGTCGGCGACGATCGCGTCAAGGGCGTGATGTTCACTGGATCCACCGAAGTGGCCCGTCTGCTGCAACGCAACATCGCTGGCCGCCTCGACTCCCAGGGTCGTCCGATCCCGCTGATCGCCGAAACCGGCGGCCAGAACGCCATGATCGTCGATTCCTCGGCACTGACCGAGCAAGTGGTCATCGACGTCGTCTCCTCGGCTTTCGACAGCGCCGGCCAGCGCTGCTCGGCACTACGTGTACTGTGTCTGCAGGAAGACTCGGCCGACCGCGTGATCGAAATGCTCAAGGGCGCCATGGCCGAAAGCCGCCTGGGTAACCCGGAGCGCCTGGCCGTAGACATTGGCCCGGTGATCGACGCCGAGGCCAAGGCCGGCATCGAGAAGCACATCCAGGGCATGCGCGAGAAGGGCCGTTCGGTCTACCAGATCGCAATCGCCGATACCGAAGAATGCCAACGCGGCACGTTCGTCATGCCGACGCTGATCGAGCTGGAAAGCTTCGACGAACTGCAACGGGAAATTTTTGGTCCAGTGCTGCACGTGGTGCGCTACAAGCGCAAGGACCTGGACCAGTTGATCGAGCAGATCAATGCGTCCGGCTATGGCTTGACCCTGGGTGTGCACACCCGAATCGACGAGACCATCGCCAAGGTCATCGACAACGTCAATGCCGGTAATGTCTACGTCAACCGCAACATCGTCGGTGCCGTGGTCGGCGTGCAACCGTTCGGCGGCGAAGGCCTGTCGGGCACCGGCCCGAAAGCCGGCGGCCCGCTGTACCTGTACCGCCTGCTGTCGACCCGCCCCGCCGATGCGATCGTGCGGTCCTTCGAACGCAGCGACGGTGAAACAGCTCCGGACGTTCGTCTGCGCGATGCCATGGCCAAGCCTCTGCAAGCTCTGCAAGCCTGGGCCGACAGCAACAAGCTGGCAGACCTCGCAAACCTGTGCCTGCAATACGCCCAACAGTCCCAGAGCGGCATCACTCGCCTGCTCGACGGCCCGACGGGTGAGCGCAACAGCTACACCATCCTGCCGCGCGAACACGTGCTGTGCCTGGCGGAAACCGAGGCCGACCTGCTCACCCAACTGGCGGCGACACTGGCCGTTGGCAGCAGCGCGGTATGGCCGGACACTGCACTGAGCAAAACCTTGCGCACCCGCTTGCCCAAAGAAGTGCAGGCACGCCTCCAGCTGGTGGCCGAGTGGAACAAGGACGAAGTCGTGTTCGACGCCGTCCTGCACCACGGCCATTCCGACCAGCTGCGCGACGTCTGCCAGCAGGTTGCCAAGCGCGCCGGCGCCATTGTCGGCGTTCAAGGCCTGTCGCAAGGCGAAACCAGCATCGCGCTGGAGCGCCTGGTGATCGAGCGGGCATTGAGCGTTAACACTGCTGCGGCGGGTGGCAATGCGAGCTTGATGACGATCGGTTGATGGTAAAACCGGTGATGCGGTCTTTCTGGTAGACCGCGTCGCCTGCATCGCGGGCAAGCCCGCTCCTACAGGGATCGCACAAACCTGTAGGAGCGGGCTTGCCCGCGATGAAGCCACCAACAATATCCCTGAACACCCCCGACTTTGCTGTCTTATCACCCTCATCTATGGTGCTAGCCACCCCCTTTCCCGCAAGCCTAGACTCGGCGCATTCCAAAAAAGGTATGCCCCCATGTCCGAGACCTTGCTCAGCTCCCGCAACCTGGCCTTTGAACTCTACGAAGTCCTCGACGCCGAAAGCCTGACCCGGCGTGAACGTTTTGCCGAACACTCGCGCGAGACCTTTGACGCGGCTATCGGTACGGCTCGGACCATCGCCGAAAAGTACTTCGCCCCACACAACCGCAAAGGCGATGAAAACGAACCGCGCTATGAAAACGGCCAGGCCATTCTGATTCCGGAAGTCAAACCGGCAGTCGATGCCTTTCTCGAAGCTGGATTTCTGAATGCAGCTCGTAGTTTCGAAGACGGCGGCATGCAGTTGCCGACCCTGCTCTCGCAAGCCTGCTTCGCCCACTTCCAGTCAGCCAACGCCGCTTCGACCTCATACCCATTCCTGACCATGGGTGCGGCCAACCTGATCGAAAGCTTTGGCAGTGACGAGCAGAAGCAGCGCTTCCTGCAACCCATGATTGAGGGCCGCTTTTTCGGCACCATGGCCCTCACCGAACCCCACGCAGGCTCTTCGCTTTCGGATATCCGCACCCGTGCCGAGCCCATTGCCGACGACGCCTATCGCCTGCGTGGCAACAAGATCTTCATCTCTGGCGGCGACCACTCACTGTCGGAAAATATCGTGCACATGGTCCTGGCCAAACTGCCGGACGCACCACCGGGTGTGAAAGGCATCTCCCTGTTTATCGTGCCCAAGTTCCTGGTCAACGACGATGGCAGCCTGGGCAAACGCAATGATGTCCTGCTCGCAGGCCTGTTCCACAAGATGGGCTGGCGCGGCACCACCTCTACTGCACTTAATTTCGGCGATAACGGCGAGTGTGTCGGATATCTGGTGGGCAAGCCGCATCACGGCCTGAGCTACATGTTCCAGATGATGAACGAAGCGCGCATCGGCGTTGGCATGGGTGCGGTCATGCTCGGTTATGCCGGCTACCTGTACTCGCTGGAGTACGCCCGCGAGCGTCCACAAGGTCGCCTGCCCGACAGCAAGGACCCCACTACCGCGCCGGTTTCGATCATCCAGCATGCCGATATCAAACGCATGCTGCTGACCCAGAAAGCCTATGTCGAAGGCGCGTTCGATCTTGGCCTGTATGCCGCCCGCCTGGTCGACGAGACCCAGACCGGCGAGAACGATGATGCCCGCAAGCAGGCCCATGAATTGCTCGACCTGCTCACCCCCATCGTCAAATCCTGGCCTTCGGAGTTCTGCCTCAAGGCCAACGAACTGGCGATCCAGATTCTTGGCGGGCACGGCTACACCCGCGAGTACCCAGTGGAACAGTACTACCGCGATAACCGTTTGAACCCGATTCACGAAGGCACCCACGGTATCCAGTCTTTGGACCTGCTGGGACGCAAGCTCGCGCAGAACGGCGGTGCGGGGCTCAAGCAACTGATCCGCCTGATCGCCAACACCTGCAAACGCGCCAGCGCCCATGCCGGGCTCGATGCACTGCGCGAGCCGCTGGAGCAGCTGCTTGATCGCCTGCAAGCCGTCACCCTCGGATTGTTGTCCGACCTTGCCCACGGCCAGGTCAACGCCGCACTCGCCAACTCGGCACTCTATCTCAAGGCATTCGGCCATACCGTCATCGGCTGGCGCTGGCTGGAACAAGCAGTGCGTGCCGAAGAGGGCTTGATGCAAGGTGATCCTGCCGATGAGCGCTTCTATAAAGGCAAGCTCCAGGCGGCGCGCTATTTCCTGACATGGGAAGTGCCGAGTTGTCATCATGAGCTGGCAATACTGGAGAGCCGTGACGATACCTGCCTGAGCATGAACGAGAACTGGTTCTGACCCCACTTCTCGACGCAAGAGCGTCTGACTCTGCATTCCCACCCGGAGCGTGGGAACGAGGTGCTGCGACAAAAAGCTTTTTGACAGCGGGACATTTGCGCAGGTTAGAATCCCTTGGCACGTAGACTGCATACTCCATAACTGCAGTTTGCGCCCCGCCTGACTAATCTCCCGGAGTACCGCCCTTGGATGCGATAACCATCAACAGCCTGTTCTTGATCGGCGCGTTGCTGGTGGGTGCGAGTATTTTAGTGAGCTCGTTGTCCTCGCGGCTTGGCATCCCGATCCTGGTCATCATCCTGGCCGTGGGCATGGCTGCGGGCGTGGATGGCGGCGGCATCATCTTCAACAACTACCCGACTGCCTACCTGGTCGGTAACCTCGCCTTGGCTGTGATCCTGCTCGACGGCGGCTTGCGTACCCGGGTCGCCAGTTTCCGCGTGGCGCTGTGGCCAGCGCTATCCCTGGCGACCGTTGGCGTACTGATTACCACAGGTCTCACTGGCATGGTGGCCGCCTGGCTGTTCGACTTGAATATGATCCAGGGCCTGTTGATCGGCGCCATCGTCGGCTCCACCGACGCGGCAGCGGTATTCTCCCTGCTCGGTGGCAAGGGCCTGAACGAACGGGTAACCGCCACCCTGGAAATCGAATCGGGCAGCAACGATCCGATGGCAGTATTCCTCACCGTCACCCTGATCGACATGCTGGCCAGTAACCAGACCGGCCTGCATTGGGGCCTGCTGGGCCATCTGGTGCGTGAGTTCGGTATTGGCGCCGTGATCGGCCTGGGCGGCGGCTGGCTGTTGCTGCAATTGGTCAACCGCATCAACCTGGCCAACGGCCTCTACCCAATCCTGGTGATCAGCGGCGGCCTGGTGGTGTTCGCCCTGACCAACGCCCTGCATGGCAGCGGCTTTCTGGCGGTCTACCTGTGCGGCCTGGTCATCGGCAACCGCCCAGTGCGCAGTCGCCATGGCATCTTGCACATGCTCGACGGCATGGCCTGGCTGGCACAGATCGGCATGTTCCTGGTGCTGGGCCTGCTGGTCACCCCCCACGACCTGCTGCCTATCGCCCTACCGGCCCTGGGCCTGGCACTGTGGATGATCCTGGTCGCCCGCCCCCTGTCGGTGGTGGCCGGACTGTTGCCATTCAGAGCCTTCCATGGCCGCGAAAAAGCCTTCATCTCCTGGGTTGGTCTGCGTGGCGCGGTACCGATCATTCTGGCGGTGTTCCCGCTGATGGCTGGGCTGCCCAACGCGCAACTGTACTTCAACCTGGCGTTCTTTATCGTGCTGGTGTCGTTGCTGGTGCAAGGCACCAGCCTGCCCTGGGTGGCCAAACTGTTGAAAGTTACCGTACCGCCGGACCCGGCGCCGATTTCACGCTCGGCGCTGGAAGTACATGTCACCAGTGAGTGGGAGCTGTTCGTCTACCGCCTCGGTGCTGAAAAATGGTGCATCGGTGCCGCCCTTCGCGAGCTGAAAATGCCCGAAGGTACCCGCATCGCGGCCCTGTTTCGTGGCCAGCAACTGCTCCATCCGTCGGGAAGTACCACGTTAGAAGTCGACGATTTGCTCTGCGTAATCGGCCACGAACACAATCTGCCTGCTCTCGGAAAACTGTTCAGCCAGGCGCCTCAGCGCGGATTGGATTTGCGCTTCTTCGGCGACTTCGTCCTCGAAGGGGACGCAGAACTGGGGGCTGTGGCGGCCTTGTATGGTTTACAACTCGACAATCTGGACCCGAAAATGCCGCTCAGCCGGTTCATTACTCAGAAGGTTGGGGGTGCACCGATCGTCGGCGACCAGATCGAATGGCACAACACAATCTGGACAGTTGCCGTCATGGAAGGGAACAAGATCCTCAAAGTGGGCGTCAGATTCCCCGAAGGAAGTCGCCCAGGCCCTGGGCTGTTCCTCTAAACTTCCATCTTTCGCGAGCTTTTTGACTTCTGCCTATGTCCAAT
This sequence comes from uncultured Pseudomonas sp., assembly GCA_964453495.1. Taxonomy (GTDB): domain Bacteria; phylum Pseudomonadota; class Gammaproteobacteria; order Pseudomonadales; family Pseudomonadaceae; genus Aquipseudomonas. Next base: position 2,507 of record CAYVPI010000187.1, on the reverse strand, counting down.
CTGCGTACTTTTCTAACCGCAGCCCTGCTGGGGTTGTGCCTGTCGGTCAGTAGCACTCAGGCCGCCGAACCACCCTCCACAGCTGCCGTTCAGCAAAGCCTGGACAAAATAGCCGAGCGCAAACTGCCCGAAGCCGACCAGAAGGCCCTGCAGCAGGTTCTGGAGCAGACGCTGACGTTTCTCACCAGCAGGGATGACAGCGAAAAGCGCTTGGCCGCGGTCAAACAGCAGCTCAACGAAGCACCACGCCAGACCGCCGAGAACCAGCGTGAACTGGCCAAGCTGAAAGCGACCAAGGTGGTTCCTGCCGAGCAGCGCTACGCCAACATGCAGGTACCCCAGCTCGAACAACTGCTCACCGAACGCACTGCCCAGCAAAACGAGCTGCAAAAAGCCCTGACCGACGCGACCACCCAGAGCATCACGGCCCAGACCCGACCCGAGCGCGCACAGGCAGAGATCAGCAACAACCAGAATCGCATCCAACAGATCAACACTGTACTCAAGGCCGGCAAGGACGCGGGCAAAGTCCTGACGCCCGAGCAGCGTAATCAATTCAACGCCGAGCTTGCCGCCCTCAACGCCACGACTGCGCTGCGTCGCCAGGAACTGGCCGGCAACGGCTTGCTGCAGGACCTGGGCAATAGTCAGAAAGACCTGCTGGTAGAACGCACCGCCCGGTTGGAACAGGAAATCCAGGATCTACAGACCCTGATCAACCAGAAGCGCCTGGCCCAATCCCAGCAGACCGTCACCCAGCAATCGCTCGAAGCACAGAAGGCTGGTGGCAGCAGCCTGCTGGCGACTGAAAGCGCAGCCAACGTCAAACTGTCCGACTACCTGCTGCGCAGCACCGACCGCCTTAATGAGTTGACCCAGCAGAACCTCAAGACCAAGCAGCAACTGGACAACCTGACCCAGAGCGACCAGGCCCTTGACGAGCAGATCAGCGTGCTCAAAGGCAGCCTGTTGCTGTCCAAAATCCTCTATAAGCAACAGCAAGCGCTGCCTCATCTCAAGCTCGACCGTGACCTGGCCGACCAGATCGCTGACATCCGCCTGTACCAGTTCGAGGTCAACCAGCAACGCGAACAGATCAGCAACCCCGCCCAATACGTCGACAAGCTCCTGTCCAGCCAACCGCCGGAGCAGGTTACGCCGCAGTTGCGCAAGACCCTGCTGGATATCGCCGTGACGCGCAGTGACCTGCTCGAACGCCTGAACCGCGAACTGAGTGCCCTGCTTAACGAATCGATCACTTTGCAGCTCAACCAGAAACAACTGCTGAGCACCGCGCAAAACCTGCGCGCGACCCTCGACGAGCAGATGTTCTGGATTCCCAGCAACAAGCCGCTGGACCTGGAGTGGCTGGGCACTGTGCCCAAGCGCCTGCAGCAGCAGGTCGCGACCCTGCCCTGGACCTCAAGCATCAAGGAGCTTGCCGACGGCCTCACCCAGCGACCGTTGCTATTCTTGCCGCTGGCGCTGTTGATCGGTGCCTTGATCTGGCGCCGCAGCGACCTTTATGCACGCCTGACCAAGGTGCACAACGATGTCGGCCACTTCAAGCGCGACAGCCAGTGGCATACGCCCCAGGCCATCCTGATAAACATTCTGTTGGCCCTACCCGGCACCCTCGCCCTGGCCTTGTGCGGCTTTGCCCTGCAATTCGACGCCCGTGGGCAGAACGCCAACCTGGGCGCGGCCCTGCTGCAGCTGTCCCAAGCCTGGATGGTGTTCTACACCGCCTACCGCATCCTCGCGCCCGCTGGCGTAGCCGAATTGCACTTCCGCTGGGAGAAGCCCCAGGTCGAGTTCCTGCGCGGCTGGATTCGCCGCCTCGGTGTTGTAGTGCTGGCGCTGGTCGGCGTGGTGGCCATTGCCGAGCACCAACCTTCAGCCCTGGCCGATGACGTGCTGGGCATCGGCGTGGTCCTGACCTGCTATGCCCTGATGACCTGGCTCCTGAGCCGGTTGTTGCTGCGCAGCCCGACCCACCGCAATGCTTCACTGTTCCGCAAGGCCGTGGGTGTCGCCTTTACTGTGCTGCCGATCGCCTTGTTCGTCGCAGTATGCTTCGGCTATTACTACACCTCCCTGAAACTCACCGACCGCCTGATCGACACGCTGTACCTGTTGATGTTCTGGATCATCATCGAAGCGGGCTTCGTGCGTGGCCTGGCCGTGGCAGCCCGGCGCCTGGCCTACCAGCGTGCATTGAGCAAGCGCCAGGCGGCAAAGGAAAGCGGTGGCGATCCCGAGACCGTGATCGAAGAGCCGACCCTGGACATCGAACAGGTCAACCAGCAATCCCTGCGCCTGATTCGCCTGGCCTTGCTCGGTGTGTTCATTGCCGGGTTGTATTGGGTCTGGTCCGACCTCATCAGTGTGTTCGCCTACCTGGATAACATCACCCTCTACGAATACACCAGCGGAACGGGTGCGGCCATGAGCATGGTGCCGATCAGCCTCGGCGACATGATCGGCGCCCTGGTGATCATCGGCAT
>CAYVPI010000186.1:0-8851 GCA_964453495.1 uncultured Pseudomonas sp. | reverse complement strand
ATCAGTGTCCGGATGTTGGTGGAACGGGTGTCCGGATGGTCATGGAATCCGCAGGGCCCTCTATTCTCGCCGATCCCGGCCCCTGTCACACCCACCAGATCAACTTTTCAACACCCCATCAGAACACTTCCTGCAACTTCACTCGACGAAAGTTTTACCCCGGTAAATTGACACACCGCTAGCAAGGCTTCTAACCTAGCGCATCGCCATTGTAAATTGGTATTACCAATTTAGCCAGTAGCGAACATCCAACAACAATTAGGGGCCACCCCATATGCAAACCTGGCAACAGCTCTACAGCCCATTGGGCAGTCTTGGCTTGTCCGCGCTGGCAGCCGTCATCCCTATCGTGTTCTTCTTCCTGGCACTGGCGGTGTTCCGCCTCAAGGGGCACGTCGCCGGAAGCATCACCCTGGCGCTGTCCATTCTGGTGGCAATCTTCGCTTTCCAGATGCCTGCCGACATGGCCTTCGCCGCAGCAGGTTACGGATTTGCCTATGGCCTGTGGCCTATCGCCTGGATCATCGTCGCCGCGGTGTTCCTCTACAAACTGACCGTCAAGAGTGGCCAGTTCGAGATCATTCGCAGCTCGGTCCTGTCGATCACCGATGACCAACGCCTGCAGGTCTTGCTGATCGGTTTCTGTTTCGGTGCCTTCCTGGAAGGTGCGGCAGGCTTCGGGGCACCGGTGGCCATCACCGCCGCCTTGCTGGTAGGCCTGGGCTTCAACCCACTGTATGCCGCTGGTTTGTGCCTGATCGCCAACACCGCGCCAGTTGCCTTCGGCGCTCTGGGCATTCCGATCATCGTTGCGGGCCAGGTTACCGGCATCGACGCCTTCAAGATTGGCGCCATGGCCGGCCGTCAACTGCCGTTGCTGTCGGTTTTCGTACCGTTCTGGCTGGTATTCATGATGGATGGCATGAAGGGCGTCCGCGAGACCTGGCCGGCGGCTTTTGTGGCGGGTTTCAGCTTCGCCGTGACCCAGTACTTCACCTCCAACTTCATCGGCCCGGAACTCCCCGACATCACCTCCGCCCTGGCGAGCCTGGTCAGCCTGACCCTGTTCCTTAAAGTCTGGCAACCCAAGCGCAGCGACGAAGTGGTCGGTGCCAGTGTCGGTGCCGCCGCCGTGCGCAACACTGGCGGTTTCGGCCAACAACGCACCACCACGCCTTCGCCCTACAGCCTGGGCCAGATTTTCAAGGCTTGGTCACCGTTTCTGATCCTGACCGTGCTGGTCACCATCTGGACCCTCAAGCCCTTCAAGGCAATGTTCGCCGCAGGCGGCTCGATGTATGGCTGGGTGTTCAACTTCGCCATCCCGCACCTGGATCAGATGGTGATCAAGGTCGCTCCCATCGTGACCGCGCCGACCGCCATTGCTGCCGTGTTCAAGCTCGATCCGATCTCGGCCACCGGCACGGCGATTTTTTTCTCGGCACTGATTTCGATGCTGGTACTGAAAATCAACTTCAAAACTGGTCTGACCACTTTGAAGGAAACCTTCTACGAATTGCGCTGGCCGATCCTGTCGATTGGCATGGTGCTGGCCTTTGCCTTCGTCACCAACTACTCAGGCATGTCCTCGACCATGGCCCTGGTACTGGCCGGCACAGGCGCGGCGTTCCCATTCTTCTCGCCATTCCTGGGCTGGCTGGGTGTTTTCCTGACCGGTTCCGATACCTCGTCCAATGCCCTGTTCAGCTCGCTGCAAGCCACGACTGCACACCAGATCGGCGTCAACGACACGCTCTTGGTCGCTGCCAACACCAGCGGCGGCGTGACCGGCAAGATGATCTCGCCGCAATCGATCGCCGTGGCCTGCGCCGCAACCGGCCTGGTGGGCAAGGAATCCGATCTTTTCCGCTTTACTCTCAAGCACAGCCTGTTCTTTGCAACCATCGTCGGCCTGATCACCCTGGTCCAGGCGTACTGGTTCACCGGCATGCTGGTGCATTGATCCACAAAAGAAAAAACCTGACGCCAGGCCGACTGGCGTCAGCTGTTCAATACCCCGGTCTGCAAGGCTGTTGAAAGCTTCACGTTTTACATTTCAACAGCACGCTGGACGGATAACCGGGACCACCCGGAGAAATGCCTGATGAGCGAGCTTTTTTACAATGCCGTGCCAAACGCCACCCGCGTTGCACCGCCACTGCCAGAGCCACGCCAATACCCCAGCCAGAAACCTGAGCGGGTGTATTTGTTCGGCACTTGCGTCGTTGACCTGTTCTACCCCGAAGCGGGCATGGATGCGATTCACCTGCTCGAGCGCGAAGGCATTCGCGTGGAATACCCGCAAGGGCAAAGCTGCTGCGGGCAGCCGGCTTATACCAGCGGCTATACCGAACAGGCGCGTCAGGTCGCCCGTTCACAGCTCGCGCTGTTTGCCGGCGACTATCCGGTGGTGGTGCCGTCCGGTTCCTGTGCCGGCATGCTCCGGGAACACTATGCCGACCTGTTCAAGGATGAGCCGGCAACATTGCAACAGGTCCAGGCCCTGGCGGCCCGGACCTATGAACTGGCCGAGTTCCTGCTCAACGTGTGCAAGGTGCAGCTCAAGGATTGTGGCGAGCCGGTCAAGGTGGCGCTGCATACCTCCTGCTCGGCACGACGGGAAATGAACACCCATTTGCATGGGCGCGCGCTGTTGGCGCAATTGGCAAACGTACAACGGGTAGAGCACAGCCACGAAAGCGAATGCTGTGGTTTTGGCGGCACCTTCAGCGTACGTATGCCGGATATTTCCGGGGCGATGGTGGCCGACAAGACCCGCGCATTGAAAGAATCCGGCGCACACACGATTTTGAGTGCAGACTGTGGCTGCCTGATGAACATCAACGGCGCCCTGGAGAAACAACGCGAAACACTTCGCGGGCTACACTTGGCCAGCTTCCTCTGGCAGCGTACCGGGGGTGGGCAATGAGCGCTCAAACGCTGATTCCGACCGTCGAGGTGCAAGACGATTTTCGCACCCGGGCCCACCAGGCCCTGGGTGATGCGCAACTGCGCAACAACTTTCGAACCGCCATGGACTCGCTGATGACCAAGCGTGCCGTGGCGTTCAGCGATGCTCACGAACGCGAGCATCTGCGCGCCCTGGGTAATGCCATCCGCGCACGCGCTTTATCCAAGTTGCCCGACCTGCTCGAGCAACTGGAACAGAACCTGACCCGCAATGGTGTGAACGTGCACTGGGCGGAAACGGTGGACGAGGCCAATGACCTCGTCCTCTCGATCATCCGGGCTCACGAGGCGCGGCAAGTGATCAAAGGCAAATCGATGGTCAGCGAAGAGATGGAAATGAACCATGTCCTCGCAGCTCAAGGTGTTGAATGCCTTGAGTCGGACATGGGCGAGTTCATCGTCCAGCTCGACCACGAGAAGCCCTCTCACATCATTATGCCGGCTATCCACAAGAACGCCGGTCAGGTCGCGTCCTTGTTCCACGACAAACTCGGCGTGGAGTACACCAAGGACGTTGACCAACTCATCCAGATCGGCCGCAAGGTATTACGGCAGAAGTTCTTCGAAGCAGACATTGGCGTTTCCGGTGTCAACTTCGCTGTGGCCGAGACCGGCACCCTGCTGCTGGTAGAGAACGAAGGCAACGGCCGCATGTCGACCACGGTGCCACCGGTGCATATCGCCGTGACCGGGATCGAAAAAGTTGTAGAGAACCTGCGTGATGTGGTCCCGCTGTTGTCTCTGCTGACGCGCTCGGCCCTCGGCCAGCCGATCACCACTTACGTCAACATGATCTCCGGCCCACGCAAGCCGCACGAACTCGACGGCCCACAGGAAGTACACCTGGTGCTGCTCGACAACGGCCGTAGCCAGGCCTTCGCCGACAGCGAACTGCGCCAGACCCTCAATTGCATCCGCTGCGGCGCCTGCATGAACCACTGCCCGGTCTACACCCGGGTCGGCGGCCATACCTATGGCGAGGTCTACCCGGGCCCGATCGGCAAGATCATCACCCCGCACATGGTCGGCCTGGCCAAGGTCCCGGACCACCCGAGCGCATCCTCCCTGTGCGGCGCTTGCGGCGAAGTCTGCCCGGTGAAGATCCCGATCCCGTCATTGCTGCGTCGCCTGCGCGAAGAAAACGTCAAGGCACCGGACAGCCCCAACCAGGTCATGCGCGGCCAGGGCAGCAAATACTCGCGCAAGGAACGTTTCATCTGGAATGCCTGGGCCAGGCTCAACAGTTCGCCGACCTTGTACCGCCTGTTCGGCTTTTTCGCCACGCGCCTGCGCAACCTGACCCCGAGCAATGTCGGCCCCTGGACGCAAAACCACAGCGCCCCGAAACCTGCAGCCCGCTCGCTGCACGACATGGCTCGCGACCACCTGGGCAAGCAGGGAGATCAATGATGAGTGCCAAACAGAACATCCTCGGCAAGCTGCGCAAGAGCCTCGCCGGTACCACACCGCTGGCCGACAATTTCGACGAAGCGCTGGTGACCGAGCCGTGGAGCTACGCGCCCGAACAGCGCATCGCGCAACTGCGCAAGCTGATGGAAGCGGTACACACCGAACTGCACCTGACCACCAGCGAGTCCTGGCCAAAGCTACTTGCCCAGCTGTTGCACGAACGCCAACTGCCCAGCCTGCTGATCGCCCCGAGCACAGCCCACGGTCAGCGCGTCACCGAGTACTGGCAAAACCACTCGGGCCTGCCAACGCTAAAAGCCTACGATCGCCCGGTGGAAGAGTGGAAGGCCGAGCTGTTCAATGACACCCCGGCTAGCCTGACCAACACCCTTGGCGCCATCGCCGCCACCGGTAGCCTGATCGTTTGGCCGACCCGTGAAGAGCCGCGCCTGATGAGCCTGGTGCCGCCAGTTCATTTCGCCCTGCTCAAGGCCAGCGAAATCCAGGACAACTTTTATCAAGTCCAGCAACGACACAAATGGGCCGACGGCATGCCCACCAACGCCTTGCTGATTTCCGGCCCCTCGAAGACCGCTGACATTGAACAAGTATTGGCATACGGCGCCCACGGCCCGAAAGACCTGGTGGTATTGATCCTGGAGGACCAATGAGCCTACCTGCCGGTTTTCTGCAAGAAGCCGAACGGCTGATCCCCCGCGAACGCCGTTTCGATGACCCGACCTCGACCTTGGCCTTCGGTACCGACGCCAGCTTCTATCGGCTGATACCCAAGTTGGTGATCCGCGTCGAATCCGAAGACGAAGTGGTGGCGCTGCTCAAGCTGGCGCACCGCGAACAGGTCCCCGTGACGTTCCGTGCCGCCGGCACCAGCCTTTGCGGCCAGGCCATCAGCGATTCGGTGCTGATTGTGCTCGGCGATAATTGGAACGGCCGCGAGATTCGCGCACAGGGCCGACAGATTCGCCTGCAACCTGGCGTTATCGGTGCACAGGCCAACGCCTGGCTGGCCCCGTTCGGGCGCAAGATCGGCCCAGACCCGGCCTCGATCAACGCCTGCAAGATCGGCGGCATCGTCGCCAACAATGCCAGTGGAATGTGCTGCGGTACGGCGCAGAATACCTATCACACCCTGGCAGGGATTCGGCTGGTGATGGCCGACGGCAGCCAGTTGGACACCGAAGATGGCGCCAGTGTCGCAGCCTTTCGCGCAAGCCATGGCCACCTGCTTGACGAGCTCGCCCGACTGGGCCGCGAGACCCGTGCCAACAGTGAACTGGCCACGAAGATCCGCCACAAGTACCGCCTGAAGAATACCACCGGCCTGTCGCTCAACGCCCTGATCGACTACGACGAGCCTGTGGATATCCTCAGCCACTTGCTGGTGGGCTCCGAAGGCACCCTGGGTTTTATCAGCGCGGTGACCTACGACACGGTCATCGACCATCCGCACAAGGCTTCGGCGCTGATCGTGTTTGCCGACGTGGAAACCTGCTGCAATGCCGTCACCATGCTCAAGAGCCAGCCGGTCTCGGCGGTGGAACTGCTCGACCGCCGCAGCCTGCGCTCGGTACAGGACAAGCCCGGCATGCCCGCCTTTGTGCGGGAACTATCGAACAACGCCTGCGCACTGTTGATCGAATCGCGTGCTGCTTCGCAGCCGCTGCTGCATGAACAACTGGCGCACATCACTGCTTCACTGGCCAGCTTTGCAGTGGAGAAACAAGTCGATTTCACCGAAGACCCAAGCGAAAACGCGCGCCTCTGGGCCATCCGCAAGGACACCTTTCCGGCAGTCGGCGCCGTGCGCCAGACCGGCACCACGGTGATCATCGAAGACGTCACCTTCCCGGTCGAGCAATTGGCCGCGGGCGTCAATCGCCTGATCGCCCTGTTCGAAAAACACCGCTACGACGAAGCCATCCTCTTCGGCCATGCCCTGGAAGGCAACCTGCATTTCGTCTTCACCCAGGGCTTCAATAATCCCGAAGAAATCGCCCGGTACCAGGCGTTCATGGACGACGTTGCGCAGTTGGTGGCCGTCGAGTTCGGCGGTTCGCTCAAGGCAGAACACGGCACCGGGCGCAACATGGCGCCCTTCGTGGAACTGGAGTGGGGCACCGATGCCTACCAGTTGATGTGGCAGCTCAAGCGCCTGCTCGACCCCACCGGCATCCTCAACCCGGACGTGGTGCTCAGCGATGACCCACAGATTCACCTCAAGCATCTCAAGCCCTTGCCGGCCGCCGACGAGATCGTCGACAAGTGCATTGAATGCGGCTTCTGCGAACCGGTGTGCCCATCCAAGGGGCTGACCCTGAGCCCGCGCCAACGCATCGTCATGTGGCGCGATATCCAGGCGAAAAAACGCGCCGGGATCAACACCGATGAGCTGGAGCGGGTTTACCAATACCAGGGCATCGACACCTGCGCGGCCACCGGCTTGTGCGCACAACGCTGCCCGGTCGGCATCAACACCGGCGAGTTGGTAAAGAAGTTGCGCAGTCGCACCGCCAACCACACGAAAGCCGCCGATTGGCTGGCCAACCATTTCGACACGGCGCTGCAAGGTGCCCGCTTCACGCTGCACGTCGCCAATGGCGCCCGCATGCTGCTGGGGGCGCCGCGCCTGGCCTGGCTTTCGGCAAAAATCAGCAAGACGTCGGCCGGCCGTGTGCCACAGTGGACTGCGGCCATGCCACAACCCGAACGGGCTATCCGCTTCAGCCCGGCGAGCGACGATGCACGCCCACGAGTCGTCTACCTGGCCGCCTGCGTGTCGCGAGTCATGGGACCGGCTGCTGGTGATCGCGAGCAGATGTCACTGCTGGACAAAACCCGTGGCCTGCTGGAGAAAGCCGGTTATCAGGTAGTCTTCCCCGACCATCAGGAAAGCCTGTGCTGTGGCCAACCGTTCGCCTCCAAGGGCTATGCCGAACAGGCCGAACAAAAACGCCAGGAACTGATCGGCGCCCTGCTCCACGCCAGCCGCGGTGGCCTCGATCCCATCTACTGCGACACCAGCCCCTGCACACTGCGCCTGGTCCAGGACTTGAGCGACAGCCGCCTGGACCTGTATGACCCGGTTCGCTTCATCCGCAGTCACCTGCTCGACAAACTGGTCTTTACCCCGCAACAGGAGCCGATTGCCGTTCACGTCACCTGCAGCACCCAGCACCTGGGTGAAAGCCAGGCGCTGATCGATCTGGCCCGGCGCTGCAGCACCCAGGTGGTGATCCCCGAAGGCATTCATTGCTGCGGCTTTGCCGGCGACAAGGGCTTCACCACGCCCGAGCTCAACGCCCATTCCCTGCGCAGCCTCAAGGATGCCGTGCAGTATTGCAGTGAAGGCATTTCCACCAGCCGCACCTGTGAAATCGGCTTGAGCAACCATGGCGGGATCGACTATCACAGCCTGGTGTACCTGGTGGATCGGGTAACGCATCCACTTGCGGTGTGAATGAACGGCAAAAATGGCTTTTTCGCCCTATTGCTCTATACAAATAGAACCGCTTGCCAAGGTAACAGTCCATCGTAATAAGCCTTGGAAAGAGGGCGAAAATTCCACGCGCACACCTCAACCCCGCGCACTGGAAAACCGCTTGAGGAGATCCACATGAAACGTATTGCGTTTTCCGGATTGATCATCACCGCAGTGTTGTTGGCGTCGCCCGCGTTTGCCGCCGATGATGAATGTGAATCCAATCTGCAAGGCGTCAAGGACGACATGTTGTCGGCAGGCGAGATCGGCGAGCCGATCAAAAGCCAATTGGAAGCACTGCTAGCCCAAGCCGAGAAAGCCCACAAGGCTGGCAACGAAAAGGCGTGCACCGATGCAACCGAAAAAGCCGGCGAGCTGCTGGAAAAAGCCCAGGAAGGCCAGTAACAGGCTGTCCGTAGAAAGCTGTTGAATTCAAGCTGGATCACCGTGAAGGAGAGTCATATGAAGCGTACCGCGATTTCCGGATTGATGATTACCGCCGTATTCCTGGCCGCACCGGCCTTTGCAGCCGATGAAGACTTGTGCGCCTCGAACCTGCAGCGCATCGACGATGTCATGAACACCAATGCTGCGTCGATGAGCGAAGGGCAAAAAACGCAACTGATGGAATTGGTGAAAAACGCCAAGGCGGCGCAAAGCGCAGGCAAACCCAAGGAATGCATCAAACATACCGACATGGCCCAAAAGATTCTGCTCGACATGGGCAAAGGCGGCAACGGCTGATTAGCGCATGGCCAACCTTCGGGTTGGCCTTGCTCACCGCTTTCGAGTACACTGAGCTTGCTGGCTGCTGATCGAGAGCTGGCACGGGGCCGATTAGGATTCGACGCCGGTAGCGAAACTTTAGGTGCATGCCGAGTTGGTAACAGAACTCGTAAATCCACTGTTGCAACTTTTATAGTTGCCAATGACGAAAACTACGGCCAGGAATTCGCTATCGCTGCGTAAGCA
>CAYVPI010000185.1:0-8891 GCA_964453495.1 uncultured Pseudomonas sp. | reverse complement strand
GCGAGTACGTGTTGTTCTGCCGCGAGCGCAATCCCGAGCGCGAGCTGTGGGACGGTTTGCGCGCCGGCCAGGAAGGGGCAGTTCGGGACTACGGTGCCGACGATGCCTTTCCGATTACCGACATCGACGACATCCTGCCTGGCCTGATCGAAGGCCGCGACCGGGTCTACTCGGCGATGGGCAGTAATGCCGAATTCGACCGCCACCTGATGGATTGGATCAACGTCATCCGCTCCAAGGCGCGCATGGGCGCACAGCCGCCGAACGAATTCGTTGCCCTGAATCATTTGCTGCACGACATGCGCCTGTATAAATCGGCCACTGAAGTGAAGGTGATGCGCGAGGCAGCCGCGATTTCGGCGCGCGCCCATGTACGCGCCATGCAGGCCTGCCGCGCCGGGCTGCACGAGTTCAGCCTGGAAGCCGAGCTCGATTACGAGTTCCGCAAGGGCGGGGCAAAGATGCCCGCCTATGGTTCGATTGTGGCGGCGGGGCGTAATGCCTGCATCCTCCACTACCAGGCGAACGATGCGCTGCTCAAGGACGGGGATCTGGTGCTGATCGATGCCGGCTGCGAGATCGACTGCTATGCCAGTGACATCACCCGTACCTTCCCTGTCAGCGGCACGTTTTCGCCCGAGCAAAAAGCTATCTATGAGCTGGTGCTCAAGGCACAGCAGGCAGCTTTCGAAGCCATTGGCCCGGATAAGCACTGGAACCAGGCCCATGAGGCGACGGTGCAAGTGATCACCGAAGGCCTGGTGGAGTTGGGGTTGCTCCAGGGGGATGTGCAGGAGCTGATCGCGAGCGAGGCTTACCGGGCGTTTTACATGCACCGCGCCGGCCATTGGCTGGGCATGGATGTGCATGACGTGGGTGACTACAAGGTCGGTGGCGAATGGCGGGTGCTTGAGCCCGGCATGGCCCTGACCGTGGAGCCGGGTATTTATATCTCCCCGGATAACCAGAACGTTGCGAAGAAATGGCGTGGCATCGGTGTACGAATCGAGGATGACGTAGTGGTGACAAAACAGGGGTGCGAGATTTTGACCAATGGCGTCCCCAGGACGGTCGCCGAAATCGAAGCCTTGATGGCTGCCGCGCGAACTCAAGCCGCATGAACCGAGTCAATCTGGCAATTATCGGTGGTGGCCTGGTGGGCGCGAGCCTGGCCCTGGCCCTGCAGGCCGGTGCCAAGGCGCGCGGTTGGAAAATCACCCTGATAGAACCCTTTGCCCCCGGCGACACCTTCCAGCCGAGCTACGACGCGCGTTCTTCGGCGCTGTCGTTTGGCACCCGGCAAATCTACGAGCGCCTGGGGTTGTGGCAGCAGATCAGCCGTCGCGCCGAGCCGATCCGGCAGATCCAGGTATCTGATCGCGGGCGTTTTGGCGCAACTCGCCTGACGGCAATCGAAGAAGGTGTACCGGCCCTCGGTTACGTGGTGGAGAACGCCTGGCTCGGCCAATGCCTGTGGCAGGCGCTTGATCAAGAAGTGATCAGTTGGCGCTGCCCAGCTGAAGTCGTGCAAATGCAAGTGCTCGAGAACGGCTATCGGTTGTCGCTCAATGACGACACCATCCTGGACTGCGACTTGGCTGTGCTGGCCGATGGCGGCCGTTCCGGGCTGCGTGAACAGCTGGGCATTCACGTGCGTCAACGGCCCTATCACCAGAGCGCGCTGATCGCCAACATTACCCCCAGCGAAGACCACTGCGGCCAGGCGTTCGAGCGCTTCACCGAAGACGGGCCGATGGCGCTGCTGCCGTTGCCGGACAACCGCTGTGCCCTGGTCTGGACCCGGCAAGGCATGGATGCCAAGCGCCTGGTCGATATCGATGAGCGTAGTTTTCTCAAGGAGCTCCAGGATGTGTTTGGTTTTAGGCTAGGTGCCTTGCGCCAGGTCGGCGCCCGGCATCTTTACCCTCTGGCGCTGGTTGAGGCACAGGAGCAAGTCCGCACGCACCTGGTGGTGTTGGGCAATGCCGCCCACAGCCTGCACCCGATCGCCGGGCAAGGTTTCAACTTGTCCCTGCGTGACGTACAGTCGCTGGCCGATGCCTTGCTCGCCGGCCCGCAAACGCCGGGCGATTTCGCTACCTTGCAGGCTTATCGTGAGCGTCAGCGGCTGGACCAGGAGCTGACGGTTGGTTTCTCCGATCGAGTGACGCGCCTGTTCGGCACGTCGCAGCCGCTGCTCGCCACCGGACGCAACCTGGGCCTGCTTGGCCTCGATTTATTGCCGCCGGCCAAGCGCTGGTTCGCCCGCCAGGCCATGGGCCTGGGAACTCGTCCAGACCAACAGAGCTGAGTATGTCGACCAATCCAAAACTGGCGCGCCGGGCGCGCCTGATGCGCTGGGCGTTGAATTTCTACCCGCCTTACATCGGTGCCGGTGTGCGCGTGCGCCACATCAGCCCGGATTTTCAGCGGGTTGAAGTGAAGATGGGCCTTGGCTGGTACAACCGCAATTACGTCGGTACGCAATTCGGCGGCAGCCTGTACTCAATGATCGATCCGTTTTTCATGCTGATGTTGATGCAAACGCTTGGCCGTGACTACATCGTCTGGGACAAGGCCGCCAGCATCGACTTCATCGCACCGGGCAAGGGCCCGGTATTTGCCGATTTTCATATCGATGCAGCGCTGCTCGACGAGATCCGTCGGCAGACGGCTTCGGGCCAGAAATATCTGCCATGTCTTCAGGTCGATATCCGTGATGGCGAGGGCACGTTGGTCGCCCGGGTCGACAAAACCCTTTATGTGCGGCTAAAACCGCAAGCGAGACAGGCTTAAAGCATGGACATGCGCGCAGATTTGTTGATTGTCGGTGCCGGGATGGTCGGCAGTGCCCTGGCCCTGGCATTGCAGCACAGTGGCCTGGAGATCCTCGTGCTCGACGGCAGCCCCTTGAGTGTCAAGGCCTATGATCCGAAAGCGGCCTTCGAGCCGAGGGTCAGCGCTTTGTCGGCGGCCAGCCAGCGCATCCTTGAGCGCCTTGGGGCCTGGGAGGGCATGTGTGAGCGACGGGTCAGCCCTTACGAGCAGATGCACGTCTGGGATGGCAGCGGCACGGGCCACATTCATTTTTCGGCTGCCAGCGTGCACGCCCAGGTACTGGGTCATATTGTCGAGAACCGGGTAGTGCAGGACGGCTTGCTCGAACGTCTGCACGACAGCGAAGTGGGTTTGCTGGCCAATGCCCGCCTGGAGCAGATGCGCCGCTCCGGCGACGAATGGCTGCTAACCCTGGCCGATGGTCGTAACTTGCGTGCGCCCCTGGTCATCGCCGCCGATGGCGCCAATTCGGCAGTACGCCGCCTGACCGGTTGCCAAACCCGTGAATGGGATTACCTGCACCACGCCATCGTCACCAGCGTGCGTTGCGCCAATTCCCATCAAGGCACCGCCTGGCAGCGCTTTACCGATGACGGCCCGCTGGCCTTCCTGCCGTTGCTGCGCGATGGCCAGGACGATTGGTGTTCGATCGTCTGGTCGACAACCCCGACTCAGGCCGAGCGCCTGATGGCCTTGGATGGCCAAGCATTTTGCAAAGAACTGGAGCGCGCTTTCGAAGGGCGCCTGGGCGCGGTGCTCGAAGCCGACCCACGTGTGTGCGTGCCCCTGCGTCAGCGCCATGCCAAGCGTTATGTGGCCGAGGGCCTGGCCCTGATCGGTGATGCCGCGCACACCATCCACCCGTTGGCCGGGCAGGGCGTCAACCTGGGTTTTCTGGACGCCGCAGTGCTTGCCGAAGAGCTCCAGCACGCACTTGAGCGTGGTGAGCGCCTTGGCGATGTCCGGGTGCTGAGCCGTTACGAGCGGCGCCGGATGCCGCATAACCTGGCATTGATGGCGGCCATGGAGGGTTTCGAACGATTGTTCCAGGCCGATCCATTGCCCGTGCGCTGGTTGCGCAACAGCGGTCTGAAATGGGTTGAGCAACTACCCGAAGCCAAAGCCATGTTCGTGCGCCAGGCGTTGGGTTTGAGCGGCGACTTGCCGGAGTTGGCCAAACCCTGATTGCTACGCAACATCTGGTTACTCCTCCTTGTCGAGTTTGGTTGAGATGGCAAATGTGAAGCACTACCATTTCGGCCTTCTTCCGATATCGAGGATCACCCCATGTTCGCACGCAAGCAACTCCTGGCCGCACTGGCATTCACGGTGTTTGGCACCAGTGCCCAAGCGGCTGACGAGGTGGTGGTATATTCCTCGCGTATCGACGAGTTGATCAAGCCGGTGTTCGATGCCTACACGGCCGAGACCGGGGTGAAGATCAAGTTCATCACCGACAAGGAAGCACCCTTGATGCAGCGCATCAAGGCGGAAGGGCAGAATGCCACCGCCGACCTGCTGCTGACCGTCGACGCTGGTAACCTGTGGCAAGCCGAGCAGATGGGCATCCTGCAGCCGATCAAGTCTGCCGTGATCGATGCCAATATCCCGCAGCAATATCGCGCATCCTCTCATGACTGGACCGGCCTGAGCCTGCGCGCCCGGACCATCGCCTACTCCACCGATCGGGTCAAACCCGAAGAGCTGAGCACCTACGAGGCCCTGGCTGACAAGAAATGGGAAGGCCGCTTGTGCCTGCGTACGGCGAAAAAGGTCTACAACCAGTCGCTGACCGCCACCCTGATCGAAACCCACGGCGAGGCCAAGACCGAGGAAATCATCAAGGGCTGGGTCGGTAATCTGTCCACCGACGTTTTCTCCGATGATGTCGCGGTGCTTGAGGCAATCAATGCTGGGCAATGCGATGTCGGCATCGTCAATACTTATTACTACGGCCGCCTGCACAAGCAGAAGCCGGATCTGCCGGTAAAACTGTTCTGGCCGAATCAGGCCGACCGTGGGGTACACGTCAATCTTTCGGGTATCGGCCTGACCAAGTACGCACCACACCCCGAGGCCGCCAAGGCCCTGGTGGAATGGATGACCGGTACCAAGGCACAGAAAATGTTTGCCGATATCAACCAGGAATTCCCGGCCAACCCGAAAGTGGAGCCTTCCGCCGAAGTGGCAGCCTGGGGCAGCTTCAAGGCTGACAGCCTGCCCGTGGAGGTGGCCGGCAAGCGTCAGGCGCAAGCCATTCGCTTGATGGACAGGGCTGGCTGGAACTGAGGGCTTTTTAGCCCCAATTTCGCGGGCAAGCCCGCTCCTACAGGTATGATGAACGCCTGTAGGAGCGGGCTTGCCCGCGATCGACCGTGTAGCGGTCGCAAAAAGATATCAATAGAGACTCCCAATTGGCCCACCCCGCCCAACGCCGCTGGTACCCCCTTGTTGCCTGCATTTGCGCCCTCATACTGCTCCCCCTGAGCGTACTGGTGCTGTCGTGGCAGGCCGTGGACCAACAGATCTGGGCACACCTGCTCGATACGCAAATGGCCCGCCTGTTGGGCAACACGCTGACCCTGGTGCTTGGGGTAGGCGTGGGCGTTACCGTGCTCGGCGTGAGCCTGGCCTGGCTGACCAGCCTTTGCGAGTTCCCCGGGCGGCGCTGGCTCGATTGGGCGCTGATGCTGCCTTTCGCTATCCCGGCCTATGTCCTGGCGTTCGTCTTCGTCGGCCTGTTGGACTTCGCCGGCCCCGTGCAAACCCTGCTACGGGAATGGTTCGGGCCGATGCGCTTGCCCCGGGTGCGCTCCACCGGGGGGGTTATCACGGTGCTGGTGCTGGTGTTCTACCCGTACGTCTATCTGCTCGCGCGCACCGCCTTTCTGGCCCAGGGCAAGGGCTTGATGGAGGCTGCGCGGGTACTGGGCCAGTCGCCCCTGCGCGCGTTCTGGCACGTCGCGTTGCCAATGGCGCGGCCGGCCATCTTTGCCGGCGTCGCCCTGGCCTTGATGGAAACCCTGGCCGATTTCGGTGCCGTGGCCGTCTTCAACTTCGATACCTTCACCACCGCCATCTACAAAACCTGGTACGGCTTCTTCAGCCTCTCCAGCGCAGCGCAACTGGCCAGCCTGTTGTTGCTGGCGGTGATGCTGGTGCTGTATGGCGAGCGCCGGGCACGCGGCGCCGTACGCTCGACCAATGAGCGGCCACGAGGCAAGGCGTTGTATCAGTTGCGCGGCATCAAGGCGCTGGCGGCCAGCACCTGGTGCTTGCTGGTGTTTGCCTGTGCGTTCGTCATTCCGGTGCTGCAATTGCTGGTTTGGTTCTGGCAGCGTGGCCGTTTCGACCTCGATGAGCGTTATGCTGGCCTGATTGTGCACACCTTGTACCTTGGCGCCATGGCCGCGCTGATTACCGTCAGCGTCGCCCTGGTGCTGGCGTTCGCCCGTCGTCTGGCGCCAACCCCGGCCATCAAGGCTGGGGTCAACCTGGCCAACCTGGGGTATGCCTTGCCGGGTTCGGTGCTGGCGGTCTCGATCATGCTGGCCTTCAGTTACCTGGACCGCGAATTGGTCATCCCGCTGTCCGGGTGGTTGGGGGGCGCGGGCAAGCCGTTATTACTCGGCAGCCTGGCGGCGTTGCTGATGGCTTATCTGGTGCGTTTCATCGCCGTGGCCTACGGACCGCTGGAAAACAGCCTGGCCCGGGTCAGGCCTTCGTTGCCGGAAGCGGCTCGCAGCCTCGGTGTGAGTGGTCCGCAATTGTTTTTCAAGGTGTATCTGCCATTACTGCTGCCGGGTACCTTGAGCGCAGCCTTGCTGGTGTTCGTTGATGTGCTCAAGGAGATGCCCGCGACCTTGCTGATGCGCCCCTTCGGCTGGGATACCCTGGCAGTCAGAATTTTCGAGATGACCAGCGAAGGCGAATGGTCGCGGGCTTCGCTGCCGGCGTTGACCCTGGTATTGGTGGGATTGTTGCCGGTCATCGGCTTGATACGACGTTCGGCACGGCGAACCGGTCAAATTCACTGACGCTTGCGCACATAGGTGTCAGTCTTTCGCCTTGCGGCTACAATGCGCGGCATTCGATGCGGACGGCTATTGCGATCGGCTGGCTGGGATGCTTGCACGCCACTGATTCAGCGGCCTGCGGCTCAGGTTGCAACGCCCGCATCTTCGCCACGCCCGGAAGGAGAAACCCATGGGACAGCGTACGCCTCTTTATGACCTGCACCTCGCCCTAGGCGCGAAGATGGTCGACTTTGGCGGTTGGGATATGCCCTTGCACTACGGCTCGCAAGTCGAGGAGCACCATCAGGTGCGTCGCGACTGCGGGGTTTTCGATGTCTCGCACATGACAGTCATCGACGTTACTGGCAGCCAGGCCAAGGTCTGGCTAAGGTATTTGCTGGCCAACGATGTCGAGCGCCTGCAGGTGCCGGCCAAGGCCTTGTACAGTGCGATGCTCCACGAGAAGGGCGGCGTGGTCGACGACATGCTCGTCTACCTCACCGAAGATGGCTACCGACTGGTTGTCAATGCCTCGACCCGCGACAAGGACCTGGCCTGGATGCAGGGCCACACCACTGGCTTCGACGTACAGGTGCGGGAACGCCCGGAGCTTGCGATGCTGGCCATTCAGGGCCCGCAAGCGCGGCAGAAGGTTGCCCAACTGGTAGACCAGTCGCGTGCCGAGTTGATCCATCAGCTCAAGCCTTTCGAAGGGCAGACAAACGGCGACTGGTTTATTGCCCGTACCGGCTATACCGGAGAAGATGGCTTGGAAATCGTCTTGCCCGCTGAACAGGCACCGGCTTTTTTCAACGACCTGGTCGGAGCGGGCATCGCACCGAGCGGGTTAGGTGCACGCGACACGTTGCGCCTGGAAGCGGGTATGAACCTGTACGGCCAGGATATCGACGAAGCACACTCGCCGCTGGTATCGAACATGGCCTGGACCCTGGCCATGGAGCCCGCCGAGCGCGATTTTATTGGGCGGGCGGCCCTGGAAGCCGAGCAGGCAGGGGGCGTGAGCTCCAAACTGGTTGGGCTGGTGCTCGAAGAACGGGGTGTTTTACGGGCTCACCAGGTGGTTCGTATCGCCGACATTGGCGAAGGGGAGATCACCAGTGGTAGTTTCTCACCTACATTGAGCAAGTCAATTGCACTGGCGCGGGTGCCAATGGCCACCGCCGACCGGGCTGAAGTGGAAATCCGCGGCAAGTGGTACCCGGTTCGCGTGGTAAAACCCACGTTCGTTCGTCATGGCAAAATCCTTATCTGAATAATTCTGGCGGGCCTACCGCTGCCCCTGTAGAGGACAAAAATATGAGCGATATCCCTGCCGACCTGCGTTTTGCCGAAAGCCACGAATGGGCTCGTCTTGAGGCTGATGGCACTGTAACCGTCGGTATTTCCGACCATGCCCAGGAAGCCCTGGGTGATGTGGTGTTCGTCGAGCTGACCGAAGTTGGCAATGTCTTCGGTGCTGGTGACCAGGCTGGCGTGGTCGAGTCGGTGAAGGCTGCCTCGGACATCTACGCCCCGATTGCCGGTGAAGTTATCGCGGTCAACGAAGACCTGAGCGCCAACCCAGAGCTGTTGAACTCCGACCCTTACGGCGCCTGGATCTTCAAATTGAAGCCAAGCAACACCGCCGATCTGGACAAACTGCTCGACGCTGCCGGCTACAAAAGCGCCATCGGCGAATAGTTTTCACGCACAAACGGCAATCCCTTTCTAGACTCAATAAGCCTCGACTCGTCGAGGCTTGGTCTTACAAGAGAGAGCCGTCATGTCCCAGTTGCCGTCCCTGAGCCAACTGCAAGACCCGAATGCCTTCCTGCGTCGCCACCTTGGCCCCGATGCCAATGAGCAGCGGATCATGCTCCAAACCCTCGGTGTGAACAGCCGGGTCGAGCTGATCGAGCAGACTGTCCCCCCGGGAATCCGCCTGAACCGCCCCCTGAATCTGCCACCGGCATTGGATGAAGAGGCGGCGCTGGCCAAGCTCAAGGGCTATGCCGAGCAGAACCAGATCTGGACCAG
>CAYVPI010000184.1:0-9345 GCA_964453495.1 uncultured Pseudomonas sp. | reverse complement strand
TGATCAATGTGAACACCGGTCACGGACTGGCCATGGTGTTCTCGTTGCTCGCCGCCGCCATCACCTGGAACCTGGGCACCTGGTACTTCGGTATCCCGGCTTCCAGTTCACATACCTTGATCGGTTCGATCCTCGGTGTGGGCCTGGCGAACGCACTGATCAACGACATTCCGCTGGTGGATGGCGTGAACTGGCAGAAAGCAATCGATATCGGCATGTCCCTGGTGTTCTCGCCCATGGCCGGCTTCCTCGTAGCAGGGCTGGTGCTGCTGAGTCTGAAATGGTGGCGTCCGCTGTCCAAGATGCACAAAACCCCGGACCAGCGCCGCAAGATCGATGACAAGAAGCATCCACCGTTCTGGAATCGCATGGTACTGGTGGTTTCCGCAATGGCGGTGAGCTTTGTGCACGGCTCCAACGATGGCCAGAAAGGCATCGGCCTGATCATGCTGGTATTGATCGGTATCGTGCCGGCCCAGTTCGTACTGGACCTCAACAGCACGACCTACCAGATCGAGCGCACCCGCGATGCAACCTTGCACCTGAACCAGTTCTACCAGCGCAACCACGAGACGCTGGGCGAATTCCTGGCACTGGGCAAAGCGCAGGAAGGTGACCTGCCGGAACAGTTCAGTTGCAACCCGCAACAGACTGAACCGACCATCACGGCCCTGCTCGGTACGCTTAAAGGCGTTGCGGACTACCATTCGCTGCCGGCAGAAAAACGCATCGAAGTGCGCCGTTACCTGCTGTGCCTGGATGACACCGCCAAGAAAGTCGGCAAGTTGCCGACCCTGCAGAAGCGCGAAAAAGCCGATCTTGAGAAGCTGCGCAAGGACCTCACCGCCACCACCGAATACGCACCGTTCTGGGTGATCATCGCCGTGGCACTGGCCTTGGGTATCGGTACCATGGTTGGCTGGAAGCGTGTGGTACTGACCATCGGCGAGAAGATCGGCAAGCAAGGCATGACCTACGCCCAGGGCATGTCGGCCCAGATCACAGCCGCATGCGCAATCGGCATGGCCAACGTGTTCAGCCTGCCGGTTTCGACGACCCATGTGTTGTCTTCTGGCGTAGCGGGCACCATGGTGGCGAACAAGACCGGCCTGCAAGGCGGTACCGTCAGGACGATCCTGCTGGCCTGGGTCCTGACCCTGCCAGCCTCCATGGGCTTGGCTGCCGGATTGTTCTGGCTGGCATCCAAAGCGCTGGTCTGATCGATCTACTCATGAAAAAGGCGCCCGAGGGGCGCCTTTTTCGCATCTACAATATTCCGCTTGGTAGCAGCTGCCGTGAGGCTGCGTCCGCGCGCAAAGCGGGCGTAGACAAGACAGTTGCTGCTACGGGATCGCGTGCGGATCACGGCCTAACGCCGTTTTTTGCTGCCCCCCAACAGCGACCCCATCAACCCTCGGACCAATTGCCGGCCCAACTGGTTGGCGGCCTGTTGCATGGCTGATTTCAGCGCCTTCCCCGCCACACTGCCAAGAAAATCCCCAGCCTTGTCGCTCAAGCTATCACCTGCGGCCGGCGCATCAAGCGTGACCTGCGGCTCATCCACTTTGCGCGCAACCAGCATTTCATAGGCTGACTCTCGATCGATCGGCTTGTCGTAGCGCCCGGCCAGGGATGACTGACTGATGAGTGCCGTACGCTCTGGCGCAGTCAATGGCCCGATACGCGATTGCGGAGGTGCAATCAATACCCGCTGGACCATGGCTGGCGTGCCCTTGTCCTGCAAGGTGCCGACCAGCGCTTCACCGATCCCCAGCTCAGTCAGCACTGCCAGGGTATCGAAGGCCGGGTTGGGGCGAAAACCGTCGGCCACTGCTTTGAGCGACTTCTGTTCCTTGGCAGTGAACGCACGCAGGCCATGTTGTATGCGTAAACCCAGCTGAGCCAATACATCGTCGGGCAAATCGCCAGGTGACTGGGTGACGAAATAGACCCCTACCCCCTTGGAGCGAATCAAGCGCACCACCTGCTCCAGCCGCTCTTGCAAGGCCTTGGGCGTATCGGCAAACAGCAGGTGCGCCTCATCGAAAAACAATGCCAACAGCGGCTTGTCGGCATCGCCGCGCTCAGGCAACTGCTCGAACAGCTCGGCCAGCAACCACAGCAGAAACGTTGCATAAACCTTGGGGGCGTCGTGTACCAGGCGGCTGGCGTCGAGCAGGTGAATGCGCCCTCGCCCGTCAGCCGTGGGCTGCAGAATATCTTCCAGCTGCAGGGCTGGTTCGCCGAAAAGCGCTTCGGCGCCCTGCTGTTCCAGGCTGGCCAGCCGGCGCAGCAAGGCCTGGCTCGAACCTGTGGTCATCAACGCGCTGTCCTCGCCCAGTAGCTGCGGGTTGTCCTTCAGGTGATTGAGCAGCGCCTTGAGGTCTTTCAGGTCCAGCAACAACAACCCTTGCTTGTCGGCCACCTTGAATGCCGCATAGAGCGCTGCTTGCTGGCTGTCACTTAACTCCAGCAGACTGCCGAGCAACAACGGCCCCATTTCGCTGATGGTGGTTCGCAACGGGTGGCCCGACTCACCCCGAACATCCCACAAGGTCACCGGATAGGCCTGTGGGCGGTGATTGAGCCAAGGCATGCCGGCAATCCGCTCGGCGATCTTGCCCTGTGGCGCCCCGGCCGCCCCCAAGCCACAGAGGTCGCCCTTGATATCGGCAGCGAACACGGCCACCCCGGCATCGCTGAAAGCCTCGGCCAGACGCTGCAAGGTGACGGTCTTGCCGGTGCCGGTTGCGCCCGCCACCAGGCCATGGCGGTTGGCCAGGCGCATTTCCTGGGAAATAGGCTCCCCTTTAAGGTCAGCACCGAGAATGAGTTGCGAAAAGTCAGGCATTTTTCCACCCCTGATTAAGCTTTGGCTTGCAGCTGTCGATACCCACTGCAGGTAACAAGATTTTCTTGAAAGACCGGTTCGATAACCCCAAAGGGACGGGGGCCGATCTTATGCAACAGCCAGGTCTTTCATTTGAATAACTCTTGCGTGCACCGGAATAAAAAGACCTTAGCGGATACACCACGTCATGAATAAAAGCCTCCGTTTCAGCCATAAGATCCTGCTTGCAGCGTCCCTTATCGTAGTAGTCGCTTTCGCGCTATTCACCTTGTACAACGACTATCTTCAGCGTAATGCCATTCGCGAAGACTTGGACAACTATCTGCATGAGATGGGTGAAGTCACCTCTGCCAACATCAAGAACTGGTTGGACGGGCGCACATTACTCATCGAAAACCTCAGCCAGAACGTCGCCCTGAACCCCGACATGGCCAATATCAGCGACCTGCTGGTGCAAAAAGCCCTGGCCGGCAGCTTCCTCGGCGTCTACCTGGGTGACACCGAAGGCAAGTTCCTCATCCGCCCCGACAGCAAAATGCCCGAAGGCTACGACCCCCGTGCCCGCCCCTGGTACAAGAGTGGCCAGGCTGCCAATGGCCCGGCCCTGACCGAGCCCTATATAGACCTGGCCACCAACAAGCTGGTGATCTCGATTGTTTCGGCGGTGCACAAGGGTGGCCAAACCACCGGTGTGGTTGGCGGTGACTTGAGCCTGGATGCCCTGACCGACATCATCAACTCGCTGAACTTCGGCGGCATGGGCTTCGCGTTCCTGGTCAGCGGCGACGGCAAGATCCTGGTTCACCCGGACAAGAACCTGGTCATGAAATCGCTCAGCGACTTGTTCGCGCAAAACACGCCACGCCTGAGCAGTGACCTGAGCGAAATCGAAGTGGACGGCAAAACCCGCATCCTGACCTTCAGCCCGGTCAAAGGCCTGCCTTCGGTGAATTGGTACATCGGTCTATCCGTGGACCGGGACAAGGCCTATGCAATGCTCAGCGAGTTCCGCGCCTCGGCAGTCGTTGCCGTGATCGTCGCGGTGGTGTTCATCATTACCCTGCTGGGCATGCTGATCCGCTTGTTGATGCAACCGCTGCACACCATGAGCCGGGCCATGGAAGACATCGCCCAGGGTGAAGGCGACCTGACCAAGCGTTTGAATATTCACACCCATGATGAATTCGGCACCCTGGGCAAAGCCTTCAACCATTTCGTCGAGCGCATCCATGGCTCTATCCGGGAAGTATCCTCGGCCACCGAGCAAGTCAACGAGGTGGCCCTGCGGGTAGTCAGCGCGTCGAACTCTTCGATGCTCAACAGCGACGAACAAGCCAACCGCACCAATAGCGTGGCCGCGGCGATCAACCAATTGGGCGCGGCCGCCCAGGAAATCGCCCACAATGCGGCACAGGCTTCACAACATGCCAGCTCCGCCCGCCACCTTGCCGAAGAAGGCCAGCAAGTGGTCGACCGCAGCATCCAGGCAATGAATCGCTTGTCGGACCTGATCTGCACCTCCAGCAGCCATATCGAAACACTCAACAGCAAGACCGTGAACATCGGGCAAATCCTGGAAGTCATCACCAGCATTTCCCAGCAAACCAACCTGTTGGCGCTCAACGCGGCCATCGAGGCGGCCCGCGCTGGCGAGGCCGGGCGTGGTTTCGCGGTGGTCGCCGATGAAGTGCGCAACCTGGCCCATCGCACCCAGGAATCGGCGCAACAAGTACAGAGCATGATCGAAGAGCTGCAGGTCGGCGCACGCGAATCGGTAAGCACCATGGGCGAAAGCCAGCGCCATAGCCAGGACAGCGTCTCGATCGCCAACCAGGCGGGAGAACGCCTGGGCAGTGTGACCCAACGTATCGGCGAGATCGACGGTATGAACCAATCGGTGGCGACAGCGACCGAGGAACAGACCGCTGTGGTCGATTCGATCAACATGGACATCACCGAGATCAACACGCTCAACCAGGAAGGCGTCGAGAACCTGCAGTCTACATTGCGCGCGTGTGCGGACCTGGAGCAGCAGGCGGCACGTTTGAAACACCTGGTGGGTAGCTTTCGGATCTGATTGGGTCAGTTCTGGCCTCATCGCGGGCAAGCCCGCTCCTACAGCTTATGCGTAGTCCGTGTAGGAGCGGGCTTGCCCGCGATGAGGCCAGAACAGACACCCCTACCGCCCCCCCACCACGATCGAACATCTATCCTTAGTAGAGGTCCACCTTATGGAGCACATACTTCGGAGGGACGCTGATCGTGCATATCGCGGACATCACCATGTTCTACGCCCCCGCCAGCGGCGGTGTGCGTACTTATCTTGATGCCAAACATCGACGTCTGGGCCTCATCCCCGGGGTTCGCCACAGCCTGCTGATACCTGGCCCCAACCTCAGCCGACAAGACGGCATTTACCAGGTACCAGCCCCCGCCCTACCCTTTGGCAATGGCTACCGTTTCCCGTTGCGCCTGGCCCCCTGGCGAAATGTTCTGCATGACCTGCAACCCGACCTGATTGAAGTCGGCGACCCTTATCTCACGGCCTGGGCTGCGCTCGATGCGCGCCGCCAGCTGGATGTCCCGGTCATTGGCTTCTATCACTCGGACCTGCCCTTGCTGGTCAGCAACCGCATGGGTAACTGGTTCACACCCAACGTGGAGGCCTATGTCAGCAAGCTCTATGGAAATTTCGACCGGGTCCTGGCCCCTAGCCAGGTCATGGCCGATAAACTGCGCAGTCTGGGCATCGGCAATGTCCATGTGCAGCGCCTGGGGGTCGACCTCAAAACCTTCAACCCGCAATTGCGTGACTGTGGCTTGAAGGCCGAACTGGGCATCGCCGACGATACCCGCCTGCTGATCTTCGCCGGCCGCGGCTCCAAGGAAAAAAACCTGCCGGTACTGCTCGACTGCATGAGAAAACTCGGTCGGCACTACCATTTGCTGCTGGTCGGCTCGCACATGCCGGCCAATGTGCCGAGCAACGTCACCGTCATCGACCACTTCTGCCCCGCTCAGGCACTCGCCCGGCTGCTGGCCAGCGCCGATGCCCTGGTGCACGCCGGCGATCAGGAAACCTTCGGCCTGGTCGTGCTCGAAGCCATGGCCAGCGGTATTCCAGTCGTGGTGGCCGCCGCCGGCGCATTCCCGGAAATCGTCCGGGAGGAGTGCGGATTGCTTTTCCCCCCCAACGACAGCCTGGCCATGGCACGGGCTGTGCGCGAACTGTTCAGCCACGACACTGGCCAAATGGGTCGACTGGCGCGCCAGCACGTCGAGCAAAGGTATGCCTGGGACACCGTGGTCAGCGGTTTGCTCGAGCACTATCGAGCGGTGCTGGGCAGCAACTTTTCGGTACCTGTCCATGCCTGAGACCCACGCGCGGCCACCCCGGCGCAGCGTGCTGCTGGTGCTGCATGATGTCGCGCCACACACCTGGCCCGATTACCGCCCCTTTGTCGATGCCGTCGACACGTTGGGCGCGATCCCCTTGACCCTGTTGGTGGTCCCGGACTTTCACAAGTGCAACGCACTGACTGCCTACCCTGACTTCTGTCGCCTGCTCGATCAGCGCTTGGCCCGAGGCGACGAAGTGGCCCTGCATGGCTATTACCATGCCGACGACGGTCCGCCCGCGCGCACGCCCTGGGAGTTTTTCATGCGCCGCATCTACACCTGGGAGGGAGAGTTCTACAGCCTGGACCAGGCTCAGGCCGTGGACCGCCTGGGGGCCGGCATCGATCTGTTTCAGCGCCTGGGTTGGCCGGTGCACGGGTTCGTCGCCCCGGCCTGGCTGATGAGTGAAGGCACCCGCCAGGCTTTGCGCTTATCGCCCTTGCGCTACACCAGCGACCCACAACACTTGTATCAATTGCCTGACTTCACCCCTGTGCAGGCCCCCGGGCTGGTCTGGAGCGCACGCAGCCCTTGGCGGCGTGCAGTATCCCGGCTTGTCAGTGCGCAACGCGAACACGGCCTGCGCCATGCGCAGACCATTCGCTTGGGCTTGCATCCGGTGGACATGCGCCACCCTTTCTCGCGTGACTACTGGCTACATGCCTTGCAACGCCTGTTGCTCGATGGCCGCACCCCCATGACCAAGGCCGCCTGGCTGGCCAGCCTGAACAAAGAACGATGATCCGCCTTGCCTGGTTATTCGCCGCCTTGCTCGCAGCGCTGTCGATCCCGCTGTTGTTGGGGGGGCGCGAGATGCTGTGGCGCCTGCAAAACTTCCCTTTGCCAATGCTTGTATTGCTGTTTTCGATGATTGGGTTGTGTTGGTTGATCAACGCTGCACGCCTGCGCCTGCTCCTGGGCGAGCAGGCCAGCAGGCTCGGGCGCTTGAAGTGCCTGGCAACGGTGATGGCCACTGAATTCGCCATTTGTGCCACGCCGGGCGGCAGCGGTGGGCCGCTGACGCTCATGACCCTGCTCGGGCGTGCCGGTGTACGGCCAGCCCACAGCAGCGCGGTGTACGCCATGGATCAGTTCAGCGACCTGGTGTTCTTCTTCTGCGCACTGGTGGCAGTGCTGCTGTATGCGCTGTTTCAAAACATCACCCGCAACCTTGAGTGGATGTTGCTGGCCAGTGCCCTGCTCGTGCTGGGCGCCTTGGGAGTGTGCCTGGGCCTGGCGCGCTTTCATCGCCATTTCCTGCGCATCATCGGACGGCTACTGGCAAGGCTGAACGTGACGCCTGCGACGCGCCTGCGTTGGGGGCGCAAAACCCTGCACTTTCTTGCGGCCTTTGCAGACACCTGCAAAATGCCATGGCAACGCCTGGCCGGCGTCTTCCTGATGACCTGCCTGCATTGGGGGCTGCGTTATAGCGTGCTGTACCTGGCATTGCGCGGCTTGGGCATAGACCTGAAATGGGCGTGGACGTTCCTGATCCAGATGCTGTCGCTCAGTGCCGGGCAATTAAGCTTGCTGCCCGGCGGCGCCGGTGCGGCTGAACTGACCTCGGCCGCCCTGCTGACGCCCATGGTGGGCAAAAGCAGTGCCGCGGCAGCCATACTGATCTGGCGAGCGGTGACGTACTACTTCTACTTGATCGCCGGTGGGCCGGTGTTTTTACTGATGGTTGCGCGCCCTTGGCTGCGCAAGCTGATGCGGCTCAAACAGGCCCAGGATCATTGACCACACGACGCTGCAAACGCAGCCGGGCTTTGCATGGCAAAGCCCGACGTTCTGTAACCGTCAGTTGAACACCACGGTCTTGTTGCCGTGCACCAGCACGCGGTCTTCCAGGTGGTAGCGCAAGCCGCGGGCCAGCACCATTTTTTCTACGTCACGGCCAAAGCGCACCATGTCTTCGATGCTGTCGCTGTGGCTGACGCGAACCACATCCTGCTCGATGATGGGGCCGGCATCCAGCTCTTCGGTCACATAGTGACAGGTGGCGCCAATCAATTTCACGCCACGCATTGAGGCCTGGTGATAGGGCTTGGCGCCGACGAAGGACGGCAAGAAGCTGTGATGAATATTGATGACTTGATGGGCGTACTCTTCGCAGAGCTGCGGCGGCAGGATTTGCATGTAGCGCGCCAGCACGATCACATCGGCCTGATGGTGCTGGACCAGGCGCGAGACTTCGCTGAATGCCGGTTGCTTGTCCTTCGGGTCGACCGGTACGTGGTAGTACGGGATGCCATGCCATTCGACCATGCTGCGCAGGTCATTGTGGTTGGAAATAACGCAGGCGATCTCGCAGTCGAGTTCATCGCTGTGCCAACGGTGCAGCAAATCGGCAAGGCAATGGGACTCGCGACTGGCCATCAAGACCACGCGTTTTTTCTGGTCGGTATCGGTGATACGCCAGACCATGGAGAATTCTTTGGCAATCGGTTCGAAAGCCTCACGAAACTGCTCGATGCCAAAAGGCAGCGTGTCAGCACGGATTTCGTGGCGCATGAAGAACCAGCCGCTGAGATCGTCGGAATGATGGCTCGCTTCGGTGATCCAGCCGTTATAGGAAGCCAGGAAATTACTGACCTTGGCAACAATGCCGACGCGGTCGGGGCAAGCTATCACCAGCCGATAGGTGCGCATGAGGGAGACTCCAGAACATCGCAAAGGCGGCCATTCTAGCGACTGCTCGGAAAAACTGCAGTATTCCTTGCAGGCCGTGCCACACCCGCATCTGGCCGGTGCTCTGACAGAGGATTCTGCAGGCTGCAAGTAGCCGGTATTGTGGGAGACATCCTTACTATGAAATTTTGTTTAATCGATCGCCACTGCTTAATATCTTATTGGCGCCATGCAAATACCTGGTTAAGATTTTAAGTAATTTGGCGTTACAGCCCATTTAATGTTTACTTGAGCAAACGCTCTGACTATTATTGCGCCACTGTCTCTCTGCCATCCCTTTCATCATAAGGTAGTGCTCATGTCCCTGATCAACGAATACCGCGCCACAGAAGAAGCCATCAAAGAACTGCAAGCCCGTTTGAAGAACCTGTCCCAAGACGACAAACTGCAAACCGAGCTGG
>CAYVPI010000183.1:0-9410 GCA_964453495.1 uncultured Pseudomonas sp. | reverse complement strand
CTTCCAGGGCGACCACATCGTTGAGGTGGCGGAGGAAATCGATGGCTTCCAGGTTCTCGCGCCCGCCATGACGATTAGGCACCCACTCCCCAGCCTTGCGTGAGTAGTCGCGGTAGAGCATCGAGGCCACCGCGTCGACACGCAGCCCATCAATGTGAAAATGCTTGAGCCAATGCAGGGCCGAAGCCAGCATGAAACCATGCACCTCAGTACGACCAAGGTTGTAGATCAGGGTGTCCCAATCCTGGTGGAAGCCCTCCTGTGGGTTCCCGTACTCGTAGAGCGAGGTGCCGTCGAACTGGGCCAGGCCATGGACGTCGGTAGGGAAATGCGCCGGTACCCAATCCAGAATCACACCGATACCGGCACGGTGGCAGGCATCGACGAAGGCGGCAAAGTCCTCGGCCGAGCCATAGCGCGCACTCGGGGCGAACTGTGACAGTGGCTGATAGCCCCACGAACCACCGAAGGGGTGCTCCATGACCGGCATCAGTTCAATGTGGGTGAAACCCAGTTTCTGCACGTAAGGGATCAGGCGATCGGCCAACTCTATCCAGTTGTAGGGACGCACCACTTCGCCGATATCGTCCATCTCGCATTGCCAGGAGCCGGCGTGCAACTCGTAGATCGACAGCGGCGCGCTGGTACGGTGCAGCTCTCCACGTTGCTGCAGCCACTGGTGGTCCTGCCATTCAAATTGCAGGGGCTTGGCGACTTTCGAAGCGGTATCGGGTGGCAATGCCGTGGCCAGCGCAACCGGGTCAGCCTTGAGCGGCAAGATCGCTTCCTTGCCAAGGATTTCATACTTGTAGGTTTCGCCCGGTTGCAGACGCGGAATGAAAATCTCCCAGACGCCCGTTGGGTGACGCAAGCGCATGGGGTGGCGGCGGCCATCCCAGACGTTGAAGTCGCCGACCACCGACACCCGCCTCGCATTCGGCGCCCAGACCGCGAAGCGCACCCCATCCACGCCTTCGACGCGCATCAGCTGCGCCCCAAGGCAACTGCTAAGGTCGCGATGATTGCCCTCGGCAAACAGGTAAAGGTCCATCTCACCGAGCAGTTGGCCAAAGCTGTAAGGGTCTTCGCTGACGTGCTCGCCACCGGCCCACTGTATTTTCAGCAGGTACGGCTGCGCCGTTGCGAAATGGCCAACGAACAATCCCGGCACCTCGCCCTGTTCAAGGTCGCCGATAGGCTCGGCATGGGTCCGGTCCAGCACTTGCACACTCAGGGCATTGGGAAGATAGGCACGGATATATTGGCCACCTGCACCATCATCGTGCGGCCCGAGGATCGAAAACGGGTCGTGATGTTCAGCCCGTACCAGCGCCTCAATGTCGGCCTTGTGCGGGAATGCCCCGCTCTGGCCTCTGGCTTGTTCTCTGTGCGCGTTCATCTACTACTCTCCCCAGGTACTCAGTAACCCATACAAGCCATGCAAAGGCACGGCCAGCCAGCTCGGGCGATGCTCGGCTTCGTAAACAATTTCGTAAGCGGCCTTTTCCAGGCTGAATAATTCGAGGGCTGCACTTTCGCCTTCGGCGTCCTCCCAGGCATGGGGCAAGCACGCCGTGGCCAGGCCATAGGCTTCGATAAAGGCATGCCGGGCACCATGCAGGTAATGCCGTGCGACCCGCTGGCGAGCCTGCTGCGCCTGCGCCGAGGTGTCGAAGCTCTGGGCATTGCGCGCAGCCATGGCGGCGGCATAGTCGAATGAACGCAACACGCCACTGACATCCTTATACGGGCTGTACTTGCCACGCCGCTGCGAAAGCGGACGGGCGGGCTCGCCTTCGAAGTCGATCAGGTAGGCGTCGCCTTGCACCACCAGCACCTGGCCCAGGTGCAAGTCGCCGTGTACGCGCATGATCAAGCCACCGATAGCCTGCTTGCAGAGCGCATCGACTTGGCCGAGCAGGTCCTTGCGCTGTTCGAGCAACTCATCGACCAACGTGCGGTCACCGCTTTCCAGATCGCCTCGGTGCTGTTCAAGCAACTGCAAGGCGTGCTCCAGTTGCGCGCGAATGCTTTTGCTCCAGGCCTGGCTGTCCTTGCGCGTACTGGGGCGAGGTCGGAAATCGGCATTGTCGGTCGGTGCCGCCAGCAACACGTGCATCTCGCCCAGGCGTTGCCCGAGCAAGGCGGCGAAGGCGGTGAGTTCGGCCAGCGCGTTGGAATGCTGCTCCTGCTCGGAATGGGCCGGTGCCATTTCGTCGCGGATCGCCCGTTCCAGGGTGTTCTGGGTCCAATCCCAAGCGTCGCCCTGGTTGCTCAGGTAGCCCTGGGCGATCATCAGCAGGTGCGGCACGCCTTGGTCGTCCATCCGGCTGACCGAACCCAGCAACGGTGAAATATTGGCGTACCCGGCCGCCGTCAGGTAAGCACCCATCTCCAACTCCGGATGCACCCCGCCACTGACCCGGCGAATCATTTTCAACACCAGGTTGCCACCGACCACCACCGAACTGTTGGACTGCTCGGCCGACAGGTAGCGTACCGCTGCATCGTTGCCCAGGTTCAGCGGTGCCAGCTGTTCGGTCGGTTCGAAGATCAGTTCACCCTCCGGAGTGGGCAGGCGCATTCCTGCTTGCATAGCCTGGATCAAGGCGCGCACGAAGCTCTCGAGGCTGAACGCATCGGTGATCAAGCCGACCTGGCGACCACGACGCACCCGGGCCAGAGCCAGTTGCTGCGCCAGAGCGGTGTTGATCTGGTCTTCGGCGAGAAAACCAAAAGGCATCTGGTAGCGGCTGGTTTGGCCCGCGGCGGTCACTTCGATCTCGCTGAGCAATACCGGGAAATCCGAGGTATTAAGGCGCACGCCGTAGGCAATGCGAACGCTCTCAATGGCCGCGTCCTTGCCGGCAAACCAGCGACGCTTGGGCAAGTACTGCAGCAAGGCATTGTTTTCCAGCGTGCCGCGCGACGGCTGTTCAAGCAGTTCTTCCATGCGTTTCTTCAACACCAGCGTGGTGAAGTCCGGCATGCTTTGCGCCGGCTGGATGTGCCAGCTCGGCATCTGGTTCTCCGGTGCCAGCAAGAACCAGTAGAAACCATAAGGCGGCAGGGTCAGCAGGAATGGCAACTGGCCGATGGGCGGGAACGCACTGCCTCCGAGCATTTCCACCGGCACCATGTCGGCGTAATGGGACAGCTCGAGTTCGGCTGCTTGGGCGGCCCGCGACACATTGGCCACGCACAGGATGATTTCGGTCTTGCCGTCGGGCCCGGTGTACTCGCGGACGTAGGCCAGGATCCGCCGATTGCTCGGCGATAGCATGGTCAGGCTACCCCGGCCGAATGCCTTCTGCTGCTTGCGCACAGCCAGCAACCGGCGGTTCCAGTTGAGCAACGAATGGGGGTCGCGCGATTGGGCCTCGACATTGACCGTCAGGTAACCGTAGAGCGGGTCCATGATTGGCGGCAACACCAGGCTCGCCGGGTCGGCCCGGGAGAAACCACCGTTGCGGTCGATCGTCCACTGCATGGGCGTGCGCACGCCGTCGCGATCGCCCAGGTAGATGTTATCGCCCATGCCGATTTCGTCGCCGTAATACAGGGTGGGTGTGCCCGGCATCGACAGCAGCAGGCTGTTGAGTAACTCGACCCGGCGCCGGTCGCGCTCGAGCAGCGGCGCCAGGCGCCGGCGAATACCCAGGTTGATCCGGGCACGACGGTCGGCCGCGTAGTAATTCCACAGGTAATCGCGTTCGCGATCGGTGACCATTTCCAGGGTCAGCTCATCGTGGTTGCGCAAAAAGATCGCCCATTGGCAATTGGCTGGTATTGCCGGTGTCTGGCGCAAAATATCGGTAACGGGGAAGCGGTCTTCCTGGGCCACGGCCATGTACATGCGCGGCATCAACGGGAAGTGAAAGGCCATGTGGCATTCGTCGCCATCGTCACTCTGGGCTTCGCCGAAGTACAGCTGGGTGTCTTCCGGCCACTGGTTAGCCTCGGCCAGCAGCATGCGGTCGGGGTAGTTGGCGTCGATTTCGGCGCGGATTTTTTTCAAGACCTGATGGGTCTCGGGCAGGTTCTCGTTGTTGGTGCCGTCACGCTCGATCAGGTAGGGGATCGCATCCAGGCGCAGGCCGTCGATGCCCATGTCCAGCCAATAGCGCATCACCCCGATGACCGCCTTCATCACTTGCGGGTTGTCGAAGTTCAGGTCTGGCTGGTGCGAGTAAAAGCGGTGCCAGAAGTACTGGCCGGCAACCGGGTCCCAGGTCCAGTTGGATTTTTCCGTGTCGAGGAAAATGATCCGGGTGCCATCGTATTTCTGGTCGTCGTCGGACCACACATAGAAATTCCGGGCCGCAGACCCGCGCTTGGCATGGCGGGCCTTCTGGAACCAGATGTGTTGGTCGGAGGTGTGGTTGATGACCAGCTCGGTGATCACACGCAGGCCGCGCTTGTGGGCTTCCTTGATGAAGCGTTTGGCGTCAGCCATGGTGCCATAGTCGGCATGCACGGCCTTGTATTCGGCGATGTCGTAGCCGTCGTCACGTCGTGGCGAAGGGTAGAACGGCAGTAGCCAGATGGTGTTCACGCCCAGCTCGGCAATGTAGTCGAGCTTGGCTATCAGGCCAGGGAAGTCTCCGATACCATCGTTGTTGGAATCGAAAAAGGACTTTACGTGCACCTGGTAGATGATCGCGTCCTTGTACCAGAGGGGGTCATCGATAAATGCGGCAGAGCGCGCTTTCTTCGCCATTGTCGATTCCTTCTAGAGGGCTTTTTCGATGCGCCAGATCCCGAATGGCAAGTGCCAGGGTTCGATGCGCATCCATTGCGTCTTGCCATACCAGATCCAGCGGTGCCCACTCATGAGGTCTTCACCATGAGTCGCGGCCGTGTCGTCCAGGCCCAGCTCCCACAGCGGCAATTCGAAATGGGCTTGCTGGGCGTTATGCGGGTCGAGGCTGATGGCCACCAGGATGAAATTGCCACGGTCGGCCGTGCGCTTGCCGAAGTACAGGATGTTGTCGTTCCACACGTTGTAGAACTCGATACCCAGGTGCGTCTGCAAGGCCGGGTTTTGCCGGCGGATGCGGTTGAGCTGGGCGATCTCGGCAATGATGTTGCCGGGGGCAGTGAAGTCGCGTGGGCGGATCTCGTACTTCTCCGAGTCCAGGTATTCCTCCTTGCCCGGTATGGGCGCCGACTCGCACAACTCGAACCCCGAATACATGCCCCATAACCCCGAGCCCATGGTGGCCAGGGCGGCGCGGATCAAAAAGCCTGCGCGGCCGGACTCATGCAGGAAGAACGGGTTGATATCCGGTGTATTGACGAAATAGTTCGGCCGGTAGCAGTACGACCAGGGCGGCTGGTTCAGTTCGGTGAAATAGGTTTGCAGCTCGGCCTTGGTGTTGCGCCAGGTGAAATAGGTGTAGCTCTGGGAATAACCGATCTTGCCCAGGCGCGCCATCATCGCCGGCTTGGTGAACGCCTCGGCGAGGAAGATAACGTCAGGATGGCGGCTGCGCACGTCTTCTATCAACCACTGCCAGAACGGCAACGGCTTGGTGTGCGGGTTGTCGACGCGGTAGATCTTAACGCCCTCGGCCACCCAGCAGAGGATGACATCACGCAGCGCCAGCCACAGGCTGGGTATGGCGTCGGCGGCGTAGAAGTCGACATTGACGATGTCCTGGTACTTTTTCGGCGGGTTTTCCGCATAACGGATGGTGCCGTCCGGCCGCCAGCTGAACCAGCCCGGGTGTTCCTTGAGCCAAGGGTGGTCCTGGGAGCACTGGATGGCAAAATCCAGGGCGATTTCCAGGCCATGGTCGGCAGCGGCGGCCACCAGGCGGCGAAAATCCTCGCGGCTGCCCAGCTGCGGATGGATCGCCTCATGGCCGCCCTCGTCGCTGCCGATGGCATACGGGCTACCGGGGTCATCGGGGCCGGCTTGCAACGAATTGTTCGGCCCCTTGCGAAAGTTGCGGCCGATGGGATGGATGGGCGGGAAATACAGCACATCGAAACCCATGTCGCGGATCATCGGCAAGCGATTGTGCACGTCGTTGAAGGTGCCGTGGCGTTCGGGGTTGTCGGTGATCGAACGTGGGAACAGTTCGTACCAGCTGGCGAACTGGGCGCGCTCGCGCTCGACCTCGAGGGGAAATTCATGGCTGCGGCTCAAATAGGCCCGATGATCGGCCTGGCTCATCAATAGTGCCGTCTCGGCCTTGAGCAGAGTGGCGACCTGATCCTCGGTTGCCATGCCATGCAATTCATCATGCAGACGCTGTAACTGTTGCTGTAACGCGCCTTCACTGCGCTCGGCACTTTGCAAAACCTGCAGCCGGCCTTCTTCGAGCTCAAGGCCTACCGGCACACCTGCCACGAATTTTTTCTCAAGCTCATAGCAGTAACTGGCAAACCGATCAATCCAGGCCTCGATGGAGAACAGAAACCGGCCCACTTCGTGCGTCGTAAGCTGGGCGTCCCAGAGGTCATTACCACGGTCGATCATGGGCACGCTGTGCCAGCTTTCGCAGCGCACATGGCGCCAGCGCAGTATCACTGCCAGCTTGTCATGACCATCGGAAAAAACCTTGCTGGTCACCCTCACCGCCCGGCCAACGACGGCCTTGGCGGCATACAGCCCACCTTCGATTACCGGTGTGGTGTTTTCGATCACCAAACGCGGCAACAACAAAGCCTGGGACAGCGGCAATGGCTGTTCCAGATCGTTGCTGCCTTGGGCAGCCTGGCCTGTTTCAAAGGGTTCATCGATCGTCATCGAGCATCACTCCTCACGCCCCATGGACGCTCATGTGCCGGGATTACGCAGCGTTCCAGCGCCCTTGGGCCTGGCCACCCCGCTTATGTTCCGAGCCGCCTGCACGTCTAAAAGTTCAGATGGAATGACCACCGCCCTGCCCCAACCGCACTGCCCCAACGAAAGTATCGAATTAATCGCCTTGCCAGCCGTCCAAACCCTCATACCCCCTTTGAGGTACGGCCCATGAACATACCCATTCCGGCTGAAACGCCCGACCCCAACATCGACGACCCGACCTTGCCGCCGCCGGAACCTGAGGAAGAGCCTGATCAATTGCCGGTCAAACCGACTGTTCCACCATCGATCGGCGACCCCCCCAGTGACGACGCACCGGTGCGCGGATGAAAACGCAATAGCTCAGCATAGACAGGCTTGATGACAATGTGACTGAATAGTCACGATTTTTTTCGCGAAGTCATAACACCAGACTTTTCGCTCAAGAAGCTCAGCCGTTTCCCAAGGCTTTGCGCGACATAATTCGGCCCAATGCACTCCCAGGGAGCGGCGAGCCGAAATGCGCATGAAGCTATTCAATTATGAAATTCGGCTGTTCGGTCGGAAAAACAGGAGCCCACGCACCGAGGAGCTGGCCGAATTTCATTCGGCCGAGTTGGTGCGCGCCCTGGGTGAGTCAACGACGCTCATGGACGATGTGTTTGCCCAACCTGAGGTGCCTGACATCAATCCTGTTGCTTGTCCAAGGGCTGCTCCTGATCTGAAGCCCCGTTCTTGTCGCCTGGATCAATCTTGTCCACCACCCAAGGCATCACCCCAAGAATGATCAGTGCCAGTACTGTACTGAGCACTGCCGTCGCTTCCCGGCCAAGGCCCGCGCACACGCCAATGGCAGCCGTCATCCACAGGCCGGCGGCGGTGGTCAGGCCCTTGACGTGTTCTTCGTCCAGGTCTTTGCCCTTGAGGATAGTGCCGGCACCGAGAAAGCCGATACCGGCGACAATGCCTTGCACCACTCGGCTCAAGGCTTCCTCACTGGCACCGGCCACTTGCGGGACCAGCACGAACAACGCCGCCCCCAGTGCGACCAGCATATGGGTGCGGATGCCGGCGGCCTTGCCCTTGCGCTCGCGCTCATAGCCCAGCACCGCGCCCAGCAGCGCCGCCATCATCAGGCGCACGGAAACCCGCGTGAGTTGTTTGGCATCGGTGATGTCGGCGAATTCGGCGGTCAGGGTCAACCAGACTTCATGCCACCAGGCGTCCATGGGCAGGGCCTCTGTGCGGGGGGATTGAACAATGGACCGCAGCGGTGCGTGCAAGTGCTGCGTTCACCGTTGATCAGCCAATGCAGAAACCCACCTCGCCCTGCGGTCCACATGGGTAACTGTGGCGAACCCGAGGACAAGGCCATGCCCGTCGAAATCAATGAAAGCAACCAACATTGCATACTCATCCATCAAGACCAGCGCGTTGAAGGCGTGGCCTCCACCATCACCATCGTGACCGACGAAGCCTTGCGCATGTCCGTGGCGCAACTGGGTGGCGAGCGCATGCCCATCACCGAACAGGAAGCCGACGCCCTGACCGTGGCAGGTGCGGTAGATGGTCGCAAGCATTTGAAAGCTTCGGTGCCAGGCTCCGTGATTTAAGGGCCCGCACGGATTTTCGGGACATCTGATACGGTTTATATTCAAATACCTGAGCCTGTTATGCAAACAGATGGGGCGCCATAGTGCTCATGCCTGATAGAGGCTGATGAGCGACGAACCATGAGCGAACGTATTCCCGTCCAGATCGTTGAAGTAGCCGAGCCTTCCGTATTCAAAAAGAAGCCCGCCAGCAGCGACCGACAGATCCACACCCGTAGTTTCACTGGCTTGTTCCGCAACCTGCGCCTGGGTGGCGCAGGGCTGCTGTTCGTGCTGTTTTTCGGTACCGTCTGGCTGAACTGGGGCGGTCGCCAGGCCGTGCTCTGGGACCTGGCCGAAAGCAAGTTCCACATTTTTGGAGCGACCTTCTGGCCGCAGGATTTCATCCTGCTCTCGGCCTTGCTGATCATCTGCGCCTTCGGCCTGTTTGCCATCACTGTGTTCGCCGGGCGCGTGTGGTGTGGCTACACCTGCCCGCAAAGCAGCTGGACCTGGATTTTCATGTGGTGCGAAAAGATTACCGAAGGCGAGCGCAACCAGCGCATCAAGCTCGCTGCCGCGCCCTGGAGCCTGAACAAACTCATGCGGCGCTCGGCCAAGCACACCCTGTGGCTGGCCATCAGCCTGCTGACTGGTTTGACCTTTGTCGGGTATTTCACCCCGATCCGCCCTTTGGCCAGTGAGTTGCTGAGCCTTGAACTCAGTGGTGTCAGCCTGTTCTGGGTGTTGTTCTTCACCGGCGCCACCTACATCAACGCCGGTTGGTTGCGCGAAGCGGTGTGCATGCACATGTGTCCTTATGCGCGCTTCCAGAGCGTAATGTTCGACAAGGACACCCTGACCATCACCTACGACTACACCCGCGGGGAAAGCCGCGGCCCGCGCAAGCGTGACGTCAGCCCGGCCAGCCAGGGCCTGGGCGACTGCATCGATTGCCAGATGTGCGTGCAGGTCTGCCCCACCGGCATCGACATCCGCGACGGCCTGCAGATGGAGTGCATCGG
>CAYVPI010000182.1:0-9566 GCA_964453495.1 uncultured Pseudomonas sp. | reverse complement strand
TTATCGCCGTTACCTGGATTTTTCCGCCATCGAAGCGCTGCGCACCATGAAGCAGCTGATCCAACAGGAAGTTCGGCGCAAGGGCATGGCTGAGAACATCAAGCTGGGCGCCGGTGGTATTCGTGAGGTGGAGTTTATTGCCCAGGCGTTCCAGCTGATTCACGGTGGCCGCGATCTCAGCCTGCAGCAGCGGCCGCTGCTTAAGGTGCTGGCGACCCTGGAAGGGCAAGGCTACCTGCCGCCGGCGGTGGTGGCCGAGCTACGCGAAGGCTATGAATTTTTGCGTTACACCGAACATGCTATCCAGGCGATCGCCGATCGCCAGACCCAGATGCTGCCCGACGGTGAGCTGGACCGTGCGCGTATTGCGCTGATGCTGGGCTTCGACGATTGGTCGGCGTTCCATGCCCAGTTGATGTACTGGCGCGGCCGGGTCGATTGGCATTTCCGTCAGGTGATTGCCGACCCGGACGACGAAGAGGGCGACGACGGCGAAGTGGTGGTCGGCGGCGAATGGCTGCCGCTGTGGGAAGAAGAACAGGATGAAGATGCGGCTTGCCGGCAATTGCAGGAGGCTGGTTTTGTCGATGCCCCCAAGGCCTTGAGGCAACTGGCAGGCTTGCGTGCCAGCCCCCAGTTGCGTGCCATGCAGCGTCTGGGGCGCGAGCGCCTGGATGCCTTTATCCCTCGATTGCTGGCCCAGGCGGTAGAGCATGACTATCCCGACCTGGTCCTGGAGCGGGTGTTGCCGCTGGTCGAGGCGGTGGCGCGGCGTTCGGCCTACCTGGTGTTGCTCACGGAAAACCCCGGTGCCTTGCGTCGTTTGTTGACACTGTGCGCCGCCAGCCCCTGGATCGCCGAGCAGATTACCCGTTTCCCGTTGCTGCTCGATGAGTTGCTCAACGAGGGCCGCCTCTTCAGCCCGCCCCTGGCCCCTGAACTGACGGCCGAATTGCGCGAGCGCCTGACGCGGATCCCCGAAGACGATCTTGAACAACAGATGGAGGCCTTGCGTCATTTCAAGCTGGCCCACAGCCTGCGCGTGGCGGCTTCGGAAATTGCCGGCAGCCTGCCGTTGATGAAGGTCAGCGATTATTTGACCTGGCTGGCCGAGGCCATTCTGGAACAGGTGCTGGCCCTGGCCTGGCGTCAGACCGTGGCCAAGTATGGTCAACCCCAGCGTAGCGACGGCAGTTTGTGTGATCCGGGCTTCGTGATCGTCGGTTACGGTAAGGTGGGTGGTCTCGAGTTGGGCCATGGTTCGGACCTGGACCTGGTGTTTGTCCATGATGGTGATCCCCAGGCCGAAACCGATGGCCCCAAGCCAATCGACGGTGCGCAGTTTTTCACGCGTCTGGGCCAGCGGATCATTCACTTGGTGACGACCCAGACCAACTCGGGCCAGCTGTATGAGGTCGACATGCGCCTGCGCCCATCCGGTGCTGCGGGCCTGCTGGTCAGCTCCCTGGGGGCGTTCGAGCGTTATCAGGAAAACGAAGCCTGGACCTGGGAGCACCAGGCACTGGTGCGGGCGCGGGTGCTGGTGGGTTGCAAGGACGTGGGGGCGGCTTTCGAGCAGGTGCGCGCCAAAATATTGGGGCGCGAGCGCGATCTGACAAAGCTGCGCGCCGAAGTCAGCGAGATGCGCGCCAAGATGCGCGACAACCTGGGCAGCAAATCCACGGCCGCAGGCTTGGCCAGCAATGCCTTCGAGGCCTCGGCGCCCTTCGATATCAAGCAGGATGCCGGTGGTATCGTCGATATTGAATTTATGGTGCAATACGCGGCCTTGGCCTGGTCCCGCGAACATCCGGCGCTGACGCGCTACACCGACAATATTCGTATTCTCGAAGGCCTGGAGCAGGCAGGGTTGATCCCTGCTGCCGATGCCAGCCTGTTGCGTGAGATCTACAAGGCGTTCCGCTCCGCGGCGCACCGCCAGGCCCTGCAAAAGCAGGCGGGGGTGATTACCGGTGACCAGTTTGTCACCGAGCGGCGCGAAGTGTTGCGGATCTGGGCTCAGTTGGGCTTGAGTTGAGGAGCGCGCAGGTGCACAAGGATTGCTTTGAACCGGGCAGTGGCAAAACCACTGCGAGCGCCGAGTGGCGTACACTGGTCAAATGAAGCCTGATTATAAAAGACGGGGAGGCCAGGCTGTTCCGATACAGGCTGAAGCCTCCCCGGTCGTTTCTGGATAGAACATGAGAATTCTGATCATTGGGCCCAGCTGGGTCGGCGACATGGTAATGGCGCAAACCCTGCTCCAGTGCCTGAAGCAGCGTCATCCTGAATGCGTGATCGATGTGTTGGCGCCCGAGTGGAGCCGGCCCATCCTCGAACGCATGCCCGAAGTGCGCCAAGCCTTGAGCTTCCCGCTCGGCCATGGAGTGCTTGAGCTGGCCACCCGACGCAAGATCGGCAAATCGCTCAAAGGCCAATACGACCAGGCGATCCTGCTGCCCAACTCAATGAAGTCGGCGCTGGTGCCGTTCTTTGCCGGCATACCCCAGCGCACCGGTTGGCGTGGCGAAATGCGCTATGGCCTGCTCAACGATGTGCGCACGCTGGATAAAGAGCGCTACCCGTTGATGATCGAGCGCTTCATGGCCCTGGCCTATGATGCGGACGCAGATCTACCCAAGCCGTATCCGCGCCCGAGCCTTTCGATTGACGCGGCCAGCCGTGCTGCCGCCTTGGCCAAGTTTGGCCTGAGCCTGGACCGGCCGGTGCTTGCATTGTGCCCAGGGGCTGAGTTCGGCGAAGCCAAGCGCTGGCCTTCGGAGCATTACGCCAAGGTTGCCGAGATCAAGATCCGCGAAGGCTGGCAGGTGTGGTTGTTTGGCTCCAGGAACGATCACCCGGTCGGTGAGTCGATACGCGAACGCCTGATTCCGGGCCTGCGCGAAGAGGCGGTCAACCTCAGCGGTGACACATCGCTGGCCGAAGCCATCGACCTGATGTCCTGCGCCGATGCCGTGGTGTCCAACGATTCGGGGCTCATGCACGTGGCCGCCGCCTTGAACCGCCCGCTGGTGGCGGTCTACGGTTCGACCTCGCCAGGCTTTACGCCGCCCCTGGCTGAGCAGGTCGAGATCGTGCGCCTGGGCCTGGAATGCAGCCCGTGTTTCGATCGCACCTGTCGTTTCGGCCACTATAATTGCCTGCGCCAACTCGAGCCCCAGGCTGTGGCCGCGGCCCTGCAGCGGCTCAATGGGCCAGCGCTGGTCGATGTCACGGTAGAGGTCGAGTAAGTTGCGGGTACTGTTGATCAAGACCTCTTCCCTGGGCGATGTTATCCACACGCTTCCAGCCCTGACCGATGCGGCGCGGGCGATCCCGGGGATTCGCTTCGACTGGGTGGTTGAAGAAGGCTTCGCCGAATTGCCCACCTGGCACCCTGCAGTGGACAACGTCATCCCGGTGGCCATACGCCGTTGGCGCAAGAACCTCTGGCAGACCTTCAGGAGTGGAGAATGGCGCCGCTTCAAGCAGCGCTTGCGGGAAAGCCAATACGACCTGGTCATCGATGCCCAGGGGTTGTTCAAGAGTGCGTGGTTGACGCGTTACGTGAAGGCACCGGTTGCCGGGCTCGACCGCAACTCTGCGCGCGAGCCCCTGGCCAGCCGTTTCTATCAGCGCCGCCTGGCGGTAGCCCGTGGGCAGCACGCAGTAGAACGCCTGCGTCAGCTCTTCGCCCTGGCCTTGGGTTATGACCTGCCATCGGGTATCGGTGACTATGGCCTGAACCGTGCCCGCTTGCTGGAAAAGCCCGCTTCAGTGCCTTATGTATTGTTTTTGCACGGCACCACCTGGGACACCAAGCACTGGCCCGAGGCCTATTGGCGCGAGTTGGCTGAGCGCCTTGGCCAGGCAGGTATCGAAGTTCGCCTGCCCTGGGGCAACCTGGCAGAACACCAACGGGCCGAGCGCATTGCCAAAGGCTTGAATAATGCCGTTGTACTGCCCAAGTTGAACCTGGCTGGCGTTGCCCGTGTATTGGCCGGCGCCAAGGCCTGTGTTGCCGTGGATACCGGCCTGGGGCACTTGGCTGCGGCCCTGGATGTACCGACCTTGTCGCTGTTCGGCCCAACCAATCCGGGGCTGACGGGCGCCTACGGCAGGGCGCAGGTGCACTTGGCCAGCGATTTTCCCTGTGCGCCGTGCCTGCAAAAGAAATGTACCTATCAGCCGACCGCTGACGATCAGCGTCGGTTCGATCTGAAACGCGAGTGGCCGCTGTGCTTTACTCGTCTGAACCCCGAGCGCGTGGCAAGCCGACTGGCTGCGATGCTGCTTGCCGAGGATCTTCGTTAATGCAACTGGCCTTTGTGCTTTACAAGTATTTCCCGTTCGGTGGCCTTCAGCGCGACTTCATGCGCATTGCCCTGGAGTGCCAGCGGCGCGGCCACCAGATCAGGGTCTACACCCTTATCTGGGAAGGCGATGTGCCGCCGGGCTTTGAGGTGCTGGTCGCGCCGGTTTCGGCGCTGTTCAACCATCGCCGCAATGAAAAACTCAGCGCCTGGATGGAAGCTGACCTGGCCAAGCGCCCGGTAGACCGCCTGATCGGTTTCAACAAGATGCCCGGGCTCGACGTCTATTACGCAGCCGACGGCTGCTTCGAGGACAAGGCGCAAACCTTGCGCAACTCGCTGTATCGCCGCTGGGGCCGCTACCGCCACTTTGCCGAATACGAGCGGGCGGTGTTCGCCAAGGAGGCGAAAACCGAAGTCCTGATGATTTCCGAAGTGCAGCAACCGCTGTTCATCAAGCACTACGGCACGCCGGCCGAGCGCTTCCACTTGCTGCCACCTGGCATCGCCCAGGATCGTCGGGCACCTCCTGATGCGGCGCAGATCCGCGAAGGGTTTCGGCGCGAGTTCAACCTCAAGGACAATGACCTGCTGCTGGTGCAGATCGGCTCCGGCTTCAAGACCAAGGGGGTCGATCGCAGCTTGAAGGCAGTGGCTGCGCTGCCATCGGCCCTGCGCAAGCGTACTCGATTGCTGGTCATCGGCCAGGATGATCCCAAGGTTTTCCAACTGCAGAGCACGGCCCTGGGCCTGGGCGAGCAGGTGCAGTTCCTGAAAGGGCGCAGCGACATCCCGCGCTTTTTGCTGGGGGCGGATTTGCTGATCCATCCGGCCTACAACGAGAACACCGGCACCGTATTGCTCGAGGCATTGGTGGCCGGCCTGCCGGTGCTGGTGTCGAAGGTGTGCGGCTATGCCCATTACATCGCCGAAGCCGACAGTGGCAGGGTGCTGGATGAGCCGTTCGAGCAAGAGCAGCTCAACCTTTACCTCAAGCAAATGCTCGAAGATGATGCGGCGCGGGCACAGTGGGCGCGCAATGGCCTGGCCTTTGCCGAAACGGCCGATCTTTACAGCATGCCGCAACATGCGGCTGACGTGATTCTGGCGCAGGGGCGCGAATGAAACTGATATTGGCTGAACCCTTCAAGCGGCTTTGGGCCGGGCGCGATGCGTTTGCCGAAGTCGAGGGCTTGCAGGGGCAGGTGTACCGCGAGCTGGAAGGCCGCCGCACCTTGCGTACCGAAGTTGAGGGGCGCGGTTATTTCGTCAAGATCCATCGTGGTATCGGTTGGGGCGAAGTGGCCAAGAACCTGCTGACGGCAAAATTGCCGGTGCTGGGGGCGGGCCAGGAATGGCGTGCCATCGAACGCTTGCATGAAGTCGGTGTACCGACCATGACTGCCGTGGCCTACGGCGAGCGTGGCAACAACCCTGCCGCCCAGCATTCGTTCATCGTCACTGAAGAG
The DNA here is from genome assembly GCA_964453495.1 of uncultured Pseudomonas sp. Lineage (GTDB taxonomy): Bacteria > Pseudomonadota > Gammaproteobacteria > Pseudomonadales > Pseudomonadaceae > Aquipseudomonas. The sequence goes on along the minus strand of CAYVPI010000182.1, from coordinate 3,784 downwards.
CTGGCGCCAACCGTCAGCCTCGAAGATTTCAGCATCGACTGGCTCCAGCAGCCGCCGCAGCCGCGCCTCAAGCGCGCACTGATTGCCGAAGTGGCACGCATGACTGGCATGATGCACCGCGCCGGGGTCAATCATCGTGACTGCTACATTTGCCATTTCCTGTTGCATACCGACAAACCGGTGACGGCGGATGATTTCAAACTGTCTGTCATCGACTTGCACCGGGCGCAGACCCGCTCGCAGATCACCCGGCGCTGGCGCAACAAGGATTTGGCTGCCCTGTATTTCTCGGCGCTGGATATCGGTTTGACCCAGCGCGACAAGTTGCGCTTTTTGCGTGGTTATTTCCAGCAACCCTTGCGCCAGATCCTGCGCGAAGAGTCGCCTCTGCTGGCGTGGCTGCAAGCCAAAGCCAACAAGCTCTATGAGCGCAAGCAACGCTACGGGGATGCGCTCTGATGGCGGGATGGAAGCTGGAGTCGCCGTATGCGCACCTGCACACGGATTTCGGTACCCTTGATGCAGTCTTTGCCCTGCAAGGCGAGCGCCTGACCCATGACGTCCTTTCGGAGCTGGTCCGCGTCGAGCGCGAGGGTGTCAATTACTACGTCAAACGCTATCGCGCAGCGGGCAAGGGGCTGCGGCGCTACCTGGGCAAGCCGCGGGTGAAGTGTGAGTGGCAAAACCTCAAGCGCTTCGCCAAATGGGGTATTCCCACGGCCGAGGTGATCGCCTGGGGGCTGGAGCGACGCGGCGCGACCTATGAGCGTGGTGCGATGATCACCCGCGAGCTGCCGCACACTGAAGACCTTTCAGTTCTGGCATTACGGCGTGACCCGCTGTTGCGCGATGCCGGCTGGGTTGACCGCGTCAGTCGTCAGTTGGCTCGGTATACCCGCGTCATGCATGATCACCACTTCACCCATAACGACTTGAAATGGCGCAACCTGCTGGTCGATGACCAGGGCACCCTTTATCTCATCGATTGCCCCAATGGTGCGTTCTGGTGGGGGTTCATGCTGCGCTACCGGATCACCAAGGACCTGGCGTGCCTGGACAAGGTCGCCAAATATCACCTGTCGGCCACCCAGCGGCTGCGCTTTTATCTGCAGTACCGTAATCGTGCGCGGCTCAATGCGTCGGACAAGCGCCGCATCCGCCACATCCTGAGTTTCTTTGAGGGGCGTGAATGAGGGATTTCATTGCAGAGGCCGACCAGGCGCTGCTTGAGCGCCATGGCTTGAATGCCTTCGAACAGCTTTGGCAGGTGGAGCTCGACGCCGTTGACGAGCCCAATACCGGCCGGGGTGGCTGGAGCAGCGTCTACCGGCTGGAGCTGGAGGGCAAAGGGTTTTACCTCAAGCGGCAGAGCAATTACCTGGGGCGGTCCTTGCGCTGCCCGTTTGGCGAGCCAACGTTCGCCCGTGAGTTCCGCAACATCAGCCGCTATCAGAAGCTGCAGATCCCGGCCTTGCAAGCTGTCTATTTTGGTGAGAGACGGGTCGATGGCGAACGCCGCGCGATCCTGATGACCCGCGCCCTGGACGGCTGGACCGACCTCGATACGTTGCTGGCAGACTGGCCGGCGCTGGAGCGCGGGCGCCGCGAGGCAGTTCTTCGGGCGTGCGGTACGCTGGCACAAGTACTTCACAATGGCAGGCAGGTGCATGGTTGTTTCTACCCTAAGCATATTTTCCTGCGGGCTCGAGGCGAGGCTTATCAGGCGCAGTTGATCGACCTGGAAAAGACGCGGCCGCTGTTGTTGGGTTGGCGCGACCGGGTCAAGGACCTTGAACCACTGTTGCGCAGGGCCCCCATCTGGAGCGAAGGTGAAGTGCGATTGTTTTTGTCGGCTTATCTGGACCAGGCGCCTGGCAGCTCACTGGTCGATACCTGGCTGCAGCGCGTGACGTTGCGTCGCGGCAAAAAAGGAAAAGTTTGATGCGCTTGTCCGAACTGAAAAATGCCGGGCGCAGCCCCGTACTGCCGTTGAGCCTGGAGTTGGCCGACGCCGCGGGCCCTGGGCAGTTGCAATTGCTGAGCCTGTTGCGGGTACTACCGGGGCAGCGCTATGTCGGTGCCGCGGTATGGCGTGGGCGGACTGTATTGGCCAAGTTGTTAGTCGGGCCGAAGGCGGCCCGGCATTTTCAGCGCGAATTGGCTGGCGTGCGGCAACTGGCCGAACAAGGCCTGACCACTCCGGCCTTGTTGGCCTCTGGTTTGAAGGAAGGCGAGGGCGGATGGCTGCTGTTCGAGTTTCTCGAAGGCGTCCAGAGCCTGGGTGATGCCTGGGGGGCGGTCGAGCACTTGCCGGCCCTGGCCGACGAACAGCAAATGGTCCTGGCCGAGGCGCTGGCTGCGGTCGCGGGGATGCACAGCAAGGGCCTGTGGCAGGAAGACCTGCACCTGGACAACCTGCTGCGTCATCAAGGTATGTTGTACTTGATCGACGGTGCCGGCATCCAGGCTGAAGTAGTTGGCAAGCCTTTGTCGCGGCAACGGGTCCTGCAGAACCTGGGTGTGTTGTTTGCCCAGTTGCCCAAGCATTTCGAGCCCTATTACGAAGAGCTGCTGGTGCATTACCTGCTGAGTAACGGCGAGCATGCCCTGCCGCTCGAAGCCTTGCAGAAGCAGGTCGACAAAGTGCGCAACTGGCGTCTGAAGGACATTCTCGAGAAGGTCGGCCGTGATTGCACACTGTTCAGTGTCAGTCGTGGGGCTTTTGCCCTGCGCGCCATCCATCGCGAGGAAGAGCCCGCCCTGTTGCCGGTGCTGGCTGAAGCCGATGCGCTGCTTGAAAGGGGGCACTTGTACAAGACCGGCGGTGCGGCCAGTGTCGGTCGGGTTGAGGTGGCGGGCAGGACGCTGGTGATCAAGCGCTACAACATCAAGAACTTTCTGCACTGGTGCAAGCGCTTCTGGCGTCCGAGTCGCGCCTGGCATTCCTGGGTCGAAGGCAACCGCCTGGCTTTCCTGGGTATTGCCACGCCCAAGCCATTGGCCTTGCTTGAGCGGCGTTTTCTGTGGCTGCGCCGTGAGGCCTATCTGGTGACCGAATACTTGCCAGGCCCCGACATGCTTGAGCGTTTTGCACCTTATGTGAGTACCGGCGAAGTCCCGGAAAACGAGTTGCTGGCACTGGATCAATTGTTTGCCGATTTGATCGGTGCGCGTATCAGCCATGGCGACTTCAAGGGGCACAACCTTTTCTGGCATGAACAGCGCTGGGCTCTGATCGACCTCGATGCCATGTGCCAACACCATAGCCAGCACAGTTTCGCTGCTGCCTACGCGCGAGATCGGGCGCGTTTGCTGCGTAACTGGCCAGCCGATAGTGCCCTGCACCAACTGCTGGATCAGCGCCTGCCCAAATTGGATTGAACGCAGTACCCGTAGCAGCTGCCGCAGGCTGCGTCAAAGCCCGCAGGGCTTTCTTGCGATCTGGAATATTACGGCTGCTTTGCAGCCGGACGCAGCCTGTCGGCAGCTGCTACAGGGGGTACGGCGGCAGTTGGTGCGGGCGCATTCCGTGCGTCTTTACGCTATAATCTCGCCCTTTAGCTGCCGCTCGCCCATTTGGCGGTGGCACATATTTCAAGTTTATAGAGGCTCGACCCTTGGCATTGACGATTCTTGGCCTGTCCGGCGCCCTTAGCCATGATCCTTCCGCGGCCCTGTACATCGACGGCAAACTGATCGCCGCCGCTGAAGAAGAGCGCTTCGTACGCGACAAACATGCAAAGAACCGCATGCCCTACGAATCGGCGAAGTTCTGCCTGGAGCA
>CAYVPI010000181.1:0-9576 GCA_964453495.1 uncultured Pseudomonas sp. | reverse complement strand
GCTCCGAATGGACGTTCGAGCTGATCCAGGCCTACGACCGCGAAATCAGTCGTATTGCGGCCGGTTACGCACTCGATACGTATCCCAACCAGATCGAAGTGATCACCGCCGAACAGATGATGGACGCCTACGCCTCGGTCGGTATGCCGCTGGGTTATCACCACTGGTCCTATGGCAAGCACTTCCTCAGCACCGAAAAGTCCTACACCCGCGGCCAGATGGGGCTGGCGTACGAGATCGTGATCAACTCCGACCCATGCATCGCCTACCTGATGGAAGAAAACACCATCTGCATGCAGGCGCTGGTGGTGGCCCATGCCTGCTATGGCCACAACAGCTTCTTCAAGGGCAACTACCTGTTCCGCACCTGGACCGATGCCAGCTCGATCATCGACTACCTGGTATTCGCCAAGCAGTACATCATGCAATGCGAGGAGCGCCATGGCATTGATGCCGTCGAGGACCTGCTCGATTCCTGCCACGCCCTGATGAACTACGGCGTGGACCGCTACAAGCGCCCCTATCCGATCTCCGCTGAAGAAGAGCGGCGGCGCCAGAAAGACCGCGAAGAGCACCTGCAGAAGCAAATCAACGACCTGTGGCGAACCATTCCCAAGGGTGCGGACAAAAACAGCGAGCGCGATAATGCGCGCTTCCCCGCCGAACCCCAGGAAAACATCCTGTATTTCATAGAAAAACACGCACCCCTGCTAGAACCATGGCAACGCGAAGTCGTGCGCATCGTACGCAAGATCGCCCAGTACTTTTACCCACAGCGGCAAACCCAGGTAATGAACGAAGGCTGGGCAACCTTCTGGCACTACACCTTGATGAATGACCTGTATGACGAAGGCCTGGTCACTGAAGGCTTCATGATGGAATTCTTGCAGTCCCATACCAGCGTGGTCTACCAACCCGGCTTCGACAGCCCCTATTACAACGGCATCAACCCCTACACCCTGGGCTTTGCGATGTACCGGGACATTCGTCGTATGTGCGAAAACCCAACCGAGGAGGATCGCCGCTGGTTCCCTGATTTTGCCGGCACCGACTGGCTGTCGACCATCAAGTTCGCCATGAGTAGTTTCAAGGATGAGAGTTTCATCTTGCAGTACTTGTCGCCTCAGGTCATTCGCGACCTGAAGTTGTTCAGCATTCTGGACGATGATCAGCGCGACGACCTGCTGGTGCCCGCTATCCACGACGAAGAAGGCTACCGGATTATTCGCGAAACCCTTGCCGCCCAGTACAACCTGGGCAACCGCGAACCCAATGTGCAGATCTGGAGCATCGACCGCCGTGGCGACCGCTCACTCACCTTGCGCCATCAACAACATGACCGCAAACCCCTGGGAGAATCCACTGAGGAGGTTCTTAAACATCTGCACCGTTTGTGGGGCTTCGATATCCACCTGGAAACCCTGCAAGGCGATCAAGTGATGAAAACCCACCACGTCCCGCCCAGAAGCGACCACGGCGATGGTGACTACGGCCGCCTGGACCTGGCCGTCGTACACCTGTAACCCCGTTGCACCTCCGTTGATCTTGCACAACAGGTATCCTGTTGGGCCAACGGAGGTTTTTTATGCAGATCTATAAAGTCGGCGGTGCAGTTCGCGATCGCCTACTGGGCAGGCCCGTCACCGACATCGATTGGGTAGTGGTAGGTGCTACTACCGAGCAGATGCAGGCCCTGGGTTACCGCCCGGTAGGGGCTGACTTTCCGGTATTTCTTCACCCCAAAAGCGGCGAGGAGTACGCCCTTGCGCGCACAGAACGCAAAAGCGGGCGTGGCTATGGCGGTTTTGTCTTCCATGCCAGCCCCGATGTCACCTTGGAAGAAGATCTCATTCGGCGCGATTTGACCATCAACGCCATGGCCGAAGACGAGCACGGCCAACTGACCGACCCCTACCACGGGCAAGCAGACTTACAGGCGCGGATTCTGCGCCATGTTTCCCCGGCGTTCGCCGAAGATCCCCTACGTGTTTTGCGCGTTGCGCGCTTTGCCGCCCGCTATGCCAGCCTTGGCTTTGGCGTTGCCGGCGAAACCCTCGCGTTAATGCGGCAATTGAGTGAGTCGGGTGAACTCCAGGCCCTGACGGCCGAGCGCAGCTGGAAAGAAATCGCCCGCGCCCTGATGGAGGACCACCCGCACGTATTCGTGCAAGTGCTGCGCGACTGTGGCGCGCTCAAGGAGTTACTGCCCGAAGTCGACGAATTGTTCAGCGTAGCGCAGCCACCCGCCGATCACCCGCAAGTCGACACAGGCACACATACACTTGCCGTTCTGGAACAGGCCGCCAAGTATCAACAACCCTTGAGCGTACGCTGGGCGTGCCTGCTGCATGATCTGGGTAAGGGAGCAACCCCGCCGGCGCAGTGGCCTCGCCCTATCGCACACGAGCAGCACGGGCTGAAATCGATCAAGGCCGTCAACGAACGCTTCAAGGTGCCTCGCGAGTGCCAGGAACTCGCCCTGCTGGTCGGCGAATACTGCACCCATGGCCATCACGCGCTGGAGTTGCACCCCTCGACCTTGCTGGAGTTACTCCAAAGCTTTGATGTCTATCGTCGGCCGCAACGCTTCGAGGAGTTTATCGCCGCTTGCGAGATGGATGCTCGTGGACAGCCGGGCGTGGAAGCTCGCAATTATCCACAAGCCGAGTATCTGCGCGGCGCCGCCAGGGCCGCACGTGAGGTTGCTGTACAGCCGTTGGTGGAAAGTGGGATCACAGGCAAGGCCTTGGGCGAAGCGCTCAAGGGCGAGCGGCTCAAGGCCTTGCAAGCCTATAAAGAATTGAACGCCTGATAGGTCTGCGAGCGCTTCGCACTCGAACGCAGTCTCCGGCAGCTGCTATGGGTACGAGGCCTGGCACAACTGCGTAGCAGCTGCCGGTAGGCTGCGTCTCGCACGCGTAGCGGGCGCAATGAGCCGGATTACGTTAAATATCCGATCGAAGTCAGCTGGCGACCATTCCACTCGAATGGCACGGGCGCCAGCACCTGATCAATCGTCGACTCGGCCCACAATGCCTGGTAACTCTTGTCTTCGACCGGATGCACCAGCTGCGGCGCGATCTGCGACAATGGCCACAACACAAAGGCATTTTTCAGAATTTCGGCACGCGGCAGGATCAAGCCGTCGAAGTTTCCCACCAGATCGCCATACAACAACACGTCGATGTCCAGCGGCAGGCCCTTGCGGTCAGGGGCGTATCGACCATTGTCCGCTTCGATGAATTTCAGGCGGCGATCCAGCTCCATCAAGGGCAGATCGGTTTTGGCCGACACCACCATGTTGAAAAATGGACCGCTCTTGATGCCCACCGGCTGGCTCTCGAAAACCGCGGAACACTGCATGCCTTGAAGAAACCCGGCCAAGGCATCGAGGCCTGCACACAAGTGGGTTTCGCGCTCGATATTACTACCGAGGCCAAGGTAAACCGGGGTCAGAGACATCCGCGCTCGATCTCCACACCCACCCCTTTGGCGGCAGGCACAGCGCCGGGCTTGGTCAAACGCAGGTGCAACCAGGGTATCTGGAACTCACCCATCAACACTTCGGCCAGACGCTCGGCGAAGGTCTCGACCAATTCAAACTGTGCCTGCTCGGCAAAAGCCTGGATACGCGTACAAACGCTGGCATAGTCGAGCGCCAGGCTCAGGTCGTCACCGGCAGCGGCGGGACGGTTGTCCCAGGCCAGGCTCAGGTCCAGGCGCAGGCACTGGCGAATGCCCCGTTCCCAGTCATAGGCACCAATCACGGTGTCGACTTCCAGACCTTCGATAAACACTCTGTCCAAGCACTTCTCTCCGCTGCACGACAAGGGCGCAATGCGCCGTTAGAATCAGGGCGTCCTCGCCCGGAATAGTTAGCATGTTTTGGTTACTGGCGGTACTCGCCTACCTGCTTGGCTCGCTGTCCTTCGCCATCGTCCTCAGCCGCCTGACCGGTAGCCCGGACCCGCGCATGAGCGGCTCAGGCAATGCCGGCGCCACCAATATGCTGCGCCTGGCCGGCAAAAAACTTGCTGTCATCACGCTGCTCGGCGACGTATGCAAAGGCTTGCTGCCCGTGCTGATTGCAGGCCTGGCTGGCCTTTCACTGCAGCAGCAGGCCTGGGTTGGGCTGTGCGCAGTACTGGGCCATCTGTTCCCACTTTACTTCCGCTTTCGCGGTGGCAAAGGCGTTGCCACTTCTGCCGGTATGCTACTGGGCCTGTATCCACCTGCCGCCTTGCTGGCCATCGCCGCCTGGATGCTGACGTTCTACATGACCCGCACCAGCTCGCTGGCCGCCCTGATTGCAACACCGCTGACCCTGCCACTCCTGGCCTGGCGCGAGCCCGAGGCCCTGCTGCCGATCAGCGTGCTGACATTGCTGATCGTCTGGCGCCACCGGGGCAATCTACGCGACCTGTTTGCCGGACGCGAACGGCATTTCTGATACAGCGAAATGAGCACCGCTCACTTTACAGCGCCGACAACTGCTCCATCGGCCAACGCGCCTGCACACTGATTGCCAGGCTTTCCTGCTGGCCAGCCTGCAAGCGCTGGCAACCGGCGAAGGCAATCATTGCGCCGTTGTCGGTGCAAAACTGAGGGCGAGCGTAGTAGACATTACCCTTGAGCTCACCGAGCATTTTCTCCAGCGATTCGCGCAGCGACTTGTTGGCACTGACGCCACCGGCGATCACCAATCGCTTGAGCCCCGTCTGCTTCAGGGCCCTGCGGCACTTGATGGTCAGAGTCTCCACCACCGCCTGCTGGAAGGCCAGCGAGATGTCGCAACGGGTTTGCTCGCCGTCGTCTCCAGTACGCTGGCACTGCTGCCAAGTGTTCAAAGCGAATGTTTTCAGGCCGCTGAAACTGAAATCCAGGCCAGGACGATCAGTCATCGGCCGCGGGAAGACAAAACGCCCCGGCACGCCCTGAGTCGCCAAGCGCGCGATTTCCGGGCCACCCGGATAATTGAGGCCGATCATCTTCGCGGTCTTGTCGAAAGCTTCGCCTGCCGCATCGTCCAGGGTCTCGCCCAACAGCTCATAACGGCCAATGCCATCGACCCGAACCAGCTGCGTATGACCACCGGACACCAACAAAGCGACGAACGGAAATTCCGGCGGCGTTTCTTCCAGCATGGGCGCCAGTAAATGACCTTCCATGTGATGCACGCCAAGGGCCGGAATGCCCCAGGCAAAGGCCAGCGCCTGGGCACAGGAAGCCCCGACCAGCAACGCCCCCACCAGGCCAGGACCCGCGGTGTAGGCGATTGCGTCGATCTCCGTAGGCACGCAGCCGGCCTCAGCCAAGACCTGGCGGATCAACGGCAGCATACGCTTGACGTGATCTCGCGAGGCCAGCTCCGGCACCACGCCACCATAGGCGCGGTGCAGGTCGATTTGACTGAACAATGCGTCGGCCAACAAGCCACGTTCACTGTCGTATAATGCGACGCCGGTTTCGTCGCAGGATGTTTCCAATCCCAGTACTAGCATGGGTCTGCGCCTTGTTGGGGCTGAATTCGAAGGCGCGCATGATAGTCGTCACATCGGGCCCCGACCAGCGGTTTTCGATCAGAGGCTTTGCATTCCGAGCGCCTTAGGGTTAACATCCGCAACCCTTAAAAACCGACGTCCTTGAGCGCGAGTTTCTTGCCACGAGAACGTTGACCCCGGTAATGAATGAAGGTAGCTCTGGATGCCAGCCGTCAAAGTTAAAGAGAACGAACCCTTCGACGTAGCTCTGCGTCGTTTCAAGCGCTCCTGCGAAAAAGCCGGTGTACTGGCTGAAGTTCGTAGCCGCGAATTTTACGAGAAGCCAACTTCTGAGCGTAAGCGCAAAGCAGCAGCCGCTGTTAAGCGTCACGCCAAGAAAGTACAGCGCGAACAGCGCCGCGCCGTTCGCCTGTATTAATTTACAGACGCCCGTCGCACGCTTCTGCCTCGCCCGGCCCTAAAGCCGGGCTGCCGGCAGTTGCCGCCACACCCTCGAGCCTACAAGCAAGAGGCCGCCAAGACCGCTCATGCGGACAACGGCGAACCTGCCCCAAACGTCAGAGCTGGCCTCAACGCCAGATGTGCACGTCGACACTGACGAGCCTTTACCGGCTGCAGACGAGCACACCCTTTCCGCCTCTTCACGCAAGATGCTGGCAAGGCCCCAATTCCTGTATTGATTCACGCCATTCGACTTCAGCTCCAGCTGTTCTCGGATGCGTAGCCGTTGCCGCCGCATTAGCGATTACACTTGAGACCAACGAGCAGCCGCCCCCTACAACGCCGCCGCTTAGTCGCCTGATGATGAGAACGCCATGGCCGGGCTGATTCCCCAGAGTTTTATCGACGACCTCCTTAACCGCACCGATATCGTCGATGTGGTGAGCTCGCGCGTCCAACTGAAAAAAGCCGGCAAGAACTACACCGCCTGCTGCCCTTTCCATAAGGAAAAGACGCCCTCGTTCAGCGTCAGCCCCGACAAGCAATTCTACTACTGCTTCGGCTGTGGCGCTGGCGGTAATGCCCTGGGCTTTCTCATGGACCACGACAACCTGGACTTCCCCCAGGCTGTCGAAGACTTGGCCAAGGCGGCCGGCATGGAGGTCCCCCGCGAAGAAAGCGGACGCGGCCACAAGCCCCGACAACCCACCGATTCACCGCTCTACCCGCTGCTGACAGCCGCTGCCGATTATTATCGCCAGGCCCTCAAGAGCCATCCGACACGCAAGGCCGCCGTTGACTACCTCAAGGGTCGCGGCCTGTCCGGCGAAATTGCCCGGGACTTCGGCCTGGGCTTCGCCCCGCCGGGCTGGGACAACCTGTTCAAGCACTTGAGCAGCGATACCCTGCAGCAAAAAGCCATGATCGATGCCGGCTTGCTGATCGAAAACGCCGAATCCGGCAAGCGTTACGACCGCTTCCGCGACCGGGTGATGTTCCCGATCCGCGACAGCCGCGGCCGGGTAATCGCCTTCGGCGGCCGCGTGCTGGGCGACGACAAGCCCAAGTACCTGAACTCCCCGGAAACGCCGGTATTTCACAAGGGCCAGGAGCTCTACGGGCTGTTCGAGGCGCGCAAATTCAACCGCAACCTCGATGAAATCATCGTCGTCGAAGGCTACATGGATGTCATTGCCCTGGCCCAGCAAGGCCTGCGCAATGCCGTGGCCACCCTCGGCACGGCGACCAGCGAAGAGCACCTCAAGCGACTATTTCGCGTAGTGCCCAGCGTGCTGTTCTGTTTCGATGGCGACCAGGCCGGCCGCAACGCCGCCTGGCGCGCACTGGAGGCAACCCTGTCGAGCCTGCAGGACGGGCGCAAGGCGCGCTTTCTGTTCCTGCCCGAAGGCGAAGACCCGGACACCCTGGTGCGCGCCGAAGGTACAGACGCGTTCCGCGCCCGGATCAACCAGCACGCACAACCTTTGGCCGATTATTTTTTTCAGCAGCTGACCGAGGAAGCCGACCCCCGCTCGCTCGAAGGCAAGGCGCACATGGCAACGCTGGCCGCACCGTTGATCGAAAAAGTCCCTGGTGCCAACCTGCGCACCCTCATGCGCAACCGCCTGAAAGAAATCACTGGGCTCAACATCGCCGAGGCCGAGCAGCTGGTGCACAACGCGCCATCGCCAGTGCCACCAAGCTACGACCCGTCGATCGATTACGACGCAATTCCCGACTACACCCCGGATTTCAGCGACTTTCACCACCCCGATGCTTATGCCCCCCAGCCCCAGCAGCAGGAGTGGGCACCGCAGAACAATGGCGGTAAAAAGAAGTGGGAAGGCAAGCCCTGGGATAAAAAGGGCAAGCCTTGGGACAAGAATGGTAAGCGCCAGGATTTCGAGCAACGTGCCCCGCGCGTACCGACGAGCGTCGAACCCCCAACACTCAGTGCTTTGCGCACCCTCCTGCACCACCCGCAACTGGCGGAAAAGGTCGAGGATGCCAGCCATTTCGCTGCCGAAGACCATGTCTACGCCCAGCTGTTGGTCGCCCTGCTCGAAGCCCTGCAGAAGAATCCTAAGCTACGCTCATTACAGTTGATTGCGCGTTGGCATGGCACCGAACAAGGGCGCCTGCTGCGTGCATTGGCCGAAAAGGAATGGTTGATTGATGCCGATAACCTTGAACAACAGTTTTTCGACACTATAACTAGCTTGTCCGCTCGCCAACGCGAGCGCAGCCTGGAACATCTGCTCAGGAAAGCACGTCAAAGTGAACTGAGCGCAGAGGAAAAAAATCAGCTGCGCGACCTGTTAAGCCGGAATGTTCCCGCACAAACCCCGACCTCAACTGGCGCGTGAGGTCCATGCTCGGGTATAATCCTCGGCTTGTTTTTTGCCCGCCAAGACCTTCAGTGGATAGGGTGTTATGTCCGGAAAAGCGCAACAGCAGTCTCGTATCAAAGAGTTGATCACACTTGGTCGTGAGCAGGGCTACCTGACTTACGCGGAGGTCAACGACCACCTGCCGGAGGATATTTCAGATCCGGAACAGGTGGAAGACATCATCCGCATGATCAACGACATGGGGATCAACGTATTCGAGAGTGCTCCGGATGCGGATGCTCTTCTGTTGGCCGAAGCCGACACCGACGAAGCAGCCGCCGAAGAAGCAGCCGCAGCGTTGGCGGCAGTGGAAACCGACATCGGCCGTACGACGGACCCGGTGCGCATGTATATGCGCGAAATGGGCACCGTCGAACTTCTGACCCGTGAAGGCGAAATCGAAATCGCCAAGCGTATCGAAGAAGGCATTCGTGAAGTGATGGGCGCAATCGCGCACTTCCCTGGCACCGTCGACCATATTCTCAGCGAATATGACCGCGTTACCAGCGAAGGCGGCCGCCTGTCCGACGTCCTGAGCGGCTACATCGACCCGGACGACGGCATTGCGCCGCCGGCCGAAGTACCGCCGCCTGTCGAAAAAGCCGACAAAGCCGACGACAAGGACGATGACGACGACGAAAACGCCGAAGCCAGCGACGACGAGGAAGAGGCCGAGAGCGGTCCCGATCCAGAAGTGGCTCGCCAGCGTTTCGGTGCGGTCTCCGAGCAGTTGGACATCACGCTCAAGGCCCTGAAAAAGCACGGTCGCGACAGCAAGCAAGGCATCGCCGAGATGCTGGCCCTGGCCGAGCTGTTCATGCCGATCAAGCTGGTGCCCAAGCAGTTCGAAGGCCTGGTCGAGCGCGTTCGTAGCGCCCTGGACCGCCTGCGTCAGCAAGAGCGCGCCATCATGCAGCTGTGCGTGCGTGATGCCCGCATGCCGCGTGCCGACTTCCTGCGCCAGTTCCCGGGCAATGAAGTCGACGAAAGCTGGACCGATGCACTGGCCAAAGGCAAAAGCAAATACGCTGAAGCCATTGGCCGCCTGCAACCGGACATCATTCGTTGCCAGCAAAAGCTGACCGCGCTGCAAACCGAAACCGGTTTGACGATCGCCGAGATCAAGGACATCAACCGTCGCATGTCGATCGGTGAGGCCAAGGCCCGCCGCGCGAAGAAAGAGATGGTTGAAGCGAACTTGCGTCTGGTGATCTCCATCGCCAAGAAGTACACCAACCGTGGCC
>CAYVPI010000180.1:0-9634 GCA_964453495.1 uncultured Pseudomonas sp. | reverse complement strand
GGTGCGAAGAGGCAGCTCCAGGCGTGCTTGGCCCAGCCCGGGGACGAAATGTTCATGTGCAAGTCGCCAGGCTGCAGGCCGATCCAGTACATGGTCGAAAGGTGGCCGACCGGGTAACTCTGGTGGCTGTGCAGCACCATCTTCGGCTTGGAGGTGGTACCTGAGGTGAAGTACAGCAGCATAGGGTCGGTGGCCAGGGTGCGGCCCTGGGCTTGGAACTGCTCGGAATATTCGCTGGCCGCGCTGTGCGGGGTCCAGCCCGCGGGGGCAGGGCCGACGCAGATGCGGCTGCAGCCTTCGCCCAGGCCGGCAAATTTGTCCACATGGGCGTTACCGACTACCAAGTGGCGAACCTGGCCACGCTCGATGCGGTCGCGCAGGTCATCGGGGGTCAGCAGGGCAGTGGCGGGGATGACTACGGCGCCGAGTTTGAAGGCGGCCAGCATGGTTTCCCACAGGGCGATGTCGTTACCGAGCATCAGCAGGATGCGTTCGCCTCTACGCACGCCCAGGGCGCGCAGGTGATTGGCCACCTGGTTGGAGCGCGCGGCCAGTTGCTGGAAGCTGTAGCGTTGTTCGCTGCCGTCCTCTTCAACTATCCACAGGGCATTGGCCTGGTTACCCTCGGCCATGGCATCAAAGTAGTCCAGCGCCCAGTTGAACTCGCTCAGCTGCGGCCAGCGGAAGTCACGCACGGCAGTGGCGTAGTCGGTACGGTGGGCGAGCAGGAAATCGCGAGCGGCGAGGAAAGGTTGGCAGTTGCTATTCATTGGAGTCTCCATCGATCACGGTGACGATCGGCGCGGGTACGGGGCAATCAGCCAGCAAGCGGGCTGGAGCGGTGGACGACGATGCATGCGGAACGCGTGCGGGTACCGGATGGCCCAGAGATGGAGGCAAGCATGGATGGCTTCACGTTGAGTTCCCTTATTTGTTTTTGTCGGGACTGGCCGGGTTCATGACCTGACGCTGGAACCGAGTATAGGCAGGCACAAATCGAATAAAAATGCGTAAAAAATCCGGTACGTTGTGCAAAAACGCATAGGTTCTGGCTCCATTGCCGCCAGGAAAAATGCACAAGGCAGACGCCCCTGCGCACCGTCAAACGATGTGGGCAGCAACCGCCTTGCCAAGGCACCTACCAGAGCGCCAGGGTATAGCTGAGGATCAGGCGGTTCTCGTTGAGGTCGCTACCGAAGTGGGCGCTGCGCACCGTCGCGTTGCGCCACTTCAGGCCGAGGTTTTTCAAGGGGCCGCTCTGCACCACGTAGCCGATGTCAGTGTCGCGCTCCCATTCGCGGCCTTCGGGTTTGCCGGCGCCCAGATCGATGTTGTCGCCGGATAAGTAGCGGGTCATGAAGGTCAGGCCGGGAATACCGAGCGCTGCGAAGTTGTAGTCGTACCGCGCTTGCCAGGAACGTTCGTCCTTGCTGGCGAAGTCGTTGATCTGCACGAAGTTGACCAGGTAGGCGTCGCTGCCATTGACGTAGGCGAAGCCGGTGTCGCCGCTCATGCGTTGGTAGCCGAGACCGAAGGCATGGCCGCCGAGGGCATAGGTGAGCATGGCGCCGAAGGCATTGTTGTCGATGTTGCTGCTGCCGTCGTCGGTGGAGCGGGCGTAGCGCAGGTCACTCTTGAGCGACTGGCCTACGCCCAGCGGTAGCACGTGGACCAGGTTGAACTGGTGTTGGTGATAGAAATCGTCCAGGCCGCCGTAGTTGTAGCCCGTGTTCAGCCGCTCGTTCCACTGGTAGGCCAGGCCTGCGAAATTGAAGGCGTCGCTGCGGGCCAGGCCACTGACAATGCCCTTGGCGCCGGTGGTGGTGATCCCCATTTTTTCGTAGTCCGAGGAGTCGCGCTGGTTGACCCGATCGACACGCCCGGCATCGAAGGTCAAGCCTTTGATCTCCTGGACGTTCAACTGGCCACCGCGAAATGTCTGCGGCAACAGGCGCGAGTCGTTGGCCAGCAGTACCGGCAACTTGGGGGTCAGGGTGCCGAGCTTGAGCACGCTGTTGGACGCTTTGAACTTGGCTGTCAGGCCCAGTTCGCCATATTCGTCCTTGGCGCGCTTGGGCGGCTCGTTGTCGCGCTTGAGCAGGCCGGTACCGGCGCGATCAGGGCTGGAGTCGAGCTTGACGCCGAGCTGGCCGAGGGCGTCGACACCGACGCCGATGATGCTGTCGGTATAGCCAGACTCGTAGCGCAGCAGGAAACCCTGGGCCCATTCCTCTTGCTTGGACTGGGCGGCGTTTGCCTGGCGAAAATCACGGTTGAAGTAGAAATTGCGTAACTCCAGTTTGGCCGTGCTGTCTGCGAAGAAGTCGGCGTGGGCCTGGGCGGCGAGGCCGCTGCCGGCCAGGAGTAGCGTCAGGGTGCTGGGTTTCATTGTTTGCCTTTAGTTCTTTTTGTTGTCAACGAGCCTTCCCGCGCCGCTTGGCGTGGCGCGGGAAGGGCGCTTTGGGGGCCCTGCGCCGGGCGGCGCAGGGCGGGCGTAAAAAAGCGCGAAGCAAGGAGCGGGCTCGCGCTCGGGGTGTCAGCCCCGGAAAAATCAGCGTTAGTGACTGCTGGCCATGGCGGCTCCCAGGCCAGTCTGGGCGCGCACGAACTGGTCGGCGTAAGCTGCGCGTTCGCGCTCGGCGCGCTCGCTGCGGTCAAGCTTGGAAGCCACCACGATGACCAGGAAGGCCAGCGGCATGGAAAACAGCGCCGGCTGGTCGTAAGGGAAGAGCGCTTGTGCATGGCCCAGTACGCCGACCCACACCGATGGCGAACCGATCACCAGGGCCAGGGCGCTGACCAGGCCGGTCAGGCCGCCGTAGAGGGCGCCGCGAGTGGTCAGGCCGCCCCAGTACATGGCCATGATCAGTACCGGGAAGTTCGCAGAGGCGGCGATGCCGAAGGTCAGGCCGACCAGGAAGGCGATGTTCTGGCCCTCGAACAGAATGCCGAGGGAAATCGCAACGATGCCCAGACAGACGGTGGCGATGCGCGACACACGCATTTCCTGTTTTTCGTCGGCACGGCCCTTTTTCCATACCGAGGCATAAAGGTCATGGGAGATGGCCGAGGCACCGGCCAGGGCCAGGCCGGCCACTACCGCGAGGATGGTGGCGAAAGCCACGGCCGAGAGGAAACCGAGGAACAGGTTGCCGCCCACCGCCTTGGCCAGGTGCATGGCCACCATGTTGCCGCCGCCGATCATGGCCCCGCCGAGCTTGCCGTCGACGTAGTACTGCGGGTCCGTGCCGACGATGACGATGGCGGTATAGCCCAGGACGCACACCACCAGGAAGAAGAAGCCGATGAATACTGTGGCGAACAGCACCGATTTACGTGCTTCCTTGGCATTGGGCACCGTGAAGAAGCGCATCAGGATGTGCGGCAGGCCCGCAATGCCGAAGACCAGCCCGAGCGATAAAGACACCGCGTTGATCGGGTCGGCCAGCAAGGTGCCCGGGCCCATGATCTGCACCCCGCTGGCATGCACCGCCACAGCCTGGGCTGCCAGCGTCTCGAAGCTGAAGCCGAAGCGGCTCAGGGCCATCAACACCAGGGTGGTGCCGCCAGCCAGCAAC
Organism: uncultured Pseudomonas sp.; assembly: GCA_964453495.1. GTDB lineage: Bacteria > Pseudomonadota > Gammaproteobacteria > Pseudomonadales > Pseudomonadaceae > Aquipseudomonas. Next base: position 6,056 of record CAYVPI010000180.1, on the reverse strand, counting down.
AGGACCGCCTTGGTGATCTGTACCCACGTGGTGGCGAGCATGCCGCCGAAGATTACGTAGACCAACATCAACAGTCCGACGACCACCACTGCCGTGCGGTAGTCGAGGCCGAACAGCAGCTTGATCAGTTGGCCGGCACCGACCATCTGCACCACCAGGTAGCAGCACACTACGGTCAGCGATCCGAGGGCGGCAAAGCTGCGCACGCGGGTTTGATCCAGGCGATAGGAGACGATGTCGGCGAAGGTGTAGCGGCCCAGGTTGCGCAAGCGCTCGGCCATCAGGAAGGTGACGATGGGCCAGCCGACGAAGAAGCCGATGATGTAGACGAAGCCGTCATAGCCCTTGGCGAATACAAGGCTCGACAGGCCCAGCAGCGTTGCCGCCGACATGTAGTCACCGGCGATCGCCAAGCCATTCTGAAAGCCGGTGATACCGCCGCCGGCGCTGTAGAAGTCGGCGGCAGAGCGGGTGCGCCGCGCCGCCCACCAGGTGATCAGCAAGGTGGCGAGGACGAAGACGAAAAACATGCCGATGGCGTGCAGGTTGAGCGGTTGCTTCTCTGCAGTGATGGGCGCGGCATGGGCCAGCACGGGGCTGAGGGCGAGGAGGGCGAACAGGCGTTTCATGCGCGAGTCTCCTCAAGGATTTGCGAACTGAGCACATCGAAGCGGGTGTTGGCGCGGTGCACGTACCAGGCGGTGAGTAGCCAGGACAGCAGGATGATCGTCACCCCGACTGGCATGCCGAGGCTGAGGTGGCTGCCGTCGTACATCGGCAGGTGCAGCCAGGCAGGAGCGAAAGCCACCACCATGATGAAGCTGTAATAGATAACCAGGACTGCGGCGCTCAGCGTCCAGGCCAGCAGCGCACGCTGGCGCGTCAGGCGCTGGAACTTGGGGTTGGCCCTGACCCGTGCGCAGGTCTGGGCGTGGTTCGGATGGTCAGTCGTCATGGTGAGGCTCCGCATTTTTAGTTGTTTTTGTTGTTCGGCCTTTTTAGGGGCGTACGGGTACCCGGGCAGCGATCCAATGGGGGATGCCACCTGAATGCTGATGTGCCGGCGTTACTGCCGCCCGGGCGATCTTGCGGTGGCGAGGGGGTGCAGAAGGAGGGGCTCGGGCCAACGGCGGACGACGACCGTGGCTGCGATTGCGTGGTTGCACAGCTGCTTGTGTCCGGCGTGCAAGCCGGCGTTTATCCATGCGCTCATGCTGTTAGCCCTCGTTACTTATTATTGGGGAGGGGGGGGCTTTCCTGGCTCGAAAATGACACTGGCCAAGCTGGGTGAGATGCGATTATATAAGGGCATATTTCCCATATGTATTGGCAGAAAAGCCCGATGGATATGCAAAAAAGCACAACGCAGAATCAGGTGAACTGGGACGACTTGCGTTTCTTCCTCGAAGTTGCCCGTGCTCGCACCGCCAGCGGGGCGGCCCGCCGCCTGGGAGTGGACTACACCACGGTGTCGCGGCGCATCCGCGCCCTGGAGCAGAGCCTGGGCGCCCTGCTATTCGAGAAATCGCGAACGTCTGGCTTCGTCCTGACTGTGGAGGGGCAACGTCTGGTCGGCCACGCCGAAACCCTGGAAAGCACGCTGCTGATAGCCTGCGAGCAGGTTTTCGGCACCACCGCAGGGCTTGCCGGGCACTTGCGCATCGGCTGCACCGAAGCCTTCGGGTCGTGTTTCATCACCGCGCAGATGAGCCATTTCCTTGAGCACTACCCGAATATCTCGGCAGACATTTTGCCGGTCCCGCACTTCGTCAACCTGTCACGGCGCGAGGCAGACATCGCCATCACCCTGGAACGGCCTGAGCGCGGTCCCTACGTGTGCTCGCGATTATGCGACTACCGCCTGCGTCTCTATGCGACACCGGAATACCTGGCCAATCATCCGCCGATTGCCTGTCGCCAGGCCCTGGCCGGCCACCCGTTTGTGACCTACGTCGAGGACCTGGCGTTCAGCTTCAAGCTGCTCTACCTGAACGACCTGATGCCCGGCGCCAACAGCCGCCTGCGCAGCACCAGCGTGGTGGCCCAGTACCATGCGGCCCTCGAAGGGCGTGCGTTGGCCATCCTGCCTTGTTTTCTCGCCGGCCCCGATCCCCGTCTGTGCGAAGTGCTGCCGGATGAAGTGGAAGTCACGCGGCAGTTCTGGATGTACTACAGCGAAGATCTGCGCAAGCTCAAGCGGGTCACCCTGGTGGCCGAGTACCTGCGCGCGTGCGCGGAACTGAATCGTCCGTTATTGATGGGAGAGTCTCGTGTGATGGGCTATCTACCGTCACCTTGAGGGGGCGAGTTGCAGTCCCTCGTTCGTGGTGGTCTCGCTCATACACAGGTGGATTTACGTTGGGGAGGGGGCTCCCCAGCGTAAATCAGATACGGAACGGGTGCGCCGTTTAAACCTTCGCAGCCACACCCGGCAGCGCAATACGCCGACTCATCAACCAGTAATAACTGACCGCCGGAAACAGCAACCCAACCACCCACGCCAGATCAACACCTTGCAACCCGGTCGCAATCGGCCCTGCGTAAAGCGAGGTATTCATGAATGGCACCTCCAGCACGATAGTGCTCAAGAACACGCCAATGGCGATCCAGTTCACCCGGCCATAAATACCCTTTGGCTCGAAGATGTCCGCAATCCGGTACACACCTTTGCGCAGCGCGTAGTAGTCCACCAGGTTGATGGCGGTCCAGGGGATGAGGAAGTAGCTCATGAAGAAGATGAAGTTCAGGAAGAACTGGATGAAGTCATCCTGGGCAAGGGTGCACAAGCCAGTGGCCAAGGCACAGATGATCAGCATGAACACGGCACGTGTGGAGGGTGTGACTTTGAGTGCTGCGAACGGCTCGACCACCGTGACGGTGGACATGAATGCACCGTACAAGTTGAACACGTTGATGGCGACCTGGCCGTAGAGAATGAACGCGAACATCAGCAGCGTCCCACCGCCGAGCAGGCCCACGAGGTTCAAGCCCACGTTCTCCGAGAAGCCGGTCATGGCCATGGCCAGCACGGCGCCGAGCAACATCATCCAACTGCCGCCAATCACGGTGCCCAGGTAGCTGTACCAGAACACCTGCCGGGCAGAGGTACGGGTGGGCAGGTAGCGGGAATAGTCCGCTACGTACGGCGCATAGGACAGCTGCCAGGTGACGGCGATGCTCACCGAGGCGAGGAAACTGGCCAGGTTGAAGCCTTGCATTGACCACTGCTCAGGTGCCACCGGCAGGGTCAGCGCGAGCCACGTAGCAACACCAAACACCGCGATAGAGATCAGCGAGAGGGCCTTCTGCAGGCGATGGATCAATGGGTAGCCGAACAGCGCCACCAAAAAGCACACCGCACCGAGCAGCACGATGTTGCCCTCGTTGCTCAGCGGGCTTGCGGTGGCGATGGCCTGGGCGGCGAGCAAGGTGTTGCTGACGAAGAACCCAAGGTAGATGAGCATGACGAACAGCAACGGCACGATCGCGCCAAAGACGCCGAATTGCGCCCGGCTCTGGATCATCTGCGGGATACCCAGCCTGGGCCCTTGCGCCGAGTGGGAGGCCATGAAGATTGCGCCAATCATCGAGCCCAGCAGGATGGAAAGCGCGCTCCAGAACAGGTTGAGGCCCAGGCTGATGGGCAGTACGCCGGCCGCGACCGTGGTGATGTTGGTGTTGGCACCGAACCACACGAAAAACAGCGAGCGGGGCTCGCCGTAACGCTCGTGCTCCGGGATGAAATCAATGCTTCTGTTTTCAATTTGCATGGCAGGCTCCGGGATCAGCAGTCACGAGCAAGGCGAGTGTCGAAGCGGTGGATCGCTTCGACGAACGCGTCGGGTTGGAAGGCCAGGTGGTCGGGTTCGCGTGTGCGAAGCGAGGTCGCCGGTTCTTTTTGCCAATGGCTGAGGAGTTGCTGCGTGGAAAAAATCTCCAGCCCGTAGATCCAGTTGGACAGGATCATCAGCGCCGAGTAATGCGCCGCCAGCGTGGTGGCCGTGCAGGCATCGGCAACCAGGCTGAGCTGGAAGTCATGCTGGTAGGCGTCGAAGACGCTGGTCATCACACACACATCGGTCAGCACGCCAAATACCACGAGGTGGCGGATGCCTCTGTTGTGCAGCATCTGCGTCAGCCGGGTGCCGTGGAACGCGCTGTAGCGGTGCTTGTCGATGACGACATCACCGGCCTGTGGCGCCAACGCGTCGAGGATCTCGATGGCGCGGGTGCCGGCAAGGTAGCTGGTTGGCTTGCCCTGTTCGTCTACGGGTTCTCCGGGGGCCAGGTCCTGGCCCTGGGCATCGTTGACGTGGCGGGTGTAGAACAACGGGATACCCAGGCCACGGGCGGCGTCGATCAGTGAGGCGGCGTTGGCGACAACCTGGTCATGTCGTTGCAGTGCAAAGCCATCTTCTTTTTGCCAGTCGATCACAAGTAGTGCGGTGTTGTTGGTCATCAAGGTCTTTTCCGGGTGCAGAGCTCCAGCAGGGCGCCAGTGAGGCCGCTCCAGGGAGTCATCGGATGAAGAGCCGCAGCACACTCGCGAAGCGGGCGCTACGGTAAGGGTCGAGAAGGACTCTCGTGGGGAAGACCGATCAGACTATCTGCCAGAAGCCGTTCTGCTTGGCCGCAACACTGGCCGCAAGGCGTTTGAGCATGACCCGCAACGGCGCACTCGCGCGACGGAGGAACCCCCTCATGGCGCCTGTTGGCAACGCACGCGCAGCTTCACAGGCTTTGGGCCGGCGATAGGCGTGTACGTTGCCAATAGAGCGTGAGGTAGTGGCCATTTGAGTGGGGCTCGGGTGGATTCTGCGTAGTGATTCAGCAATATCCGGGCCAGGAAGCACTGTGCGTTGGAATGGCTGTCTTTGAGCAAACAGCGTTCAAGATGTTACTTTCTGGTATGTGGAATACCATAATACCGTGATACCAAATGTAGCATCCGAAAGGGGTCTGTTTCTTTCTGAATCGAGTCGTCTTCCAGCAGCATGGTCGCTGGGTCGAACCCTTACGTTTCCCGATGGCTGCTGCCAGGGCTAGATTGCAGCCCTGCGGGTACCAGCGAACGCACTCGTGCCCAGCCAACGCCACAAGTTTTCTGCATCCTGCACTGCGCCGTCTACACGCAGTTCTTGCGACTGAAGAACCTCCCTGGGCGTGCGGTCGCCCGTCCATACCTCGGTCAACGCGCGCACGCTGGAGTCCACGACAAGTGTCAGTTCGCGTCCGGGGTCGTCGCGGCACAAGTCTGCAACGCCCTGTTCAACCACGAGCCACCATTGTTGCTCGCCGGAACGAGCATCGCGGAACCTGAAGTGGATGACCACCGGCCGGGACGGGAACATCTCGATGCGCGCAAACCGGCGCACGTCCCACATGAGCAGGCCTGCATCGAGTTCGTCATCGCGAAGGCGGCTGCCTATCCAGCGCGCGCCCCAATGCCCGAGCGCCATTATGATGGGGCGCAAATCCTCGCCCGCCTCGGTCAGGCTGTACTCCCAGACTTTACCTACTGCCGTGCGATGTATGACGCCGATATCTTCCAAATGGCGCAGCCGCTGTGCCAGCAAGCTGGTGGACATCCGTGGTACGCCGCGGTGCAGTTCATTGAAGCGCTTACTCCCGCACAGCAATTCGCGCACGACCAAGGGTGTCCAACGCTCGCACAGTGCTTCAGCACCGCGCGCGACTGTGCAGAACTGACCGTAGCTTTCGTCCATCGCCTGCACTCCGCAACTACAACGCTTCAGATTCTGAACTAGCCTCGCGACTTCGCCACGCGCACGCTGAAGCCTTGGAAAGCCATCCGTCACAGGAGAACGTCATGACCAAGATAGCCATCATCCAGCGCCCGCCAGTGCTGCTCGATCGCAGCGCGACGATCGCCCGGGCCGTGCAATCGGTCGCTGAGGCTGCGGCGGAAGGAGCCTCGCTGATTGTTTTACCCGAATCGTTCATTCCAGGTTACCCGTCGTGGATCTGGCGGCTGGCGGCGGGAAAGGACGGGGCTGTCATGGGCCAGTTGCACACGCGGCTGCTGGCCAACGCCG
>CAYVPI010000179.1:0-9803 GCA_964453495.1 uncultured Pseudomonas sp. | reverse complement strand
TTGTCCCTCCTCCTCCCTTCAAGTCTTACCATACAAGCTGGCTTGCCAGCGATGACGGTTTACGGTTCACCGCCCGCTTTCAGCCAACCCCACCAGCCTTTATAGTTGACCCATTCAACGCTCACCGAGATTGCCCATGAGTCAGGACACGCCGTACATATTCGACGCCACTGCTGCCAACTTCGACCAGCTGGTGATTCAGAACTCGTTCCACAAACCGGTGCTGGTGGATTTCTGGGCCGAATGGTGCGCGCCCTGCAAGGCGCTGATGCCCGTGCTGCGCCATGTTGCCGAGACGTATCAGGGTGAACTGCTGCTGGCCAAGGTCGATTGCGAAGCCGAACAGGACATCGTTGCCCGCTTCGGCATCCGCAGCCTGCCGACCGTGGTGCTGTTCAAGGACGGCCAGCCGGTCGACGGCTTTGCCGGTGCCCAACCGGAATCGGCCATCCGCACCATGCTCGAACCCCATGTGCAAGCGCCACCACCCGCCGAAGCCGATCCATTCGAGCAGGCCCAGGCACTATTCGCCGAAGGGCAATTCGCCCAGGCCGAAGCCATCCTGCAAACCGTTCTGGCTGACGACAATACCAATGCCGGTGCGTTGATCCTGTACGCCCGCTGCCTGGCCGAGCGCGGCGAACTGGGGGAAGCCCAGGTCGTTCTCGACGCAGTGAAGAGCGATGAACACAAGGCCGCGCTGGCCGGCGCCAAGGCGCAGTTGACCTTTCTGCGCCAGGCCGCCGACCTGCCCGACGCGGCAACCCTGAAATCACGCCTGGCGCAAAATGCCGGCGATGACGAAGCTGCCTATCAACTGTCAATCCAGCAATTGGCTCGCCAGCAATACGATGCAGCGCTCGATGCCCTGCTCAAATTGTTTATGCGCAACCGCGGCTATGAAGGTGGCCTACCGCACAAGACCCTGCTGCAGGTGTTCGACCTGCTGGGCAATGACCATCCACTGGTCACGACCTACCGGCGCAAGCTGTTCGCCGCGCTGTACTGAGCCCGCTCAGCCAATCCAGTGATAAAGCGGCGCATCCACGCCGCTTTCGACCTTCACGTCGGCACTATGGCGCAAGCGTACCAACAGCCGCTTGCCGGCAGCGGTGCTCCCGGCCAACCCCTCCAATTGCTCGAGCAGCTCGGGCCCACTGATCTGGCCGGCCTTGCGCAGCAACTCCCTGGCCGTATGCCACAGTGCATCATCCTGCCTGGCTGGCGCAGCGCTTGCCGGTGTCATGGCCGGCGCAGCCGCTACCTGATGCCCAAACTGCGCCCCCAATTGCGCCCAATCGGCCTGGTCCAGCTCCAGGGTCAGGTCAACGGGTAGGTCTCCGATGGTTCCGCGAATTCGCAACATCGCTCTGCTTCCTTAAATTGGCTGCTTGCATGCTCCCACGGGCAAGCCACTTCGCCAAGCACAGTAGGCAAGGGCCAACCAAGTGTTATAACATTGCATTTAAACCTGGTTCGCCCTCGGAGAATCCCCATGCGCCGTTTGCTGCTTGCCCTGCCTTTTGCCCTGCTGCCTCTGACGCCCGGCTATGCCAGCGAAGATCATGACCACGACCATCAACAACACGAACACGGCAGCCTGGGCGCTCACGAGCACGGGGTCGCTCGCCTCAATGTGGCACTGGACGAGCAAACTCTGGAGCTGGAACTGGAAACCCCGGCAATGAACCTGGTCGGTTTCGAGCATGCACCCAGCAGCGATGCCGATAAGGCCAAGGTAGCGGCGACCCGCGCCCTTCTCGAACAGCCACTTGGCCTGTTCAACCTACCGGCAACGGCTGGTTGCTCCATCGCAAGCAAAGCGCTGGAAAGCCCATTGTTCAGCGCAAAACCCGCAGCCGACAAGCATGGGCACAGTGAAATCCACGCCCACTACACATTCAACTGCACCTCGGCGGCAGCCCTGAAACAATTGGATTTGACCCAGCTGTTCAAGACCTTTCCCGCCACCCAGAAGATTCAGGTACAACTGATCGCGCCAAGTGGCCAGCAGGGTGTAGAAGCAACCCCAAGCGCCGCCATTCTCCCGTTCTGACCACGGCAACTCGTACATGAGCCACGCACTGATCGAATTGACCGACCTGCACTTCGCCTGGCCAGGTCAGCCTGCACTTCTGGATATCCCAGCCTTTCGTCTCGAACCTGGCCAGACGATGTTTCTCAAGGGCCCCAGCGGCAGCGGCAAGACCACCCTGCTCGGCTTGCTGGGGGGTGTGCAGAAGCCTGACAGCGGCAGCATTCGCCTGCTCGGCCGGGAGCTGAGCGCCCTCAATCAGGCAGCGCGTGATCGCTTTCGGGTCGACCACACCGGTTACATCTTCCAGCAGTTCAACCTGCTGCCGTTTCTGTCAGTGCGCGAGAACGTCGAACTGCCCTGTCGCTTCTCGCGCCTGCGCGCCCGGCGTGCCGAACAGCGCCACGGCAGTATCGACCAGGCCGCTGCCAGCCTGCTGGCACACCTTGGGCTCAAGGACCCGGCCCTGCTCGTCCGCCGCGCCGACACCCTGTCCATCGGCCAGCAACAGCGCGTCGCGGCAGCCCGCGCGCTGATCGGCCAGCCGGAACTGGTGATTGCCGACGAGCCGACCTCAGCCCTCGACGCCGATGCCCGCGAAGCATTCATACGCCTGTTGTTCGCCGAATGCCGGGACGCGGGGGCGAGCCTTCTGTTCGTCAGCCACGACCAAAGCCTGGCCACGCTGTTCGACCGCCACCTGTCCTTGTCCGAACTCAATCGAGCAGCGCGCAATACCTGCGCTGGAGAGGTTTGATGTACTTGTTAAGATTGGCACTGGCGAGCCTCGCCAACCGCCGTTTCACTGCCTTTCTCACCGCTTTTGCGATCGCACTTTCGGTATGCCTGCTGCTGGCGGTGGAACGGGTGCGCACCGAAGCCCGCGCCAGCTTCGCCAGTACCATCAGCGGTACCGACCTGATCGTGGGAGCACGCTCGGGCTCGGTCAACCTACTGCTGTATTCGGTGTTTCGCATCGGCAATGCCACCAATAACATCCGCTGGGACAGTTACGAGCACTATGCAAGCAACCCGCAGGTGAAATGGGCGATTCCGATTTCCCTGGGCGACTCGCACCGTGGCTACCGGGTCATGGGCACCAACGAAAGCTATTTCCAACACTACCAGTACGGCCATCGGCAAAGCTTGCAACTGGCCCAGGGCCGCGCCTTTGCCGCCGACCCGTTCGAGGTGGTACTCGGTGCTGAAGTCGCTGACGCCCTGCATTACAAGCTCGGTGACACCTTGGTGCTCGCCCATGGCGTCGCCGCCATCAGCCTGGTCAAGCATGACGACAAGCCCTTCACCGTGGTTGGCATTCTCAAGCGCACCGGCACTCCCGTGGACCGCACGCTGCACATCAGCCTCGGCGGCATGGAGGCCATGCACATCGACTGGCACAACGGCGTTCCCGCCCGTGGTGCCGGGCGCGTCAGCGCCGATCAGGCCCGAGAAATGGACCTGACGCCAGCGGCAATAACCGCCTTCATGCTGGGCCTGAACAGCAAGATCTCGACCTTTGCCTTGCAGCGCGACATCAACGAGTTTCGCGGCGAACCGCTGCTGGCGATCTTGCCAGGGGTAGCCCTGCAGGAGCTGTGGAGCCTGATGGGAACTGCCGAGAAGGCGCTGTTCGTGATCTCGCTGTTCGTGGTGTTGACCGGATTGATCGGTATGCTGACGGCGATCCTGACCAGCCTAAATGAACGTCGTCGGGAAATGGCTATCTTGCGTTCCGTTGGCGCCCGCCCTTGGCATATCGCCAGCCTGCTGGTTCTGGAAGCCTTTACCCTGGCACTGTGCGGCATAGTCGCCGGGCTTGCCCTGCTGTACCTGGGCATCAGCCTGGCACAAGGCTACGTGCAATCGAATTACGGGCTGTATCTGCCCCTAGCGTTGCCAAGTACCTACGAATGGAGCCTGCTGGGTATCATTCTGCTGGCGGCCCTGGTGATGGGCAGCGTACCGGCCTGGCGCGCGTATCGACAATCTCTGGCCGATGGCCTGTCCATCCACCTATGAAGGTTTCGATGAAGTTACCTGCTTTGTTGGGCTTATCGCTTCTGGTCGCCCTGCCCCTTTGGGCCGCCGAGCCTCGCCAATTGGAATGGGCGCAGCTGATTCCTCCGGACGCGCCAAAGGTGGTCGTACAAACGGCCCCTATCCACGACCTCTCGCAACTGGGCAATGCCCTGGCCGCCGAATCCGGCCCCGCTGCCCAGCAGCAATCGCCCACCGCCCCGGTGGTCAAGGCGCTCGATGGCCAGCAGGTGAAGTTGCCCGGCTACATTGTGCCGTTGGAAGTCAGCGAAGAGGGACGCACCACCGAGTTCCTGCTGGTGCCGTACTACGGCGCCTGTATCCATGTCCCCCCGCCTCCGTCGAACCAGATTGTGCACATCACCAGCGAGATGGGCGTGAGAATCGAGGACCTGTATCAACCGTACTGGATCGAGGGTCCGATGAAGGTCAAGGCCTCAAGCAGTGAGCTGGCAGATGCCGGCTACCAGATGGAAGCGGAGAAAATTTACCCCTACGAACTGCCCTGACCAGATAAAAACAAGCGTTTGAACGATTTCATTGAGCTGGGTCAAGGCGTCTATTACGAGGCTCCTTACCATTGGAGGTAATCAATTTTTAACGCCCCTTTGGAGCCCTCCATGCACAAGTCCTTGCTCAGCGCCTCGCTGGTCGCCCTGGCGCTTACAGCCCCTTTAGCCCAAGCCCACCAGGCCGGCGATTTCATCGTCCGTGCCGGCGCTGCAACGACAGCTCCTAACGAAGACAGTGGCGAACTGAAACTTGACGGCGCGAAGATTTCCGGCACCAAGGCCACGCTCGACAGCGACACCCAGTTGGGCCTGACCTTCGCCTACATGATCACTGACCATGTCGGTATCGAGTTGCTGGCCGCAACACCATTCCAGCACACTGTCGGCGTACGCGGCCTGGATGCGGCCACCGGTATTGGCGGGCTGGACGGCAAGTTGGCGGACATCAAGCAACTGCCACCTACCCTATCACTGCAGTACTACCCGATGGAGCCGACTTCGAAATTCCAGCCCTACGCCGGCGTGGGTATCAACTACACCATGTTCTACGATGAAGACCTCACCAGTGCCCGCAAGCAGGAAGGCTTCAGCAACCTGAAGTTGCAGGACTCGGTAGGCCTGGCTGGCCAATTGGGCATGGACTACATGTTGACTGACCACATACTGGTCAACGCATCGGTCTGGTATGTGGATATCGACACCAAGGCCAGCGTCGATGGGCCAACGGCATTGGGTGTAGGCCGGACCAAGGTCAACGTCGATGTCGATCCCTGGGTCTACATGGTAGGCGTGGGCTACAAGTTCTAAACCCTTCGAGGGAGCGGCGAGGACCTCGCCGCTCCCTTCTGGTTTCAGCGGCCCAGCAAGCGGGCCAAGCCGACCTCAATGGGAGTCGGCTGCCCGAAGTCGAAACGTTCGAGCATGCGTTGATTGTTTGCTCGCGAGTGGCGTATGTCGCCTGAGCGCGCCGGCCCATGGCTGATGGCAGGCAAGCTGCCCAGCACGGTTTCCAGCGCCACCAACAATTGCTTGAGGGACGTGGCCTGGTTCAGGCCGATATTGATCGCCCCTTCCTCAACTTGCGTTTTCTCCAATGCCTGCACCATCACTGCAATCAGATCAGCGACGTAGACAAAGTCGCGAGTCTGCTCGCCATCACCAAACAACGTGATCGGCAGCCCTTTTTGCGCACGCTCGCTGAAAATGCTGATGACCCCGGAATACGGCGAGGACGGGTCCTGACGTGGCCCGAAGATATTGAAGAAGCGGAACACCACCGGCTCCAGGCCATGCTGGCGACGGTAAAAATCCAGGTATTGCTCGCCTGCCAGCTTGTCGACCGCATAAGGCGTCAGTGGCGCCTTGGGGGTGTCCTCGACAATGGACTGGCCTTCGCCGTTATTGCCGTAGACCGCCGCGCTGGATGCGAACAGCACACGCTTGATACCGGCGACGCGCATGGCTTCACACACGTTCAAGGTGCCGATGAAATTGCTCTGGTGGGTCCTGACCGGATCTTCCACCGAAGCCTGCACCGACGCTACCGCTGCCAGGTGCACCACGGCACTGCAACCGGCCGCAGCCCGGGCGACCAACGCAGCATCGGCGACATCGCCCTCGATCAGTTCCAGCCGTGGGTTATCCACCGGCAAGTTGTTGCGCTTGCCTGTGGACAAGTCATCGAGCACCCGCACCCCATAACCCTTGGCGAGCAAGGCATCGACCAGGTGCGAGCCAATAAAGCCGGCACCACCAGTTATAAAGACGGGTTCATCAGCCATGACGATAAAACCTTTCCAGTAGGGGGGGCAGGCCTGCACGCCATGCGCGGGGCTTTATCCCAAAAGTGTGCAAAATTTTCTTGCAAGCAAGCACTGCATGCTGCGGCTCATCGGCGGCATCGGGGCGCGCGGCATGGGCCTGGGGCGTCGGCGCTTCGACGGCGAGCTTGTGCCGCCCCGCCGCCTCGGTCAGGATCGCCTGCCCCAGCACCAACGGCGTCGTCGCCTCATTGCCGGCATAATGATAGGTGCCCCACAGTGGCGCTGCACAATCGAGCTGCTTGAGCACAGAAATAATCACCCGCGCCGCATCATCGACGGGCGTCGGGTTGCCGCGACGGTCATCGGCCATCAGCAATTCCTGTGTTTTCTCCGCCAGCGCCAGAAAACGCCCAAGCACACCCTCGGGGCTGTCATCGAGCAACCAGCCGAAACGCAGCATCACGTGCTGGGGGCAGGTGCCGCGCACGCGCTGCTCCATCCGCCACAAGGCCTGGCCACGCACACCCAGCGGAACGGGTTCGTCCTTTTCGCTGTACGCCGTAGCCCGGGAGCCGTCGAATACCCGGTAGCTGGAAGGCTGCACAAGGATGACGTTGTGGTGCTGGCAGAGCTCGGCCAGGCGCTCGACCGAGCGTTCCTGCTGGGCCAGGCGCTCCTCGCTGACGGTTTCGGCCTGAAACCAGTCGAAATAGTAGGCAAGGTTGACTACTGCATCGGGACGCGTGTCGTCCAGCAGCTGGGTCAGGCTTGCCGGGTCCCAGCCCTTTTCCGGCGGGCGTGGGGCGAGAAAACCGATGTCTTCCTCGGCTCCGAGGCGAATCAGCGCTTGCCCGAGGGCATTTCCACCACCCAACAGCATCAGGCGCATTCGCATAGAGTCAGTAGGTCCGGTCAGGTCTGAATGGATTAAACACTTATTTTGCGGTTTCCGGCGGGTTAAGTCCAACGGTGTGCGGCAGAGGTGACGGCCAAAGCATACCCGACACGTCAAGGAATCGGAAAATCCCTATATGCCTTAAAGAAGCAGCCTATGTATGCATAGAACTCAAACGGGGCCCAATACATCTGGTGCACCAGTCACTGTTTGATCCACACAAACCAGACGCTTCTGTTTTGCAGTGAATTTCAACAATTGCTCTGGTGCCGTTGGGATCACATTGACACGGACAACAATAATGCCGACAGCGTCTGCGTATCCGGAATTTGAATTTCTGACTTTTACCTCGCACCAAGCCAGGCACTTACAAGTAGCCGCAACAAAATTGGCTATGGCAGGCGGGCCACAGTCGTCCGGCACTGCACAGTTAGCTATTAGCCATGCCATGCGAATTTCAGCAACGCTCGATAACCAGCAGGCACTAACCGTCGCTCGATTTGGCCGCGGGCAGTTGGCCGCACTTGCTTTTGAAGGGATGGAGGTACCCATTGATAGTGCACCACCCGATGCTCTTCCAACGATGAATCATTTGAAAGAAGACTTTGAGTGCGCATGCCTAGCCTCAAGAAACCAAATTCTCCTTGAACTTGTAAATCACAAAGCCTTTGCATTCGACATCGACAATGGCGGCAAAATAATTCGTTTCGTTGGCAACTTCAAAGGCGGCGGCCAAAATAAATTGCCGGATGAAAACACTTTCTCCAGACCCGAATTGAGCTCACATGCAGGCCTTCGCCTGGGAGCTCATACCGAAGCACCGTATCAATGTCAGTGCACGCCGCTAACGGCCACTCACCCGCACCCTCCGCCTTGATAATGACAGCCCGCTGGAACCCCGCCAAAGAACCTACCTTCGTATTTCCCATGAGAGAAGTACTCGAGAGAATAGGCTCACTCGCGACCCTGGCCCTCACCTCGCCCTCATTCAACTTTACGCGCAGTGAATGCTTTGTAGATGGACTGGGAGAAAGCGGCACCAATACATCAATACTTCAATTCGACGCCAATGGAGGGTTCGCTATCCGTTACAACGCCTATCGTTTTTCTTTAAGCGACAACGCCAGCCTTCCCGCCATCGAAGCTTTCAACAGCTTGCAAGAGCAGCTCAACCGTACGGATGGAAAAGCATTCGAACTACAGCCCCACCGCGCCCTGGTCATCAACAACTGCCGAGCTCTACATGGCAGGGATTTCATAAAAGATAATCGGCGGCTTCTGATCCGGCTATTTGGCTATTCCCCCTTCGCCTCTCCCATCGTATTGCAAGAGGACCCCTTGCTCGTGCAAGGGTAAGTGCCCCTCATCAGGAGCTGACATGATCGAAGTAGATTTGGCGTTAATCCTTGGACTCGCCGCAGTTGCACTGCTGGCCGGATTTTTCGATGCAATTGCCGGAGGCGGTGGGCTGATTACGCTTCCCGCGTTGTTTCTCGCGGGTATCGATCCACTTGCTGCAATAGCTACCAACAAACTTCAGGCTGCGTCGGCAACGATATCCGCAACAGTGGCGTTCGCTAGAAAAGGGATGATTGAATGGCGATCCGGCCTTCCGATGGCAGCAATGGCTCTGATAGGCAGTGGCCTGGGCGCGCTCTCCATCAGCTTTATATCCAAAGCCGTTCTGGAAGCAAGCGTGCCGATCCTACTGATCATGGTTGCCGTTTATTTCGCCTGCTCACCGAAATTAGGCGATAGTCAGAAAAAAGCAAAAATCCCGGTGCTTGTTTTTTCGATTTCAATCGCACCCTTGATCGGTTTTTATGATGGCATATTCGGCCCGGGCGTAGGGTCGTTCTTCATGCTCGCACTCGTAATGCTTTTAGGCCAGGGCCTGTTACGAGCAGTTTCGAGTAGCAAACTATTGAATGCGTCCAGCAACATAGGTGCATTGCTAGTGTTTTCGCTCAATGGCGCAATCATTTTCCCAATCGCACTGACAATGGCGCTTGCGGCCTTTGTTGGCGCACAACTGGGAGCACGCTGCGCTTTACATTTCGGTGCTCGATTGATCAAGCCGCTGTTGATCACGGTGTGCTGCCTGATGGCCGGCAAACTGATGCTCACACCAGGCAATCCGATCAATCAATTGATCATCAAAACCTTTTCTTGAGCCACAAATGAAAAAACGCCATTTCCTATATGGAGAATGGCGTTTTTGCGATTCAGGCGCAGGCCGGCTCCTCAGAACGGAATATCGTCATCAAAGCTGTCGAAATCCGGAGCCGGCTGGGGTGCTGGCTGCTGCGGAGCGGCTTGACGAGGTGCCTGTTGAGGGCGCGGCGCCTGCTGGCGAGGGGCCTGGTTGTAGTTGTTGCCACCTTGTTGAGGCTGCGAACCGTCCTGGTTCTGCGGGCGACCGCCCAGCAGCTGCATGGTGCCTTGCATGTCGACGATGATTTCGGTGGTGTAACGCTTGATGCCGTCTTTTTCCCACTCACGCGTCTGCAGCTTGCCTTCGATGTACACCTGCGAACCCTTGCGCAGGTATTCGCCGG
>CAYVPI010000178.1:0-9892 GCA_964453495.1 uncultured Pseudomonas sp. | reverse complement strand
TGGCCGACAGGGTGTGGGCGTTGTGCGTGGCGAACTGCGGGTAGATGACTTCCGGTACCGACAGCAGCTTGCGTGCGCAGGCGATGTAGGACACGTCGGTGTACACCTTGCGGGTGTAGACCGGGTAGCCTTCCAGGCCATCGACCTGGGCGCGCTTGATCTCGCTGTCCCAGTAGGCGCCTTTCACCAAGCGGATCATCAGGCGGTGACGGCTGCGACGAGCCAGGTCGATGACGTAGTCGATCACATGCGGGCAGCGCTTCTGGTAAGCCTGGATAACGAAACCAATGCCGTTCCAGCCAGTCAGTTGCGGCTCGAAGCACAGGCGCTCGAGCAGGTCCAGCGACAGCTCCAGGCGGTCGGCTTCTTCGGCGTCGATGTTCAGGCCGATGTCGTATTGCTTGGCCAGCAGGGTCAGCGACAGCAGGCGCGGGTACAGCTCGTCCATCACGCGCTCGTACTGGGCGCGGCTGTAGCGCGGGTGCAGGGCCGACAGCTTGATGGAAATGCCCGGGCCTTCATAAATCCCACGACCGTGGGAGGCTTTGCCGATCGAGTGGATGGCTTGTTCGTACGAGGCCAGGTACTTCTGGGCGTCGTGCTCGGTGAGTGCGGCTTCACCCAGCATGTCGTAGGAATAGCGGAAGCCCTTGGCTTCGAACTTGCTCGCGTTGGCCAGGGCTTCGGCGATGGTTTCGCCGGTCACGAACTGCTCGCCCATCAGGCGCATGGCCATGTCGACGCCCTTGCGGATCATCGGCTCGCCGCTCTTGCCGATAATGCGGCTAAGCGATGAGGTGAGGCCGGATTCATTGTGGGTCGACACCAGCTTGCCGGTGAGCAACAGGCCCCAGGTGGCGGCGTTGACGAACAGCGACGGGCTGTTGCCCAAGTGTGGCTGCCAGTTGCCGGTGCTGATCTTGTCGCGGATCAGGGCATCACGGGTGCCTTTGTCCGGGATGCGCAGCAGGGCTTCGGCCAGGCACATCAAGGCCACGCCTTCCTGGGAAGACAGGGAGAATTCCTGCAGCAGGCCTTGCACGATACCGGCGCGGCCGCCGGCGCTCTTCTGGTTGCGCAGTTTTTCGGCAATGCCGGCGGCCAGCTTGTTGGTGGCTTCGGCCATGGCGACAGGCAGACGTGCCTGTTCCAGCAACATGGGGACCACTTCCTGTTCGGGGCGACGGTAGGCGGCGGTGATTGCCGAGCGCAGAACCGATTGCGGCAGGATGCTTTCGGCGAATTCGAGGAAGCACTGGTGGCTGTGATCAGCCTGCACTTCACCGGCTTCTTCGCCTTCCTTGCTGGCCAGGCCGTTGAGCTCGGTCAGGGTTGCACCACCCTCGAGTTTTTCCAGGTAATTGAAGATGGCCTGCTTGATCAACCAGTGTGGAGTACGGTCGATGGACTGGGCTGCGGTCTTCAGTCGCTCACGGGTCGGGTCGTCAAGTTTGACCCCAAGGGTGGTCGTCGCCAATTTCTTATCCTCATTATCGCCACTTGCTGTGGCATAAGCTGGCGCCCAGATTAGCCTTGCAACAATTTGGGTGCAACCTAGTGCAACCCAGTTTTTGTAGGAAAAAGGTGCTGCTCGTCCGGTGGAGACTCCGAGAGGGCTTGGGTGTGCGACATCTATGGGTTTTACTTATGAATGAATTATTTTTTACTACTAAAAGGAGTAAAAAAGCGTTTTAAAGCAAAAAATCCGACGAGGTGCAACTTGTATCGAAAAAACGGTTGCACCTTCTTCGCTTTGTTGCATAGCATTCGCCGCCTAGGTGCAACCTCCCTGAGGTTAGCAGCACAAGTGCGCGGTCGAGCTGGAGATCCGCACTAAACTCATGCGCGGACTCCAACAAAGAGCCGTCCGATACAGGCGTTCAAGGAGTGAGCGGCTGCCGTTGGTTCGGACCACCGCGCGCACACCATAAAAACAAACGCCAGGGCACAACTCATGAGTGCAAGCAACCCAACCCTGATCACGTTCGTGATCTACATTGCGGCAATGGTGCTGATCGGCTTCATGGCCTATCGCTCCACCAACAACCTCTCCGACTATATTCTTGGCGGTCGAAGCCTGGGTAGCGTTGTAACTGCGCTGTCTGCCGGTGCCTCGGACATGAGCGGCTGGTTGTTGATGGGCCTGCCAGGTGCCATCTACATGTCGGGCCTGTCGGAAAGCTGGATCGCCATTGGCCTGATCGTCGGTGCCTACCTGAACTGGTTGTTCGTGGCCGGTCGCCTGCGCGTCCAGACCGAACACAACGGTGACGCCCTGACCCTGCCGGACTACTTCTCCAGTCGTTTCGACGACAAGAGCGGTCTGCTGCGCATCATCTCGGCCATCGTGATCCTGGTGTTCTTCACCATCTATTGCGCCTCCGGCATCGTTGCCGGTGCCCGTCTGTTCGAAAGTACCTTCGGCATGTCGTACGAAACCGCGCTGTGGGCCGGCGCTGCCGCGACCATCGCCTACACCTTCGTTGGCGGTTTCCTGGCCGTGAGCTGGACTGACACCGTTCAGGCCACGCTGATGATCTTCGCGTTGATCCTGACCCCGATCGTGGTCATGCTGGCCACTGGTGGCATCGACACCACTTTCCTGGCCATCGAAGCCCAGGACGCCGGCAACTTCGACATGCTCAAGGGCACGACCTTCATCGGCATCATCTCGCTGATGGGCTGGGGCCTGGGCTACTTCGGTCAGCCGCACATCCTGGCGCGCTTCATGGCCGCGGATTCGGTCAAGTCGATCGCCAAGGCACGTCGTATCTCCATGACCTGGATGATCCTCTGCCTGGTCGGTACCTGTGCTGTGGGCTTCTTCGGTATCGCCTACTTCTCGGCGCACCCGGACGTTGCCGGCCCTGTGACCGAGAACCATGAGCGTGTGTTCATCGAACTGGCCAAGATCCTGTTCAACCCATGGATCGCCGGTGTGTTGCTGTCCGCCATCCTGGCTGCCGTAATGAGTACCTTGAGCTGCCAGCTGCTGGTGTGCTCGAGCGCCTTGACCGAAGACTTCTACAAGACCTTCCTGCGCAAGTCCGCTTCGCAACTGGAGCTGGTCTGGGTTGGCCGTGCCATGGTGCTGCTGGTTGCGCTGGTTGCCATTCTCATGGCATCGAACCCGGAAAACCGCGTGCTGGGCCTGGTGAGCTACGCCTGGGCTGGTTTCGGCGCGGCGTTCGGCCCTGTGGTATTGATCTCGGTACTGTGGAAGGGCATGACTCGCAACGGCGCCCTGGCCGGTATCCTGGTTGGTGCGATTACCGTTATCGTCTGGAAGCAGCTGGCCTTGTTCGGCCTGTATGAAATCATCCCTGGTTTCATCTTCGCCAGCCTGGCCATCTTCCTGGTTTCGAGAATGGGCGCACCTTCGGCCTCGATGGTTTCCCGTTTCGAAACAGCTGACGCTGCCTTCAAACAGGCGCAGTGATACCAGTCGTCCGTTTGTAGCCAATGCCGGCCCGGCCTCCTCTGGAGGTCGGGCCGGTGTCGTTTCCGGCCTACCTGACGTGCGCCGCCGCACAAGGTAAACTCGGCGTCCTTGCAGGAGTTGCCATGAATTATCGTCACGCCTTCCACGCCGGCAATCATGCCGATGTGTTCAAACACCTTGTCCTGACTCGCTTGATCACCTTGATGTCGCGCAAGGAGCAGCCGTTCGCCTATCTGGATACTCATGCCGGTTTGGGCCTGTATGACCTCAAGGGGGATCAGGCCAGCCGTACCGGTGAGTACCTGGAAGGAATCGCACGGCTATGGAATGCGCCGGACCTGCCGCTGCTCACGGCTGACTACATGCAGGCGCTGCATGAGATGAACCCGGATGGCGAGCTGCGTTACTACCCGGGCTCACCAGAACTGGCGCGGCGTTTGACCCGTGCCCAGGATCGCGTACTGCTCAACGAGAAGCACCCCGAAGACGGGCGCATGCTCAAGGACAACATGAAAGGCGACCGCCGGGTTGCCGTGCATCTGGGCGAAGGCTGGCATGTGCCGCGCGCATTGCTGCCGGTGCCGGAAAAGCGTGCGGTGATGCTGATCGACCCGCCGTTCGAGCAGATCGACGAGCTCAAGCGCTGCTCCCAGGCGCTCAAGGAAGCGATCGGGCGCATGCGCCAGACGGTTGCGGCCATCTGGTACCCGATCAAGGATCAGCGCTTGACCCGCTTCTATCAGGACCTGACCAGCACCGGTGCACCGAAGCTGCTGCGGGTGGAGTTGTTTGTGCATCCTATCGATACGCCGCAAAGCCTTAACGGCTCAGGGCTGGCGATTGCCAATCCGCCTTGGGGGCTGGAGGAGGAGTTGCGTGAGTTGCTGCCGTGGCTGGCCCAGAAGTTGGGGCAGACCCAGGGTGGTTGGCGGATGGATTGGTTGATAGCTGAATAGCTGCAAGCTACAAGCAGCTACAAGCAGCTACAAGCGGCGAGCACTGTGCTTGCCGCTTGCCGCTTGCCGCTTAAAGCTTAAAGCGGGCAGACCACTCCGGTACCCTTGATCCCGCAATAGCCTTCAGGGTTCTTTGCCAGGTACTGCTGGTGATAGGCCTCGGCGTAGTAATAAGTCGGGGCTTCGTCGATTTCAGTGGTGATGGTACCCAGGCCGGCCTTGGTCAGTTCAGCCTGGAACACCTGTGCACTTTTCTTTGCCGCTTCCAGTTGCTCGGGCTTGGTGGCGTAGATCACCGAGCGGTACTGGGTGCCGACGTCATTGCCCTGTCGCATGCCCTGGGTTGGGTCATGCAGTTCCCAGAACAGCGCCAGCAGTTGTTCGTAGCTGACTTTTTCCGGCTCGTAGACTACGAGCACGACTTCGCTGTGGCCAGTCAGGCCGGAGCAGACTTCTTCGTAGGTCGGGTTTGGGGTGAAGCCGCCGGCATAGCCCACCGACGTGCTGTATACGCCCTCGCGCTGCCAGAAACGACGCTCAGCGCCCCAGAAGCACCCCAGGCCAAAGATCGCGAATTCCACATTGCCTGGAAATGGGCCCAGCAGCGGGTTGCCGTTGACGTGGTGCTTTTCCGGTACCTTCAACGGCGTTTCGCGCCCGGGCAAGGCTTGTTGTGCAGTAGGCATTTCGTTTTTATTCACCAGGATTTCCGAGCGCAGGACCATGAACCCATTCCTCTCTTCAGATGGGACAACTGCTGAGCGTTGTCGTTATTGATAGACCTGTAGTGTGCCCGAGTGTTACGCAGCTGTCAGGCCATTGGTCCGCGCGGATAGCGCTTGAGTTTTTCGATCAGTTCCTTGCCCGGGATTGGCCGGTCGAACAGGTAGCCCTGGCCGACATCGCAACGGTGGCGACGCAGGAACGCCAGCTGGGCGGCAGTTTCCACACCTTCGGCGACGACCTTGAGCTTGAGGTTGTGCGCCATGGCAATCACCGCCGAGGTGATTTCCATGTCGTCCTGGTTGTCCGGGATCTCGTTGATGAAGCTGCGATCGATCTTGATGATGTCGATCGGGAACTTCTTCAGGTAGCTCAGCGATGAATAACCGGTGCCGAAGTCATCCATGGCCAGCGTCAAGCCCATCTCTTTGAGCTGGTCGAGTTGCTGGCGGGTATCTTCCGTGGCTTCGAGCAACAGACCTTCGGTCAGCTCCAGTTCCAGCAAGGGCGCAGGCAAGGCCTCTTCTTTGAGGATATTGGCGATCGAGGCGACCAGGTCCGGGTCGGAAAACTGTTTGGGCGAAAGGTTGATCGCCACCTGCAGGTTGCCCAGGTTGGCCGCACTCAGTTGCTTGCTCATGCGGCAAGCCTGGCGCGCGATCCATTTACCGATGGGGATGATCAGGCCGGTTTCCTCGGCGACACTGATGAACTGGTCCGGACGGATCATGCCCTTTTCCGGGTGGTTCCAGCGCAGCAGCGCTTCCATTCCCAGCAGGCGCCCACTGCGCAGGCACAGTTTGGGTTGGTAAAAGACTTCCAGTTCGTTCTGGGTCAGGGCGCGGCGCAGGTTGTTTTCAACGAACAGCTTATAGCTGGCTTCGGCGTTCAGTGCTTCGGTAAAGACCTGCACCTGGTGTTTGCCATTGGCCTTGGCCTTGTGCAGGGCAAGGCCAGCGTTCTTCATCAGAGTTTGTGGGTCGCGACCATGCAGGGGCGCGCACGCCAGGCCTACGGAGCCGGTGACGTTGATCAACTGATTATCGACGAACATGGGTTTGTCGAGGGTCTTGAGTACCTGGCTCGCAATTTGTTGGCCGCTTTCAAGGTCGGTGTTATCGAGCAGTACCGCGAATTCGTTACTGGCAAAGCGCGCCAGGCTACCGCTTGGGCTCAAGCTGTTGCGCAGGCGCCGGGCCAGGCTGATCAGCAACTTGTCGCCGGTCTGGTGGCCGAGGCTGTCGTTGATGCGCTTGAAGTTGTCGATGTCCACCAGCAGCAGGCTGATCGGCGTATCGCTGTCCCGGGCGAAGCGTTCGTCGAGGTTGCGGATGAACGCCGGGCGGTTGCCGAGGTTGGTCAGGTTGTCGGTGTAGGCCAGGCGCTCGATGCGCTGCTGGGCGAGCTTGGTCTGGGTGATGTCTTCGTAGATGCCGATGTAGTGCGTCAGCTCGCGGTTGTCGCCATAGACCTTGGAAATCGACAGCTGGCCCCAGTAGGGTTCCAGGTTCTTGCGTCGGCTCTTGAATTCGCCTTGCCAGCTATTGCTCTTGGCCAGGGCTGAAGGCGCGTCGAACAGCAATTCACTGAGGTTTTCCAGGGCGGGCAGCTCGGACAAGCGCTGACCATGGACTTCCTCGGGGCTGTATTGGGTTATGGCGGTGAAGCTGGGGTTGACGTATTCGACCACGCCGTCGCAGTTGACCAGCAAGAAGGCGTTGGCGCTTTGTTCCACGGCACGCTGGAACAAGTGCAAGGCGCTGGTGGCGGTTCGCCGGTTGTGATTGTTGATGACCTGGGCGAACTGGTCGGCCAGTTCGCCCGCGAACGCAATTTCGTCCGTTTGCCAGGCGCGGGTGTTGCCGGTTTGCTCAAGGCACAACACGCCGACCACCTGGCCGTCGATGCGGATACTGGCGTCGAGCATGGCGTTGACGTCGCGTGGCCGCAAGCTTTCAGCCATCTCCCGGGTACGCGGATCGCGCATGGCGTTGTTGGCGTCGATTGCCCGGCTGGTGTGCAGGGCGTCCAGGTAGCTGGGGAACAGGCTGGCATCGATCGGGGCGGGCAGGTGGTGCTCCTGGCTATCGCGGTAGAACGCCGTAATCGGTTCCAGGCGCTGGCCATTCAGGTTCCAGATGCTCGCACAGTCGATCTCGTAGATTTCACATGCGCTGCGGGTAATCAGCTGTGCGGCTTCAAGCAGCGAGTTATTGGTGCTGTAGCGCTGCCTGGCCAGGCGCAGGATCAGATCCTGTTGCGAACGCACCCGGTCCAGGTGCTGCAATTGCACTCGCTCGGCTTGCTGGTTCAGCTGAAGAGCAATATGCAGAGGGCTGTCCTGATCTACCTGGGCGTCACTTACAGGTGTTTCGTCTTCTACTTCGATTACCAGCAAATAACCGCGCAGCAGCTGGCGGTTGTGTTGCTTGAAGGCTTCGCCCATCTCCAGCAAGCGCAAGGGGCCTTGCGTGGTGTGGAGGGTATAGCGGATCAGGTAATGGGGTTTGTTCGACAATTGCAGCGCAATCGCGTCATGCAATTGGTAGCGAGCCTGGGGCTCCATGAGGCTGGCGTAGGGTGAGCCGACCAGGGCGCAGAGTTCTGCGGCAGGTATGCCGAACTGGCGTTCGCAGTTGGGGTCGAGAAACAGCAAGGCCCAGCTGGCTTCATTCAGCCGCTCGAAACGCAGCATGCCGAGCCGGGAAGGCACGGGCAACTGCGTTACTACCTCGGCCGCCATTCGGTTGGCGACATCGGGCTGGCTTTTCATGGAGAGCTCGCTTCAGGAGTAACAGGGCAGCGGCGAAAGCCTGGTCATCGGCGCCAGCAGCAAGCGTGCATTATGCCGCGTGGGCTGACAAGCGGTACAGTGGCTCTATGCTTTCATCCTATCGGCGTATCAGGCGGTTTCTGAAGTGGGAAAGCGCTTGTCATGTGTTTGATCGGCCGAACGGTCGCCTGCTGCCGACAAGTGCTTTAGCGTGCGCAAGGCGAAAACCGAGTCAAAAAAAAGCCCCGCCAAGTGGCGGGGTTGAGGTACGAGCGTGGCAGCTCGAAAAAAATATTCGTGGCTCCCCGCAAAACGGGGAGCCGGGTGCAGCGTTACAGCAGCATGGTGCGGATGTCGCCCAGCAGGTCGCTCAAGCGCTTGGTGAAGCGCGCGGCGGCAGCGCCGTTGATCACACGGTGATCGTAGGACAGCGACAGTGGCAGCATCAGCTTGGGCTGGAAGGCTTTGCCGTCCCAGACGGGCTGCATGGTTGCCTTGGAGACACCCAGGATCGCGACTTCCGGCGCGTTGACGATTGGCGTGAAGCCGGTGCCGCCAATGTGCCCGAGGCTGGAGATGGTGAAGCAGGCGCCCTGCATGTCGTCGGCCGAAAGCTTTTTGGTCCGGGCTTTTTCAGCCAGGGCCGCGGCTTCGCCGGCAAGTTGCAACAGGCTCTTCTGGTCGACGTTCTTGATTACCGGTACCAGCAGGCCATCAGGGGTGTCTACCGCGAAGCCGATGTTCACGTACTTCTTGCGGATGATGGCCTTGCCGCTCGGTGCCAGCGAACTGTTGAAGTCCGGCAGTTCCTTGAGCAAGTGGGCGCAAGCCTTGAGCAGCAGTGGCAGTACGGTCAGCTTGACGCCGGCTTTTTCGGCCACGGCTTTCTGCGCAACACGGAAGGCTTCCAGCTCGGTGATGTCGGCCGAGTCGAATTGCGTCACGTGCGGCACATTCAGCCAGCTGCGGTGCAGGTTGGTGGCGCCGACCTGCATCAGGCGGGTCATGGCCACTTCTTCGATTTCGCCGAAACGGCTGAAATCGACTTCCGGGATCGGCGGGATGCCTGCGCCGCCGGTAGCGCCGGCAGCCGGTGCTTCCTTGGCCTTTTGCATCATGACCTTGACGTATGCCTGCACGTCTTCCTTGAGCACGCGGCCGTGTGGGCCGCTTGCGCCCACAGCGCTCAGCTCGACACCGAATTCACGGGCCAGCTGACGCACTGCCGGGCCTGCGTGAACCTTGGCGCCACTTGGCGCAGGTGCCGCGATCGGCGCTGGGGCAGGTTCAGCTTTGGCTGCTGGAGCCGCTGCCGCTGCAGCCGGAGCTGCTGCTGGCGCAGGGGCGGCGGCCGGGGCTGGAGCTGCGGCCGGGGCGGCGCCCGCGACTTTCAGCTTCAGGATCAGATCGCCCGTGCCGACTTCGTCGTCCAGCTTGATGCTGACGCTCTCGACCACGCCAGCGGCAGGAGACGGGATCTCCATGCTGGCCTTGTCCGATTCCAGGGTGATCAGCGACTGGTCGGCTTCGACGGTGTCGCCGGCCTTGACCAGCACTTCGATGATCTTGGCCTTGCCGGCCGAACCGATGTCCGGAACGTGAATGTCCTGGACAGTGGCAGCTGCCGGCGCAGCAGCAGGTGCTGGCGCTGCGGCAGGAGCGGCGGCTGGTTTTTCTTCGGCAGGTGCGGCCGCTGGTGCCTGTGCCGCTGGCGCCGCAGCAGCGGCGCCCTCGACTTCCAGTTCCATCAGCTCGTCGCCTTCTTTCAGGCGATCACCGAGTTTGACCTTCAGGCTCTTGATGACGCCGGCCTTCGGGGCCGGGATTTCCATGGAGGCCTTGTCGGACTCCAGGGTCAGCAGGCTCTGGTCGGCCTCGATGCGGTCGCCGACTTTGACGAACAGCTCAATGATTTCACCTTCACCGCTGCCGATGTCAGGTACGCGAATGAGTTCGCTCACTTAAAAATACTCCTCAGCAGTCCAGTGGGTTGCGTTT
>CAYVPI010000177.1:0-9989 GCA_964453495.1 uncultured Pseudomonas sp. | reverse complement strand
GCGAGCCGCAAGCCCTGATCCTGGCGCCAACCCGTGAGTTGGCGCTGCAAGTAGCCACCGCTTTCGAAACCTACGCCAAGCAAATGCCGGGCGTAACCGTGGTGGCCGTATACGGTGGTGCCCCAATGGGCCCACAACTGAAAGCTATCCGTAACGGCGCGCAAATCGTCGTTGCTACCCCGGGCCGTCTGTGCGACCACCTGCGTCGCGACGAGAAGGTCCTGGCGACCGTGAACCACCTGGTTCTCGACGAAGCCGACGAAATGCTCAAGCTGGGCTTCATGGACGACCTGGAAGTCATCTTCAAGGCCATGCCGGAAACCCGTCAGACCGTACTGTTCTCGGCCACCTTGCCTCAATCGATCCGTGCCATCGCCGAACGCCACCTGCGCGATCCGAAGCACGTCAAGATTCAGAGCAAGACCCAGACCGTTACCGCGATCGAGCAGGCTCACCTGCTGGTTCACGCTGACCAGAAGACTTCGGCCGTTCTCAGCTTGCTGGAAGTGGAAGATTTCGACGCCCTGATCATGTTCGTGCGCACCAAGCAAGCGACCCTGGACCTGGCCAGCGCCCTGGAAGCCAAAGGCTACAAAGCCGCTGCGCTGAACGGTGACATTGCCCAGAACCAGCGTGAGCGCGTGATCGAATCCCTCAAGGATGGCCGTCTGGACATCGTTGTGGCGACCGACGTTGCTGCTCGTGGCCTGGACGTTCCGCGCATCACTCACGTATTCAACGTTGACATGCCGTACGATCCAGAGTCCTACGTTCACCGTATCGGCCGTACCGGCCGTGCCGGTCGCGAAGGTCGTGCACTGCTGCTGGTCACCCCGCGTGAGCGTCGCATGCTGCAAGTGATCGAGCGTGTAACCGGGCAGAAGGTTGCCGAAGTTCGCCTGCCGAACGCCCAGGCTGTTCTCGATGCTCGCATCAAGAAGCTGACCAACAGCCTGTCGCCGCTGGTTGGCGATGCCGAAGCGACTCACGGTGATCTGCTGGACCGCCTGACCGCCGACATCGG
The DNA here is from genome assembly GCA_964453495.1 of uncultured Pseudomonas sp. Classification (GTDB taxonomy): domain Bacteria; phylum Pseudomonadota; class Gammaproteobacteria; order Pseudomonadales; family Pseudomonadaceae; genus Aquipseudomonas. Next base: position 8,965 of record CAYVPI010000177.1, on the reverse strand, counting down.
TTGCAGCCCGCGTGCCCTGGCCGCAGCCCTGCTGCGCAAGGCCACCAATGGTCAGGCCCTGACCCTGGAAGCCGTAGAGCGCGAGCAGCCACTGGTTCCGACCAGCGCACCGCGTGAGCGCACCGAGCGCACTGGTGACCGTCCGGACCGTGGCGACCGTGAGCGTCGTGCGCCAATGCCGCTGGCCGAAGGCCGTGCGCGTTGCCGTACTGCCCTGGGTGCTCGCGACGGTATCGCCGCGAAGAACCTGCTTGGCGCCATCCTTAACGAAGGCGGCCTGGCCCGCGAAGCCATCGGTCGCATCCAGGTGCGTGACAGCTTCAGCCTGGTCGAGCTGCCGGAAGAAGGTCTGGAGCGTCTGCTGACCAAGCTCAAGGACACTCGCGTTGCCGGTAAGCAGCTGAAGCTGCGTCGTTATCGCGAAGATTGATCTGCGCTGAATAAAAAAATCCCCGACTGGTTCGGGGATTTTTTTTGCGTAAATTGCGGGGGTTGGCATCTGTAGGAGCTGCCGTAAGGCTGCGATCGCCCGCGCAGCGGGCGCTTCATCCAAACCGATAGATATCCATCCCCAACGCACCCATGGTGAAACCCTGATGGGCGATACTGAACTCGCCCCCGGCGCCGCGAGCGAAATACAGCGGCAACAGGTGTTCGTCGCTCGGATGGTTGCGTACGGCATGTGGCGCCAGCCTGCGATAGTCATGCAATGCGGCTTCGTCATTGCCGGCGAGCTTTTCAACTATCCAGTCACGAAATGCCAGTGCCCAGGGCTCGACGCTCTCGGGGCCGGCATGCCAGTCCAGTTCTCGCAGGTTGTGCGTAATGCTGCCTGAGCCAATCAGCAGGATGTCCTGTTGGCGCAAGCTGGCCAATGCCTGGCCCACGCGATTCTGCAACTCTGGCCCCTGGCGGCTGGGCAGCGATACCTGTACCACGGGAATGTTTGCCTTTGGGTACATCAGCGAGAGCGGCACCCACACACCATGGTCAAATGGGCGTTGTGGGTCCAGGCGGGCGGGTAGCCCGGCCTGGCTTAGTAGCGCGGCGACTTCGGTGGCCAATCCGGGGGCGCCGGGCGCGGGGTACTGTACGGCGAACAATTCAGCCGGAAAACCGCCGAAGTCGTGCCAGGTTTCGGGGTTTGGGTGGCTGGCAACCAGTAGCTCGTTGCTTTCCCAGTGGGCCGAGACAACTACAATCGCTTTGGGGCGCGGCAGTTCGGCCGCGAGCCGAGCCAGTGCCGGCCCGCTGGCACCTGGTTGCAGGGCGAGCATGGGTGAACCATGGGAAATAAACAGGCTGGGGAGCATGGGAAGAGTCCAGAGCGTTAAGATGGCTTCATCTTCAGTCAGATGATTGATCTAATTCCAATATAAGTTTTTGCACCTTTTCATCGAAATTTTTGAGGTTAACAATGCAGCCTGAATTTTGGCACAAACGCTGGGCGTCCAATCAGATCGGTTTTCATCAGGGCCAGGTCAACCCTTTTTTGCAACGCCATTGGCCGAGCCTGGCAGTGGCCCCGGGCGCGCAGGTGCTAGTGCCCCTGTGTGGCAAGAGCCTGGACATGGTTTGGCTGGCAAGCCAGGGCTTGCGCGTTTTTGGGGTGGAGTTGTCGCAGCGGGCAGTGGAGGACTTCTTCCAGGAGCAGCAACTGGAACCGCAGATTTCTCAGCATGGCGCCTTCGAGCGCTACAAACACGAAGCCATTGAGATCTGGTGTGGCGATATCTTCGCTCTCAGCGCAGATGATCTGGCCGGCTGTACCGGGTTGTATGACCGGGCCGCGTTGATCGCGCTTCCGCCCGAAATGCGTAAGCGCTATTGCGAACACCTGACTGGATTGTTGCCGATTCATAGCAAGGGGCTGTTGATAACCCTGGATTACGATCAGGCAGCGATGGCTGGGCCACCGTTTGCCGTCTCGGACGACGAAGTTCAGGCGTTGCTGGCCAAGGATTGGCAAGTGGCGACGCTTGAGTCTCGGGATGTCTTGAGCGAGGGTGGGAAGTTTCTTGAGGCGGGCGTCACCCGCCTGGATGAGCGGGTGTATCGATTGGAGCGCTGAAGCCGGGCAATAAAAAAGGGCGACTCGCGTCGCCCTTGGTTCGGTCGGGAGGATCAGCCGCGGCGGCGCAGGGCCTCGATGCGGTCTTCCAGTGGCGGGTGACTCATGAACAGGCCTGCCAGGCCATGCTTCAGGCCGCCGTTGATGCCGAAGGCGGTCAGGGTGTCAGGCATGTGTACCGGAACGCCCTGTTCCGAACGCAGGCGCTGCAAGGCACCGATCATGGCGTTGGTGCCGGCCAGTTGAGCACCGGCTTCGTCTGCGCGGAACTCACGCTTGCGCGAGAACCACATCACAATGGTGCTGGCCAGGATGCCCAGGACCAGTTCGGCGAAGATGGTGGCGATGTAGTAGGCGATACCTTGGCCTTCTTCGTTCTTGAAGATGACCTTGTCGACGAAGTTGCCGATGATCCGTGCAAAGAACATCACGAAGGTGTTCACCACGCCCTGTACCAGTGCCAGGGTGACCATGTCGCCATTGGCCACGTGGCCGATCTCGTGGGCCAGTACGGCTTTGACTTCGTCTGGCGAGAAGCGCTCGAGCAGGCCCTGGCTGACGGCTACCAGTGCGTCGTTCTTGTTCCACCCCGTGGCAAAGGCGTTGGCCTCGTAGGCGGGGAAAATCCCGACTTCCGGCATCTTGATACCGGCCTCGCGAGACAGTTGCTCAACGGTCTGCAGCAGCCATTGTTCGTGGCGAGTGCGCGGCTGAGTGATGATCTGGGTGCTGGTGCTCATTTTCGCCATCCACTTGGAGATGAACAGCGAGAACAGGGAACCGGCAAAACCAAACACCGCACAGAAGATCAGCAGCTGATTGAGGTTGAGGTCAACCCCATTGGCCGCCATGAACCCATTGAAGCCAAACAGGCTCAAGGTAATGCTGGCAATCAGCACGACCGCAAGGTTGGTGGCCAAAAACAGCAAGATGCGCATCATGGTTGTAACGTTCTCCTGACGTATAAATATGTAGCGTATGCCGGTATATAAGGTGCAGGCAGCGGTGATTCAACCGAGGGACTATTTCAAACTGTGTCCTGGACTGGATTCTAGACGCAGTCTGGCCGCCGGGTAGGCGCGACATGTTCGGCTGGCAATCGAGGCAGCGCTCGACGGGGCGTGGCCTGGGCGCGTTGCATGGCAGACGCGCCCAGGTGTTGTCAGGCTTTTACTTACTGCCGGTAGGACTTGAGGAAATTTCCGATTCGGCCGATGGCCTGGTCCAGATCGTCTACGCGTGGCAGGGTTACGACGCGGAAGTGATCCGGCCATGGCCAGTTGAAAGCGGTACCTTGGACCACCAGCAGCTTTTCCGAGAGCAGCAGGTCTAGAACGAACTTCTCGTCGTTGTGAATCGGGCAAATTTTCGGATCGATGCGCGGGAAGGCATACAGCGCGCCCATGGGTTTCACGCAGCTGACGCCGGGGATGTCATTGAGCAGCTCCCAGGTGCGGTTGCGTTGCTCCAGCAGGCGGCCTGCCGGCAGCACCAGGTCGTTGATGCTCTGGTAGCCACCCAGTGCGGTCTGGATCGCATGTTGGCTGGGCACGTTGGCGCACAGGCGCATGTTGGCCAGCATGTCGATGCCTTCGATGTAGCTGTGGGCATTGTGCTTGGGCCCGGAAATAGCCACCCAGCCAGAGCGGAAGCCCGCCACGCGGTAAGACTTGGACAAGCCGTTGAAGGTCAGGCACAGCAAGTCCGGCGCCAGCGAGGCGGTGCAGATATGCACGGCGTCGTCGTAGAGGATCTTGTCGTAGATCTCGTCGGAGAACACCACGAGGTTGTGTTGGCGCGCCAGTTCCAGCATGCCCAGCAGGACTTCCTTGGAGTACACCGCACCCGTAGGGTTGTTCGGGTTGATGATCACCATGGCCTTGGTGTTCGGGGTGATCTTGGCCTTGATATCGGCCAGGTCCGGCCACCAGTTGGCCTGCTCGTCGCACAAGTAGTGCACCGGGTTGCCGCCGGCCAGGGTCACTGCAGCGGTCCACAACGGGTAGTCGGGGGCCGGGATCAAGACTTCGTCGCCGTTGTTGAGCAAGGCCTGCATCGACATCACGATCAACTCGGACACGCCGTTGCCCAGGTAGATGTCTTCGATGCCGACACCTTCGACCTGTTTTTGCTGGTAGTACTGCATCACCGCCTTACGCGCGCTGAACAGGCCCTTGGAGTCGCTGTAGCCCTGGGCGGTCGGGAGGTTGCGGATCACGTCCTGGAGGATTTCGTCCGGCGCTTCGAAACCAAAGGGCGCCGGGTTGCCGATGTTCAGCTTGAGGATGCGATGGCCTTCCTCTTCCAGGCGTTTGGCGTGCTTGAGCACCGGCCCGCGAATGTCGTAGCAGACATTGGCAAGCTTGTTCGATTTGCTGAACTGCATGATGTGATCCCGATTAGAAAAGATCGCCGCGCTTTGCGCTGTGAAAATCAGTTTGAAATGCGAGTAACGCGGGTGCCAGACTGATGTCTGATGAGGCGCAATCATACGTGCCGCTCGATCTGCGGAAAAGACACAGATCGGGCTTTTTCAATTGCCGAGGTTTACCCATGGAAAAGCTTGAGAAGACCCTTGATCAATGGCGCGCCATGCTCGACCCAGAGCAGTACAACGTCTGTCGCCTGAAGGCCACCGAGCGGCCGTTCACCGGCAAGTACAACAGCACCACGACCGATGGGGTCTATCACTGTGTTTGCTGCAATGAAGCGCTGTTCGATTCCAAGGCCAAGTTCGACTCCGGCTGTGGCTGGCCAAGCTTCTACCAGCCGATCGCCGAGCGCGCGATGGTGGAAATCAAAGATACCAGCCACGGCATGGTCCGTACGGAAGTGACCTGTGCCAAATGCGATGCGCATTTGGGCCATGTATTCCCCGACGGCCCGCCACCGACCGGCTTGCGCTACTGCATCAACTCGGTTTGCCTGGACCTGCAACCGCGCGCCTGATAACCAGGCATTTGAGCAATGGATAGGGATTGCATTCGATTGCTCGAAGCTCTTCCCTGCAGCCCTGACTCTCAAGGAGGTTGCATCATGAGTGATACGCTATTGAGCATTCCCTGCACCACCATCACCGGTGAGCGCAAAACCCTGGACGACTTTGCCGGCAAGGCCCTGCTGGTGGTCAACACGGCCAGCCAATGTGGCTTCACGCCGCAGTACAAGGGGCTTGAGCAGCTGTGGCAGCGTTACAAGGATCAAGGCTTGGTGGTCCTGGGCTTTCCGTGCAACCAGTTCGGCAAGCAGGAACCTGATGATGAGCGCGCCATTTCGCAGTTTTGCGAACTGAATTTCGGTGTGAGCTTTCCGCTGTTCCGCAAGATAGAAGTCAACGGTAGCGGCGCCCATCCACTGTTCAAACAGTTGAAGGCTCGCGCGCCAGGGCTTTTGGGCAGTGAGCGGATCAAGTGGAACTTCACCAAGTTCCTGATTGGGCACGATGGCGAGGTCATCAAGCGCTTTTCGCCACTGACCAAACCGCAAGACCTGACGGCCGAGATTGAAGCGCTGCTCAAGTGAAGGTATTGCCCTGCCAGCTCACGGGCGCAGTGCTGCCGCTACCCAGTGATCGATCAGCGTGATCAGTTCCTCCCGGCGAAACGGTTTGGCCAGGTAATCGCTCATGCCGGCGGCACGGCAGCGCTCACGCTCCTCCGGCATGGCATTGGCGGTGAGGGCAACGATGGGTAAATGGGGCCAGCGCCCACTCTGGCGGATACGTCGGCTGGCTTCATAACCATTCATTACAGGCATGTTGCAGTCCATCAGTACCAGGTCGTAGGTGTGGTCTTCCAACAGCGCCAAGGCTTCGCCACCGTGGGCGGCGACGGTGACGCAGCAGCCCAGCTTGCTCAGCATGCCCTTGGCCACCAACTGGTTTACCGGATTGTCTTCCACCAGCAGGATACGCGCCTGTCGTTCAGTGCTCGCTCGCCCAGGGCCGGTACCGGGTTGGGAGGTGTCAACGCAATGGAGGATGCGCCGTAAGGTCTGGTACAGGGCATTACGGGCCAGGGGGCGGGCTTGTTGTTGCAAGGGGGCAAGGGTTGCAGCCTGTTCACTGGGCAGGAAGTTGCCATAGGCAGTCACCAGCAGTATGGGGGCGCTGATCCCCGGGCGCAGGCCAAACAGGCATTCCGGGCAGTCGGTGATCAACAGGTCGGGCGCGAGGCCCGCCAGGCTGTCGTCGAGGCTGTAGCGGCGGTAATCCAGGCCCAGGCTGGGCAATAAGCTGTCGAGCAGTTCGGCCAAGCCGCTGCTGGCCGGGCTGATGGCGATTACCTGGCCTTTGAGGGGGGCGGGCGGCACGGCCGGCGTATGGGTAAGTAGCGGTAGCTCTGCGCTGAACTGGCTGCCGAACCCGGCCTCGGAGCTGATGCTCAGGCGGCCCTGCATGGCTTCGCAGAGGTTGTTGGTCAAGGCCAGGCCCAGGCCGGTGCCGCCGAACTGGCGGGTAATCCCGGCGCCGGCCTGGGTGAAAGGCTGGAAAATCTTGACCTGTGCCTCGCGCGCGATGCCGATGCCGGTATCGCACACCTCGATCCGCACGCCACGTGGATAACTGCTCAGGCGCACATCGACGCGGCCGAAACGGGTGAATTTCAGTGCATTGGACAGCAGGTTGCTGACGATCTGCCGAACGCGGGTCGGGTCGCCCAGTACCATGGCGGGAAACTGCGGGTCGATCAGGCAGGTCAGTTCGACGTTGGGGGCGGCATTCTGCGACAGCAGGTTGGCGGTGTCCTCCACCAAGGCACCGAGGTCGAAGGGAATTCGCTCGAGCTCCAATTGCCCGGCATCGAACTTGGACAGGTCGAGAATGTCATTGAGCAATTCCACCAGCACCTTGCCCGAGTCATGGGCGATGGAGAGTTGCTGGCGCTGTTCGGCCGTGAGCGGGCTGTCCAGCGACAGCGCGATCATTCCCAGCAACCCATTGAGTGGTGTGCGGATTTCATGGCTCATGTTGGCCAGGAATGCCGCGCGCGCCTGGGCCATGTCCAGGGCCGTGCGGCGAGCGCTTTCCAGCTCTCGGTTGGACTGGCTCAGCTGGGTGTTGCTGGTTTTGAGTTCGGTGGTGCGGGCCGAGACAATGTTCTCCAGCTCGTTGAGGTAGTCGGTCAGGCGGTTTTCGGCGTTACGCCGTTGTTGGATTTCAGTGGCCATGCTGATGAATTGCTGGTTGGCGACTTTCACCAATACGCCGATTTCATCGTGCTCATGGCCGGCGGGGCAGGCCAGTCTTGCCTGATTGGGGCTGCGCGGGTCGCGACTGCTCAGGGCGCCAATGACCCGTACCAAGGGCTTGGTCAGCATGAAATAAAACAGTGTCAGTAGAATGCCGGTGAGGAACAGGCTGCGGATACAGCCCGTGAGCAAGGTGACCTCGGCGCGCCGTAGAAAACGCTCGCCATAGGCGTAGGTGTCGACACTCATTTGCAGGGTGCCGAGCGGTTCATCCGGTAGATGGCTGAGAAACAGCGTATCGCTGTACTCACGGCTCTTGCCGAACAGGAAGTCGCTGAGCAGGCGAAAGTTGTTCTCTACGCGCGGGCGTTCGACATTTGCCAACACGTTGCCGTTGTTGTCGATGAGTTTTGCCGCATTGATGGCGGGTGAGCGCAGCAGGCCCAGGGTCAGTTCGGTGGCCAATTCCGGGTCGATGTTGTAGGCGATGCGTGAGGCCGGGTTATGGCTGATTTTCAGCTGTGACAGCATCTCGCGATTGATGGTGGCGTCTACGCTGGCATAATCGATGCTGATTTGGATAAAACTGAGCAGGGTCCCAAGAACGAAGCCGACCAGCACGGTCAGGCGGGCCTGTTTGAATGACAGGCGATGGGTGAACTTTATATCCATGGGGTCTTGAGCCGGTTTCTCGTTCAATGCGCGGCCAAGCATAGCCGAAGATGTCTGGGCTGCGGCATATCACTGTGTTTTGCTGTCACCTTCATACCTATTTTCAGGAGTAGTCGTGGACGCTCGTTTACACGCCTTTCTGGAGCGTGCCGATGCCATGCTTGCACGCTTGGAGCCTTTGTTGCCGACACCTCGCCCCACGGTCGACTGGGGCACAAGCCTGGCCGCCCGCTGGCAGCGCGATGGCCGCGGTGGTTTTCTGTTGCCGCTCCAGGTCAGCCTCGATATGCGTCTGTCTGACCTGATCGGTGTCGACCTGCAACGCGATCAGTTGGCCCGCAACACGCGCCAGTTCATCGATGGCATGCCGGCCAACCATGCCTTGCTCTGGGGCTCGCGTGGCACAGGCAAGTCGTCGTTGATACGCGCCTTGCTGGCCGAGCATGGCAAGGACGGGCTGCGCTTGATCGAAATCGAGCGCGATCACCTGGCTGACCTGCCCCGGGTCGTGGAGCAATTGCACAGATTGCCCCAGCGTTTCGTGCTGTTTTGCGATGACCTCTCGTTCGAAGCCGGGGAGAGCGATTACCGCGTGCTCAAGAGTGTGCTCGACGGCTCGCTTGAGCAGGCGCCGGATAACGTACTGCTGTACGCCACCTCCAACCGGCGCCATCTGGTGCCGGAGAAGCAGAGCGACAACGAGCACTGGCAGGTGGTCGATGGTGAGGTGCATCCCAATGAAGCGGTGGAAGACAAGATCGCCTTGTCCGATCGTTTTGGTTTGTGGTTGTCCTTCTATCCCTTTACCCAGGATCATTTCCTCAATGTGGTCGAGCATTGGGTCGGCGAATTGGCCAGCAGCGCGGGCCTGGCCTGGCAACGCAACGAGGAGCTGGACAAGCAGGCAATCCGTTGGGCAACCGGACGCGGAAACCGCAACGGGCGTTGCGCTTATCAATTTGCCCGCTATTGGGTCGGGCTCAAGCTGTTGGAGCAAAAGGCATGATCGATTTGCAACAAACCGGCAAAGGC
>CAYVPI010000176.1:0-10235 GCA_964453495.1 uncultured Pseudomonas sp. | reverse complement strand
GCGGCCAACTGGTTTCCCAGGCCCCGTGGTAAAGCTGTTCAAAGCACGTAGACGAAAGTAAACAAACCTACCCAGACCACGTCGACAAAGTGCCAATACCAGGCGGCCGCCTCAAAGCCGAAGTGTTTATCCGCATTGAAATGCCCGCGCATGATGCGCACCAGCATGACCAGTAAGATCAGGGTGCCCATAGTCACGTGCGCACCGTGAAAACCGGTGAGCATGAAGAACGTCGCGCCATAGATGCCCGAGCCCAGGGTCAGCCCCAGCTCGTTATAGGCTTCGTGGTACTCATAGGCTTGCAGGCCAAGGAACGACATACCGAGCAGGATGGTCAGCGCCAGCCAGAACTTCAGCGGACCACGATGGTTCTTCTTCAAGGCATGGTGGGCGATGGTCACCGTGACACTGGAACTGACCAGCAAAATGGTGTTGATCAGCGGCAAGTGCCAGGGGTCGATGACATCCTTGGGCGGAGGAAATAGTTTCGGGTCTGGGGTATTCAGCAGCGGCCAGGCGAATTCGAAGTTCGGCCAGAGCATGTGGGCAACGCCTTTGTCCCCCTCACCACCGAGCCAGGGCCCGGCCCAGGTCCGCACATAGAACAGCGCGCCGAAGAATGCGATGAAGAACATCACTTCCGAAAAAATGAACCAGGACATACCCCAGCGAAAGCTCATGTCCAGTTGCGGGCTGTAGAGCCCGGCGCGGCTTTCCTTGATCACGGCGCCGAACCAGCCGAACAACATGTAGGCCAGACACAAGGCGCCGACGAAGAAGATCAGCGGGCCATGGGAGTCCGGCCGGCCCGCCTTCATGTCGTTGAACCAGGTGCCCAGGCCAAACACGGTGATGAACATTCCGACCGTGGCAATGATCGGCCACTTGCTTTGCGCCGGTACGTAATAGTGCTCGTGAGTTGCCATTTTATTGTTCTCCTTTTGGCACTTGCCCGTTGAGCGAAGCCACGGGCGGTTGCCGAGCGGTGATATCGAACAGCGTGTAAGCGAGCGTCAGGTGTTTCACATCGGCAGGCAGGTCGCGATCGACGATAAAACGCACCGGCATCTCGATCCGCTCGCCGGGTTGCAACACTTGTTGGCTGAAGCAGAAACATTCGGTCTTGTGGAAGTAGGCCGCCGCCTCGGCGGGCGAAATACTCGGGATCGCCTGTGCCGTCATCGGATGGTTGCTCGGGTTGTGGGCCACGAAAATCATCTCGTTGACGGCACCGGGGTGAACCTCCAGCTCATCGGCCTTGGCGTAGAAATCCCAGACCATGTCGATGGCATTGGTCGACATGAACTGCACCCGTACCTGACGGCTCGGGTCCACGACCTGGGTGCCTTCGTACTGCCCACCGGTCTTGCCATTGATGCCGAAGGCCTTGCACATGACGTCATACAGCGGCACCAAGGCGAAACCGAACGCAAACATCACCACCGCCAGCATGAGCAGGCGCCTGACCAGGCGTTTGACCGAAAGGGGTTCGCTCATCGGCTCAGCCCCCCTCTCTCAAGCTGCGGTTCATTTCACCTCCGGCGGAGTGACGAAGGTGTGGTAAGGCGCAGGCGAGGGCACGGTCCATTCCAGCCCTTCGGCGCCATCCCAGGGTTTGTCGGGGGCCGGCTCGCCACCACGAATGCATTTGACGACGATGAACAGGAAGAAGATCTGCGTCGCACCGAACATGAAGGCACCGATCGAGGAGACCATGTTGAAGTCGGCGAATTGCAGGTTGTAGTCCGGAATCCGCCGTGGCATGCCCGCCAGGCCGACAAAGTGCATCGGGAAGAACGCCATGTTCATACCGATAAAAGAGAGCCAGAAATGCAACTTGCCCAGGGTTTCGTCATACATGTGCCCGGTCCATTTCGGCAGCCAGTAATAGGCTGAAGCGAAAATCCCGAAGATCGCGCCCGGCACCAGCACATAGTGGAAATGTGCGACCACGAAGTAGGTGTCGTGATATTGGAAGTCCGCCGGGGCGATGGCCAGCATCAAGCCGGAGAAACCGCCAATGGTGAACAGGATCACGAAGGCCACGGCAAACAGCATCGGTGTTTCGAAGGTCAGCGAGCCTTGCCACATGGTGCTGACCCAGTTGAACACCTTCACCCCGGTCGGCACCGCAATCAGCATGGTCGCGTACATGAAGAACAGCTCGCCGACCACCGGAATACCCACCACGAACATGTGGTGGGCCCACACGATGAACGACAGGAAGGCGATACTGGCCGTGGCGTAGACCATCGAGGTATAGCCAAACAAAGGCTTGCGCGAGAACGCCGGAATGATCGCGCTGACGGCTCCGAAAGCCGGCAGGATCATGATGTAGACCTCGGGGTGGCCGAAGAACCAGAACACATGCTGGAACAACACCGGGTCACCGCCACCGGCAGCACTGAAGAAGCTGGTGCCGAAGTGAATATCCATCAGCATCATGGTCACGCAACCGGCCAGCACCGGCATCACCGCGATCAGCAGGAACGCGGTGATCAGCCAGGTCCAGACGAACAGCGGCATCTTCATCAGGGTCATGCCGGGGGCACGCAGGTTGAGGATGGTGGCAATGACGTTGATTGCCCCCATGATCGAACTGATACCCATCAGGTGAATCGCGAAGATGAAGAAGGTCACGCTCTCAGGCGCATAGGTCGTCGACAGCGGTGCATAAAAGGTCCAGCCGAAGTTCGGCCCGCCGCCCGGGCTGAACAGTGTCGATACCAGCAGCAGAAACGCCGCCGGCAATAGCCAGAAGCTGAAGTTGTTCATCCGCGGCAGGGCCATATCCGGCGCGCCGACCATCAGCGGGATCATCCAGTTGGCCAGACCGACGAATGCCGGCATGACCGCACCGAACACCATGATCAAGCCATGCATGGTGGTCATCTGATTGAAGAACTCCGGCTGCACGATCTGCAGCCCGGGCTGGAACAACTCGGCACGGATCACCATGGCGAACGAGCCGCCTAGAAGAAACATGATGAAACTGAACCACAGGTACATCGTGCCGATGTCTTTATGGTTAGTGGTCAACACCCAGCGCATCAGGCCCTTGGCCGGGCCATGGGCGTGCTCGTGGCCGGCATGCCCGTGGTCATCGATGGCTGCACTCATGTACTGTCTCCTGTCACCCCCTGGGCTTGGGGGCTCGTTGTGAGAACGCGAGATGGGCTGGTTCATTTGCTTTCTCCCTGCTTCAGCGCCAGCACGTCTTTCGGCGTAACCATGTCGCCTTTGTTGTTACCCCAGGCGTTGCGCTCGTAGGTAATGACCGCAGCGATGTCGACTTCCGACAATTGCTTGCCGAAGGCCGCCATGGCGGTGCCAGGCTTGCCGTGGAAGACGATATCCAAATGGTCTTCCTTCGGCCCGGTAGCGATTTTCGAGCCCTTGAGCGCCGGGAACATCGGGGGCAAGCCTTGGCCCTCGGCCTGGTGACAGGCCACACAGGCGGTGTGGTAGACCTTGTCGCCACGCTCGACCAGTTCCTGCAGCGTCCACTCCTTGCTGGTCAATTCCTTGAGCTTGGCGGTTTCGGCCTTGCGTTCGGCCAACCAGATATCGAAGTCAGCCTTGGACTTAACCTCGACCACGATGGGCATGAAGCCATGGTCCTTGCCGCACAACTCCGTGCATTGGCCGCGATAGATGCCGGGCTTCTCGACGCGGGTCCAGGCTTCGTTGACGAACCCCGGGATAGCGTCGCGCTTGACCGCGAAAGCCGGCAACCACCAGGAGTGGATCACGTCGGCCGCCGTCACCAGAAAGCGAATCTTCGCACCCACCGGCAGCACCAGAGGCTGATCCACTTCGAGCAGGTAGTGCTCGTCCTTGGGGGCCTTGTTGTGAATTTGATCAGCGGGAGTCGCCAGGTTGCTGAAGAACTCCACGTCCTGTCCCAGGTACTTGTAGTGCCATTTCCATTGATAGCCGGTGACCTGGACATCCAGGTCCGACTCGCTGGCGTCGTAGATATTGATCAGCGTCTTGGTCGCCGGAATGGCCATCGCGATCAGGATCAGCAACGGCACGACGGTCCAGAGAATTTCCACCGTCGTGCTTTCGTGGAAGCGAGCCGCGACCTGCCCAGTAGAACGACGGTGGATAATCATCGACCAGAACATGGCACCGAAGACCACGATACCGATGACCACACAGATCCAGAAAATGATCATGTGCAGATCGAATACCGCGTTGCTGACCTCAGTCGCCCCCGGCGCCATATTCACAGTCCAGGCGGCTTGCGCCTGACCGAAAATTGACCACAACAGGAGGCCCATCCAGACATGTGGATGTCGCATCATTGCGGGTTCCCCTTATAGTTCTTGTTATCCCGCCGGCTGTCGCCTGCGGCTAAGGGAGCGACTGTCAAGACTGCAAACTTCGACTGCCGAGCCCCTGCTGCGGGTGCAGTCAGGCGTCATCAGCTATCTCTTAACAACCCGAGTATAGACAGCGACCCGGACCACGCAACGCGATACCGGAAAACTAATGGCCAGGCTCAGGCCTTGCGCTTGAGCCCCCGGAACACATGGGCTGGATGCCAATGATGGCATTTCGATATAACCCATACGTTCTAAGCATTAATAAATTATGACAAAAGGATCTGAGGGAATTTCAGAAGCAAGCTACCTTATGTCTTCCGTCCGTAATCGCATTATCCCTGGAGACTTCATGAACACCGCCGCATTGCGCGAGCAGATCCAAAAAGCCCATCAACACGAGGCCGACACCGGCCAATTGGCCCTACAGCTTGAACAGCAACTGCCTCACCTGCACCCCGCCATCCAACTGCCCGAAGGCGATGCTCAAGGCGTACTGACACGCTTCGTCGCCGCGTACATCGACCAGGTACCCGACCTGCTGGACGCCGCCAACGAGGTGGCACGCGAAGCGGGAATCGAATCGCAAATCAAACCGGTGCTGAAAATCGCCGAAGAGTATTTCACCTCTCCACCGAAAGTCATGGACGGACACGTCGGCCTGGATTGCCTGCTCGATGAAGCTTACCTGGCCCATCGATTGGTCGAAGAAGTGAATGACCTCTATATCAAGCATTTCCAGCAGCCGCTGATTCCGCTGGACACCACCGTGGCCAACCTCATTGCGCACCAGTTGATCGGCGAGGCGTTTGCCAACCAACTCGATGAGGTGGTTCATCACTCGGTGGATAACATGCTCAACGAAGACAGCTTTGCCCTGGAGTCGGTCGAAGCCTACCGTGAAAAACTCAGCAGTCCCGACACCGGAGCCGCCTGGAAGCGCTGGCCCTGCCTGTCCCGCCAATTGGGTGTAGAGCTGGATCTCAAGTAACCCAACCCCATTGCCTACTCGGCCCGCAAGCGGGCCGAGATGTGCTCGCTAGAAGCGTCCCTTGGGCGTAGCGCAAGGTATCGGCTGGGTACCGTTCAGCGGCAGGAAACAATCCTGCTCGGCATCGTATGCCCTGATTTCACTGGTCTCGATGCTGTAGATCCAGCCGTGAATGAAGAGTTGCCCACTGGCCATACGTGAAGCCACCGACGGGTGCGTGCGCAAATGCTGCAACTGGGCAATCACGTTCTCTTCGGTCAGCACCTGCATGCTTTCGTTTTCATCGGCGCAATGGCAATTGTCCTGGACCACGGTCTTGGCCACCTCGGCATGACGCAGCCAGGCTTTGACCGTGGGCATTTTTTCCAGGCTCTGGGGGTTGAGCACCGCGCGCATGGCGCCGCAATCCGAATGCCCACAAACGATGATGTGATGCACACCCAACGCCAGGATGGCGTACTCGATGGCCGTGGAGACACCACCGTTCATTTGCCCGTAAGGGGGCACCACATTACCCACGTTACGGGTCACGAACAGGTCCCCAGGGGAGCTGTGGGTGATCAATTCAGGCACGATGCGCGAATCGGCGCAGGTAATGAACATTGCCCTTGGCCGCTGGGCAGTCGCCAGCTTCTTGAACAGCTCTTCCTGCTGGGGAAAAACTTCATGATGAAAATGCAGAAAGCCGTCAACGATGTGCTTTAACGCTTCTTCCGCGCTTTCGGTGTCGGGAGCCGAGGCGGGCGGAGAGGGTTCCTTATCGTGCATGGTTCATCCTCTTTGAAGGTTTCAGGAATGGCCTATTTTACCCATGGTTCATGCATTGCATGTCATTGCCATTACAAACGGACTACAACAACGACATTTGCCCACCGGGCGGGCAGAAGGCACTGCAATCGAGTTGATAGCCTTCACGCCGGTTCAGGCCAAGGCGCTTGGTTGCTACCGCAAAACGTTGCGCCAATAGCTCAGCAAAGACACCTTCACCACGCATCCGCGCGCCGAAACGGCTGTCATACAGCTCGCCGCCGCGGCTTTGCCTGATCAAGCTAAGCACATGGGCGGCACGTTGCGGGTAATGAGCCTGCAACCATTCTTCGAACAACGGCGCCACCTCCAGCGGCAAGCGCAGCATCATGTAGGCCGCACTCTGTGCCCCGGCAGCCTTGGCTTCGCTGAGCAGGTTTTCCAATTCGCTGTCGTTGACCATCGGAATCATCGGCGAGCACAGCACCCCAACCGGTATACCCGCCTCACGCATGACCCGAATGGCCCGCAAGCGCGCCTTGGGCGCCGCCGCGCGCGGCTCGAGGATACGCTTTAGCTCATCATCAAGCGTGGTCAGGCTGATCATCACTGCCACCAGTCGCTGCCGGGCGAGCTCGCTGAGCAGATCCAGGTCGCGCAACACCAGCGAGCCCTTGGTGACGATGGTGACAGGATGACGGTAGCGCAACAGCACCTCAAGCAGGCGTCGGGTCAGCTGCTGCTCACGCTCGATGGGCTGGTAGGGGTCGGTATTGGAGCCCAGGTTGATGGGCGCGCAAACATAACCTTTTTTGGACAATTGCTGCTCAAGCACCGCTGCGGCGTTGGTCTTGGCAATCAACCTGGTCTCGAAATCGATGCCCGGCGAGAGATCCAAGTAGGCGTGGCTGGGCCGTGCATAGCAGTAGATGCAGCCATGCTCGCAGCCACGGTACGGGTTGATCGAGCGGTCAAAGGGCAAGTCTGGCGAGTTGTTGCGGGTGATGATGGTTTTAGCCGTCTCGATGCGAACTTCGGTGCCCTGGGTCAATGGCACTTCCTGATACCAGCCGTCGTCCTCGACCACCGAATGCTTGGGTGCGAAGCGATTATGGGGGTTGGACGCGGTGCCGCGACCGCGAGGGGGTAAGGGCATGGACATGCGCAGAAACCTCTATACTGTCTGCATATACAGTATAGAGGCGAGTGAACATTGCCTAGCAGAAATTTTTCCAGCTCAATCGGCCGGTAAAGGGGCAACAGTTTTACAGTAACCCCGCCAAACGCAGGAACGCCTCATTGGAAACCGGGCGTCCTCGGAATGCCTGGAATGAGGCAGACATGGGTTGCGAGGCTCCCGGGGCAAAGATTGTGTTGCGCAAGAACCGACCCGTTAGCGGGTTAAACACACCCTCTTCTTCGAACCTGGCAAAGGTATCGGCAGCGAACAACTCTGCCCATTGGTAGACAAAATAGCCGGCTTCATAGCCTGTCACCATGTAATCGAAGCCGTTGGCGAACCGATCATTGACAGGAAGTGGCAATACCAGGACCTCGCTGGTTATCCTGTCCGCAATAGCCTGCGCGTCACCAACCGCTGCGTTCGCGTGCAGATGCAGTTCAAGGTCAATCAGAGCCGCCCGCAACTCCTTGGCCAGTTTCAGGCCGGACTGCGCCTTTTGTGAAGCCAGCCAATCATTGATCAGTTGCCTGGGCGCTTGTTTGCCCGTCTTGTAATGGGCGGACATTGCCAACAGGCACTCAGGTGCCAGGGCCCATTGCTCCAGGATTTTACCTCTGAACTCAACCTCATCGCGGCCTATGCCTTCGTCATGGGACAGCCTCCAGTTCGATGCCCGGGAGAAAACCTGATGCAGGCAATGGCCGAACTCGTGAAACAGTTTGCGCAGCTCCAAAAAACTTAAAAGTGCTGGTGCGTCACCTACAGCCGGTAGGAAATTGCAAAACAGCACATTAATAGGCTTTATGACTTCGCCAGCGGCAGTAACGTGACGGCTGCGTATCGTGAACTCAAAGCATTGGTCGGGTTTTCCAGGACGGGCAAAAAGGTCAATCGCAATGTAGCCAATGGCTTTGCCATTGTCCTGCACCTCATAAACTCGAACGTCCTCGTGCCAACTATCAACACTTCTCTGCTCGACGAATGTGACCCCGAACAGCTTTTCGACAACGCGCAGTAAACGTTCCAGAACCTGCTCCACGGGGAAGTACTCACGTAATTTGGCTTCCGCAATTCCGTATTTTTTCTGACGGTATTGCTGCACGTAGTATTCATAGTCCCACGCCTGCAAATCACTGACCCCTTGCGCAGCCGCGAAATCCTTCAGTTGTCCGGCCTCGCGTTCCAGTAACGGCTTGCTCTGTTTGACCAGGTCACGCAAAAAGCCCAGCACTTCATCACTGGATTCAGCACCTTTTGTTTCAAGGCTTAACTGGGCGTAATTTGAATAACCGAGCAGGTTTGCCTTTTCATGGCGCAGACGTAGCAACGCCCGTAACACCTCTGCATTACTACTGCCACGGGTCGTGTATGCCGTGTAGACGGCTTCACGCAGGGTTCGCCGGTCAGCGTTCTCGACGATCGCGTTATAGGTATTTTCATCCAGCTTGACCAACCAACCCTGGTCGGTGGCTATTAATGCTTTGTTCGCTTCAGGAATACCCTGCAACAAACTTTCATCTGTAACAAGCTTGCTCCAATTGGAGTCCGGATGCAGGTTTTCCCCGTACTGAGCTTCGAGCGTCGCTATTGTCTGGTTTGTGACTTCAAGCGCTTTCCTTCCGCTGACACTCAACTCGCTACCTGCCAAACGAAAATCGCGTAATCGACGTTGCAATACAACCTTGCGCTCATTATCGAAGCGACCTGCCTCGGTGCTGTTGGCCAGCGCTTTGTAGCATTGGTACAACGCCAAGTTTTGCAGTGTTTGCCCTTGATAGCCAAGGATCATGCCGTAACAATCACCAAAGGCCTCCGACCACTCCCCCCCTCTGAAACTCAAGGGAAAAATGGAACGTCCGACTTGGTCAAGACGTCGATCAAGTTCATCAACGGCCAGCACCAAGCCCTCCCATGTAGGGGCCGCTAACTGGTTCTGGATAATTTGGGCAAGCGCGGTTTCGTTATCGGCGATGACTCGTTCGATCGCCGGTTGCAATTGAACAACGCTGATCGTCGAATAAGGGAGCAGGTCAACTGCCTGCAACAGAGGGTTGTCACTGTTCATGATGGAACTCCTGAGGTTTGCGGATGCCCGCCTACCTTAGGAGCCACTAAATCTGACTTTCAGAAGGAAGTTCATTCCTTCTGAAATAAGGCTGATTACTGGCCGTCAGGTTTTTTCAACTTCGGATTAGGAAAAAACTGCACCGTTTGCACTTTGGGGTTTGCCACCTTGGGTGCAGAGGTATTGACCCGAGTACCCAATTCCTTGGGTACCGACTGCCCCTGTTCGTTGAGGGTGTCGGAGTATCCACAGGCCACACATTCGCGGTGCGGAACGTCGTTCTCGTTCCACATCATCAACTTGTCCTGCTCGCTGCATGCCGGGCAAACCGCCCCGGCAATGAAGCGCTTTTTTGTCTTGTGTACAGGCGCATCACTCATGCTGCCGCTTCCTCACTCAAACCGCTGTGGCGCAAGAGTGCGTCAATCGACGGCTCGCGTCCGCGAAAATCGACGAACAACACCATCGGCTCCCGGGAGCCACCGCGGGCCAGGATGGCTTCACGGAAGGCGCGGCCGGTTTCGGCGTTGAGCACGCCTTCTTCCTCAAAGCGTGAGAACGCATCGGCCGAGAGTACTTCCGCCCATTTGTAGCTGTAGTAACCGGCCGCGTATCCGCCGGCGAAGATATGCGCGAAGCTGCTGGGGAAACGGTTGTACGCCGGTGGGCGCATTACCGAGACTTCATCGCGCACGCTTTCGAGGACTTCCAATGCA
Source organism: uncultured Pseudomonas sp. (assembly GCA_964453495.1). Classification (GTDB taxonomy): domain Bacteria; phylum Pseudomonadota; class Gammaproteobacteria; order Pseudomonadales; family Pseudomonadaceae; genus Aquipseudomonas. The sequence goes on along the minus strand of CAYVPI010000176.1, from coordinate 205 downwards.
CTGCGGCCATCGCCGTGGTGTGCATGCATTTCGAAGTCGAACAGCGAAAACTCCAGCTGGCGGACCATCATCAGGCCGGACTGGAAATTTTTCGCCGCCAGCATTTTTTCCAGCAAATCCTGCGGCAACGGCTCGCCAGTCTCGTAGTGGCCGGAAATCAGCGCCAGGCCTTCGGGCTCCCAGCACCAGTTTTCCATGAACTGGC
>CAYVPI010000175.1:0-10255 GCA_964453495.1 uncultured Pseudomonas sp. | reverse complement strand
GCCAGCGCCGCCAGAACTCGGTGATCGACTGGCTGATGTACGGCTGCTTGAAGTTCTCCATGAAGCGAAAGCCCATCATCAGGCCCAGGCCGATGGCCATGTCGCTGTAGCCGGAGAAGTCGAAGTACAGCTGTGCGGTATAGGCCAGCGCACCCAGCCAGGCATCGCCCGTGGTGGGGTTTTGCAGGGCGAAGCAATGGTCGGCAACCACCGCCAGGGTGTCGGCAATGAAGACCTTCTTGATGAAACCCTGCATGAAGCGGGTGGCACCTTCGCTGAATTTATCCAGGGTGTGGGTGCGATTGTTGAACTGGTCGGCCAGGTCGCGAAAGCGCAACACGGGGCCGGCGATCAGGTGCGGGAAGATCGCGACGAAGGCCGCGAAGTCGATCAGGTTGCGGGTTGCCGGGGTGTCGCCACGGTACACGTCGATGATGTAGCTGATCGATTCGAAGATGTAGAACGAGATACCGATCGGCAGCAGCACGTGGGTGAGGATGAACGGCGACAGACCGACCGACGTCATCATCGCGTTGATGCTGTCGACGCCGAAGTTGGCGTACTTGAAGTAGCCGAGGATGCACAGGTCGACGGCCACGCCGAGCAGCAGCCAGCGCTGTGCGGGCTTGGTGCGCACGCCGGCGGCACCGACTTTGAGGCCGATCCAGTAGTTCCACAGGGTGACCGCGGCAAACAGCGCGAGGAAGTCCACCCGCCACCAGGCGTAGAACATGTAACTGGCAACCAGCAACAGCAGGTTGCGATAGCGTTGCCCGCTCAGGTAGTACAAGCCGAGGAAGATCGGCAAGAACAGGAACAGGAACACGTTGGATGAAAACACCATCCCAATCTCTCCTTATTATTCAACAGTCAAGGGCCAAAGCCCCCCCAAACCCCCCGTGATATACGGTGGGAATCGACCCCTCACCCCAGCCCTCCCGGAACGCCGGACCGCCCCAAGGGGGAGAGGGGGCTAAAAGCAAAAACGCTCTATCAGCGGCACCGCCGTTCAGCGCCCTCTCCCCTAAGGGGAGAGGGTTGGGGTGAGGGGGCGGTTCGCACATCTACACAATCAAGAGCCATTGCCCTTTTCATGGGCCGGGTCATACACCCTCGTCAAATCCCCACCCAAGCGAAAACTCTTGAACGGCTGCATCCCCTGCTTGCGCTTTAGCACCTCTGGGCTGCACGCATAAAGGCTGCACCACGGTTCGAGCCAGGCGTATTTGCTGTCGATCTTCAGGTCGGTCATGTCCTGCTTCTCGCCATTCTTGCTCTTGAACTCGTTCGGGTTCTTGCTTCCCGCCAGCACGCGTTCGCCCAGGCGTTTCAACGCACCGTTGTTTTCCGGGCGCAGATCGACACCGTTGGCCTGGGCGAAGCTGGCGATCATCGCCAGTGGCGGCAGGGCGTAGTTGTGGTAGGCCAGGGCGCGCTGCTTGCGCTTGAGTTCATTAGGCAAGAAGCCCTGGTCATCGACTTGGCCTGCGCCAACGCGGTACTCCTTGACCGCCCAATCGAACAGGTCCTGGCGGTCGGTGACCACGGCGGTGGCCATCACTGACCAGGCTGCCCAGTAGGAATGGTTGTTGACCTTGTCCAGCGGCAGGTCGCTCCAGTCGCTGACCACCTGCTGGCCGAGCTTGGCGAACCAGTTCTCGATCAGCTCGGCTTGCTGCTGATGGGCGGCCAGCGGGTGCGAGTTGGAAAACTTCAAGTGCAACCAGGCTGAAGACAAGCTGCCCAGCGCCCACTTGCGCATGGATTTGCCGGTGTGGTTGAACTCGGTCGAGGTCAGCGCATCGGCGCGGGCCCAGGTTTCCAGCCAGGTCAGGGTGCAATCGAGTTGTTCGGGGCGGCCGTCGCGCATGTATTGCATGACTTGTTTGCTGACCCCGCGCTCAAGCGTGGTGATGCTGGCGGTCGAGTCGCGAAAGGCCTTTTCCGATTTCACGTTCAAAGTTGCCCGCGCCTTGTCCGAGCCTTCGTACTTGCTGCGAAACACCAGCTTGCCGGTGTAGGGCGTCGGTACGGCGTCGCACTTGAAGTCGCTCTTGCCGGTCTTGAGTTTCTCGATGCCGGCGTAGTAACCCTCAGGTGGCACCAGCGTCGCGGCCTGCGCTGCAGGGCCGAACAGGGCCAGGCCGAGCAGGGCCGGTGCGGCCAGTTTGCATGCGGTGGTTTTCAACGTTTGCATGAATGCCTCACAACCCGGCTTGCGCGTTACGCCGCGCGGCGCCAGGGAATACGTTGCGTTTACACACTTTGGCTTCGACTTTCTGCGGCGCGCCCCCGGCTTCGGGGCCCTGGACTTCCACGGCCAGCAGGTTCTGCCCGGCCCAGTCCTCGTCGTCGCGTAACTCGAAGGCGAAGCGCCCGTCGGTTTCGGAGGTTTCCGGTTTTTCGATCTTCACGTTTTCGTGGCGGCCGTTCATGTACCAGAGGGTCGCCTGCAGGGTTTTCACCGACTTGTCTTCGAACTGGATGTCGACCTGGTGGCTGCCGTTGTCGAGGTTCTTGATGCCGCCGCCCTTGCCGTTGACCAGCAGTTCATTGGTGCCAGGTTTGAGCGAAGTACTGGCGCTGAGCTGGGTCGGCTTGCCTTCACAGCCGTTGTCGAGCAAGGCCATCATCTGCCGGTAGATGGTTTCCTGGTCCAGGCGATACAGCGGCGAGAATTCCCAGATGAGAATCTTCGGCGGCTTGGTCTGGAAGTCCTCGCTGCCCAGGTACTGCAGCATTGAGCCTTCCAGGCCGCCGCCAGGGAAGGCGACGTTGAGCACATCGGCGCCAATGTACTGCTCCAGGAAGCCGGCGAAGTTGTAGTTCTTGCCGCTGTGGCTGGTGCCAACCAGGGTGATCTGCGGGTTGCCGGAATCGCCGAACAGGTCGTCGCCACCACTTTCACCCTTGGGCTCGGTGACGAACTGGTCCATGTACTGGATGGCATAGCTGGTGCCGCACAGCTGCCCGGCGACGTTGTGCAGGGTGCCGGTCTTGCCCATGCGCCCGGACTTTTTCGTCTCGAACTCGCGCTTGGGAATCTCGGCGAAACCGGGGACCTGCTTGACCTTTTGCGCGACGATTTTTGCCGCGCGCTCGGCGCCGTAAGGGGTCCAGTGCTGGTCGCCACGGAAGTAGAAATCATGGCCCGCATCGGCCAGCGGCAGTTGCTCGTTGGTCAAAGGCGACAGGTCCGGGACCCAATAGCCCATCTTGCTGAAGCGCGCGAGCATGGCCTGGTAGTTTTTCAGCGCCTTGTCATAGTCGAAGGCGGCCTTATCGGTGGGCGACAATTTACTGCGGTTGACCAGGCCACGGGTCGGTTGGTAGACCACCACCAGTTCCACGCCCTTGGCCTTGAAGGCATCGTGCAGCTGCTGCAGGCGGCGGTAGCCGGCTGGCGTGGTGTTGAATTCGGTGCGCAAGTCTTCGCGGGTACGGAACAACCAGTCGCCCTCGGCTTGCACCAGGGTGGTGAAGTTCTGCTGGTAGCGCGTGGTGTAGCGGCTGGCGTCATGGGCCTCGGGGCACAGGTTGCAGCACGGCTCGGCAGTAAAGGCCGGCGCCTGTGCGTCCGCTGCGCTGGCTGCATCGCTGGCAGCCAACAGGGCAGCAGCCAGGCTGGAGAGGCTGAGTACTTTGATCAGTCGTGGGTGCATAAAAACGTCCTCAGTCTCGCATTTCGGTCTGGCGTTCGACGGGGTCGATCAGCACGGCTTTACCCTGGCGCACCATCAGGTCGAGGATTTCGTCCTGACGCTCGCCCAGTACGCCGGAAAAACTGATGCCGCTGGATTTGCTCGGCGCGAGCATGGACACCCGGTACAGCTCGACGCTCAGCGGCGAGTCGATCGACAGCGGCCCGCTGCCGTTGGCGGCCAACTCACCGCCAACCAGGATCAGCGACACCTTGGTGTCGAATGGGTCCAGGGCGATGTCGCGGTCGGTATCGGTGAGGTCCTTGATGTGCCCGTACACACCGACCAGGCCGTTGGCCATGGCAATGTTTTCGTACAGGCGAATGTTCACGCTGTTGCGCACGCGGATGCCGTGGCGACGGTTGTTGATCACGCGGTTGCCCCAGATCAGGTTGTCGCCACTCTCGTAAAGGGTGATGCCGTCGGTGTGGTTCTGGTAGATCTCGTTGTAGGCGATCAGGTTGTTGACGCTGTTACGGTCGATGACCACGCCCGAGAGCTTGTTGTCGTAGCTGCGATTATTGAAGATCCAGCTGTCATTGACCTCGCGGGAAATGATGATGCCGTGCTTCTTTTTCGTCCCGTAGACGGTGTTCTCGGCAATGATCAGGCGGTGCGAGCGGTCGTGGGGGTCGATGCCATAGACGATGTTGTCGCGGTAGGTATTGCCCTTGAGCACGAAGTCCTGGGTCTCGTAGCAGTAGAAGCCGTACCACATGTCCGAGAACTCCGAGCCGATGATCCAACCGGTCGGTTCGCTGCGGTTCATGGCCTTGGCCATGTTCGGCGTGTATTGGGAAATACTCACACCGTAGGACTTACTCTTGGCGTAGCCGAAGCTGGCCATCTTGCTGTTGACCACGTACGTCTCGGTGCCACCCCACGACAACAGGAAGGGGCGGAACTCCTTGGGCGAGCGGAACGTGGCCGGGCCATTGTCCTTCTCGCGCCAGCCGGTGACCTGGGTGTCGGTGACGAACAACTTGCCGTCATTGACCAGGAACGAACCGGCCTCCTCGGACAGGCGCAGTTCCTGGGTCTGCTTGTCGATCTCGAGGATGCCCTTGCGCCCGACCACGATCGGCAGGCGAGCGAGGTACACACCCGGGGCGGTTTCGCTGAAGTACTGCTTGGGCAGTGTCTTGCTCAGGTCCTTGAGGTTGACATGGCCGTTGTCGATGAAAATTGCCTGGGGGATACCGCGCTGGCGCGCCACCCATTCGGCCATCTTGTTATCGCCGCCAATGAATTCCTTGAGCGCGTCTTCCTGGAGCATGCGCCGCACCTGGACCTTGCCCGCCTGCCGGCGATCGATCTTGGCCTGCACGGCCTCGGCGGTGTAGCCGGACAGGTCCGGCAGCGTCGGCTTGGCCAGTTGCAACGGCTCGATCGGGGCGCTGGTCACGGTGTAGGTCTTGGCTTGCTGCAAGCCCTTGGCCACGGTGGTCGGTGCCTCGGCATTGGCCAGCGCAACGCTGCTGGCCAGCAGCAGGGCCGTGGTCAACAGGCTGCGGCTGCTGTGCTGTCGAATGTTCATTTCAGCGAACTCCCTTGGCGGCTTGCATCAGAAGCGCCAGATCACGTCGACGAAGGCGCGGTGCATGTACGAGTCCGCTTCCTTGCCGTAGGCATCGCCCGGCTTGAACACGCCGCCGCGCAGGCGCACCAGCGCCGACGGTTCGTCGATCGATTGGCTCAGTGCTGCCGGCAGCAGGCCTTGCTTGAAGTACTTGGTGACCACCAGGTCCATCTCCTGGCCGAGGTCTTTCTCGCCCTGAACCAGCGGCCGGTTGATGCCACCGTCATCGACCACGGCATTGACGCCGCTGCTGCCGATGTTCTGGTCACCATCGACGCGCCAGAACTTGTGGTAGATCAGGCTGGCGTCGTAGTCGTCGCGCAGTTGCCAAGAGGTAAACAGGGTTGCAGCCTGAAGGTTGCCCAGCTCGCCACGGAAAGCTTCGCCGAAGCGGTGTACGCGCGAGCGGGTGCCGGTGAAGTTGGAGCGGTTGCTCTCAAGGCCGGTCTGCTCGTAGTTGTTCGAACCGTCATCGCCGCCACCGCCACTGCCGCGGGCATAGGCCGCGCCGACTTGCCAGTTCGGGTCCAGGCGCAGGCGAATCCCGAGGTCCGTGCCCCAGGCATTGACGTCGCCGCTCTGCTTGCCGGTGGCCACTTGTTCGCCATTGACGCTAGTGGTTTGCAAGGTGTCGCGGTCACCGGTCAGCCAGGTCACGCTGCCCCAGTAATTGAGGGTGTTCTGGTTGTGGTAGTTGTAGGCATCGCTGTCGGCGGTCAGGCCCAGCCAGGTGAGGTCGCCGGTTTGCGTCTTGTCGTCGGCTTCGACCACAGTGCCGGGGCTGTCCAGCTTGCCATCGTCATGGGCGTGATGCGCACGCAGGCCCACCCAATGGCCGGGCTGCCACTGGGTCGCGATATCGCCGTAGACGTGCAGGCGATCCTTGTCTTCTGGGGCCAGTTCAGTCAGGTCGGTGCGGTATTCGCTGAAGCGCTCGGCCACGCCCAGGTTGGCGCGCAGCAGGGTGGTGTCGAAGGTCCAGTTCAGGGCTTCGATGTTGGTGTCACGCCACATGCCGTCGTCGTTGCGCAGGCGCTGGCGGCCAAAACGCAGTTGTTCGCCGGGGTAAGGGGTGAGGCCGCTGTAGCCGATCCAGAACTCGCGCATGGCCAGGTAGCTTTTGTCCGGCTCGCGGCCGTTGTCGTTGCTCGCTTGGGCGTCGACATCGTCGGTGGACTGCTGCAGGGTATCGGTTTCGATAATGTCGCTGGCAGCCACTGCCTGGCCCATGGCGAAGGCGCTCCAGTTGCCGCGCTCGCCGTACACCCAGGGGCGCAAGTCCAGGCCCACGCCATTGACGTCGCCGCCGTCACGGGTACCCAGGTCACGGTCGTCTTCGGACTGGCCGGTGATTTTCACGTCCAGACCGAAGTTTTTCTCGGCGGTCATGGCCGCCAGGGTCGGGCACGACCAGAGCAAGGCGCAGCCCAGGCCAATGCCGGCCTTCATCCAGGGATTGAGTTTCATAGGGAGTCCTCACCGTCTTGTTCTTGCAGGGCGTGCAGTTGCAGGGCGTCCTGGCTCTGATTGAGCGAGCCACGCAGTTGCCGCTCCTGTTGCAGCAATTGCTGCGCGCGGGCACGTTGGGCCGGCGGCAGTTGTTGATCGGCTTGCTGGGCCAGTTCGCTGGCTTGTGGGGTGTTCTGCGCCAGTGCCAATTGGCTGAACACATAAGCGTTGACCGGGTCGGGCTTGGTGCCTCGGCCTTGAGAGAACAATTGCGCCAGGGCGTAGTCGGCGCTGATCTGGCCGCCGCGTGCGGCAGTCAGCAAATGCTCCAGGGCCTTTTGCGGATAGACCTCGCCCAGGTAGCCGCGCCGGTACAGTTGGCCCAGGTAGTAATGGGCGTTGTTCTGGGTGGCGGCGGCGTTGAGCAGGTGCTCTTCGGCCTGTTTGGCATCGGCGGGCACCACCTTGCCTTCGAAGTAGAGCCGGCCCAGCAACAGCTCGGCGCGCGGCTGGTCGGCAGCACGGCCCTTGTCGATGTAGCCCATCAACTTGTCCACATCGCCCAGGTCAGGGAAGTCGTACAGCAGTTGCGCCAGGCTCACCCATGATGCCGGGTTGCTCGGGGCGACCTGTTCGAGCAAGGCTTGCGCGGTTTTCTCATCGGTCTGGCCAAGGGTGCTGTCGGCAAGCACACGTGCGACGCTGTCTACGCGTGAAGCGGGCACCGCACCACTTTTCCAGGCAGATTCCAGCTGTTTGAGCAACTCGGCCTGGCGGTCGGGCTGGCCACGTTTCTGGTAAACGGTCGCCAATTCCACATAGCAGATGTCGGTGCTGGCCAGCGAGGCCTTGCAGATGCGCTCGACTTCATCCAGGTGCTGATCGTAGGTACCCTGGGTGCGATACAGCAGCACCTGGGCCAGGCCCGCTTCGGGATAACCGGCGGCGCGCCATTGGTCGACCTTTTGCTGGGCGTTGACCTTGGGGAAACTCTGCGGGTATTGCAGGTAGAGCATCGCCAAGGGGATCAAGGTGTTGCCCTCGCCATTGGCGAAGGCCTTGCTCAGCAGGGTTTCGGCTTCCAGGCGCTCGGCTTCGCTGGCATCGGGCTTGGCCGCAAGCAAGCGGCCAAGGCGAGCCTGGGCCCGTGGCGAGGTGTCGACGGCCGCGCGGTAGGTCGCTTCGGCGGCCTTGATCTGCGCCGGGTCGCGCGTGCCGATCTGGATATCGGCCAGGCCGACCTGGGCATCGCTGTAGCCAAGGTCCGCCAGCTGACGGTAATTACGCTCGGCCAGGGCCGTGTCGCCACGCTTGAGTGCCTCGTTGGCCAGGCGTTGGTCGGGCAGGCCGGAGCAACCGGCCAGACTCACGGCGATGGCCAGGCTGCAGATTTTAAGAGCATCGCTGGCAAGCCAGCTCCTACAGGGATTTGTGGTGCTCAGGAGATTTCTGTAGGAGCGGGCTTGCCGGATCGCCGGACCGCCGCGATCGAGTGCAAAGCATTCGCCAACTGTGCGCAATTCCACCGTCATATCCCCCTCAAAGCCCACGAGCAACGGCTTTATCAATCAACCAATCCAACGAAGGCCCACGGTCACTGCTGACCGAAACCGGGCGCCCGGCCAGCTCGCTGCCCAGCGCCACATCCGGCTTGATCTGCACGCGAATATCCGAAGACAGGTCGGCGCTGTTGAGGCTGGTGCTGCTGACGATCTGCCCTTGGCGAACTTCGTCATCCCCGGCCACCTGGAAACGCACTCGGGTACCCGGCTTGATCTCATCGAACTGGCGATAGTTGAAGCGCGCATCTACCGTGGCCTGGCTGTTGCGCGGTAGCAGTTGGAAGATCACCGCGCCCTTGCTGGCGTATTGGCCGTCGTCGACCAGTTGTTGGGCGACGATGCAGTCGCATGGGCTGGTGAGGGTGCCGCTCATTTGCTTGCCGAACAGCTCTTCGACCCGGGCCGGCTGCAATTGCTGGTCATCCAGGTGGCCCTTGAGCACTTCCAGCATGCTGGTGCTGAATGACGCCAACGGCGCGCCCTTGGCGGCTTGGCCCTGCAGCTCCACGAGGCTCTGGACAGTGCCGTCGCGCGGCATGGTGACGTTGATGGTGGGCACGTTGACCACGCCGGCCTGGGCATGGCTGACGAAGTACAGGCCATAGACGGACTTGGCGATGAAGCCGAAGGCCGCAACGCCGGCAACGAAAATACCCAGGCTAAAGGTCACGGCGCGCAGGCGGCCAAAGGCACTGAGGCCGCTGCCACCGTCCTTCTGCTTGCGTGCCTTGGTGAAGTTGTCGCGCTGCAGGGTGCTCAGCACATCGCCCATGGTCACCAACTCGCCGGACAGGTGCGAGGTGATCAGGTGGCGCAAGGTGGCGATGTCGCGCTGGTCGAGGTTCTGGAACTGGCAACCGGTACGGCCGTTGTTGGCATCGAACGAGCGCACCTGGAACTCAATGTCCATGGCCAGGCCCAGGTTGTCGATCAGAAACTGCAGGCGGCCACGGTGCACGTCGCCCACGCGCAAGGGGTGCTTGGCGTAGAAGCTGATGCCGCCGGCCGAAAGGTCTTCGATGCGTGCCTCGAGGGTTTGCCGGTCGGCTGCGATATAGCGCAACTTGGCCGGGATCTTCACCCGGGCGTGTTGGCGCTGGGCTTCGGATTCATGCACCACATTGACGTTCACGGCTGTATTCATGTTGGTTTTCCTACGGGGTCCAATGGGGTTCCGGCTCACACCAGCACGAACAGCGCAGCAACGAAGATGCTGGCCGCCGAGAAGGTCATGGTCCGGGAGGACCAGGTGTTGAACCATTGTTGAAAGCTCGCCAGGTCACGCTTCAGAGCGGTGGGCTGGCGCGTCCAGGATTGTTTGTCGAGGCGGAAGAACACGTAGATCTTCATGATCGCGCCGACGATCTGGTTGTAATAAAGGATCAGCGGATAGGCCGGGCCGATGCTGTGGCCGGAGCACATCAGCAGGAACGTCAGGATCAGGCGGGTGGTGCCGATCCACAGCAGGTACACCAACAGGTAGGCCGGGCCGAACTTGATGCTGGCGATCAGGGCGACGGTCAGGCCCAGCAGGCTGGTCCACATCGACACGCGCTGGTCGAACAGCACCACGCTGGTGAACAGGCCCAGGCGGCGAATCCCCAGGCCCAGGGCCCGAGAGTTCTGGCGCAGGTTGTTGCCGTACCAGCGGTACATCAACTTGCGGCTGGCCTTGATGAAGCTCTTCTCTGGCGGGTGCTCGACGGTGTTGATCGCGGCATCAGGCACGTAGAAAGTGTCGTAGCCCAGGCGCATCAGGCTGAACCAGCTGGACTTGTCGTCGCCGGTGAGGAACTTGAAACGGCCCAGGCGCCAGTGCATCAGCGAGTCGCTTTCGACGTCGGCGATGAACTCGGGGTTGGTCACCACGGCGGCGCGAAATACCGACATGCGCCCGGTCATGGTCAAAACGCGCTTGGACAGGGCCATCGAGCACATGTTGATGTGGCGCTGGGCGAAACGCA
>CAYVPI010000174.1:0-10476 GCA_964453495.1 uncultured Pseudomonas sp. | reverse complement strand
CGACCCCCGGCGTGACAGGCCGGTATTCTAACCGACTGAACTACCGCTGCGCATAACACTGAGTAGAGATTGGTGGGTGATGACGGGATCGAACCGCCGACCCTCTGCTTGTAAGGCAGATGCTCTCCCGGCTGAGCTAATCACCCTTTCACTCTCGGTGTGGCGCGCATTCTACGGAGCGACCCCACCTCTGGCAAGCACTTTTTTAATTAATTTTCTGATGCCTTCCAAAGGCTTAGAGAAGGGTTGGCCTATGGCACACGGAGGACAATAATGCCCCCCTTTGTATAAAGGAGAGACTCACCCCATGTGGTTCAAAAACCTGCTTATCTATCGCCTGACCCAAGATCTGCCTTTTGATGCCGAGGCGTTGGAAACTGCACTGGCCACCAAACTGGCGCGTTCATGTGCAAGCCAGGAGTTGACCACCTATGGTTTCGTCGCGCCCTTCGGCAAAGGCGAAGATGCCCCCCTGGTGCACGTCAGCGGCGACTTCCTGCTGATCTCCGCCCGTAAGGAAGAGCGCATCTTGCCGGGCAGCGTCGTGCGTGACGCTGTGAAGGAAAAGGTCGAAGAGATCGAAGCCGAACAAATGCGCAAGGTCTATAAAAAGGAACGCGACCAGATCAAGGATGAAATCATCCAGGCGTTCCTGCCACGCGCCTTTATCCGCCGCTCGGCGACGTTCGCTGCCATCGCGCCCAAGCAAGGCCTGATCCTGGTCAACGCATCGAGCCCCAAGCGTGCCGAAGACCTGCTCTCGACCCTGCGCGAAGTGATCGGCTCGCTACCGGTACGCCCACTGACCGTGAAGATCGCCCCGACCGCGACCATGACCGAGTGGGTCAAGACCCAACAGGCAGCGCCAGACTTCTTCGTACTCGACGAATGTGAGCTGCGTGACACCCACGAAGACGGCGGCATCGTGCGCTGCAAGCGCCAGGACCTGACCAGCGACGAAATCCAGCTGCACCTGAGCACCGGCAAGCAAGTGACCCAATTGTCGCTGGCCTGGCAGGACAAGCTGTCGTTCGTACTCGACGACAAGTTGGTGATCAAGCGCCTGAAGTTCGAAGAGCTGCTGCAGGACCAGGCCGAAGAAGACGGCGGCGATGAAGCGCTGGGCCAGCTCGATGCCAGCTTTACCCTGATGATGCTGACCTTTGCCGAATTCCTGCCGGTGCTGTTTGAAGCATTGGGTGGGGAGGAGATTCCGCAGGGGATCTGATTGCATTGAAGGCCCTTCGGGCCTTATCGCCGGCAAGCCGGCTCCCACAGTGCCCGTGCCTGGCGCGATTCCTGTAGGAGCGGGCTTGCCCGCGAAAAAGCCGCACCCTGTTGCATCTTATATAAGGAAATACACCATGCGCGCCCTCGCCTCCTTGAGCCGCTTTGTCGGCAACACTTTCGCCTACTGGGTGCTGCTGTTCGCCATCCTGGCCTTTTTCCAACCGCAATGGTTCATCGGCCTTAAAAGCGCCATCGTGCCGTTGCTGGGCCTGATCATGTTCGGCATGGGCCTGACCCTCAAACTCGAAGACTTCGCCGAAGTGTCACGCCAACCCTGGCGGGTTGCCCTGGGCGTGGTCGCTCAATTCGTCATCATGCCGGGCATGGCCTGGCTGCTGTGCCAGGCCTTCGCCCTGCCGGCAGAAATCGCGGTTGGCGTAATCCTGGTCGGTTGCTGCCCGGGTGGCACCTCCTCGAACGTGATGACTTGGCTGGCCAAGGGCGACCTGGCGCTGTCGGTCGCCATCACCGCCATGACCACCCTGCTCGCCCCCTTGGTTACACCCGCCTTGATCTGGCTGCTGGCCTCGGCCTGGTTGCCGGTTTCGTTGTTGGATATGTTCTGGTCGATCCTGCAACTGGTCATGCTGCCGATCGTGCTGGGGATCGTCGCACAACGCCTGTTGGGCGCGCGGGTGCAGCATGCGGTGGAGGTGTTACCGCTGGTATCGGTGGTCAGCATCGTACTGATCGTTACCGCAGTGGTTGCCGCCAGCCAGGCGAAAATCGCCGAGTCGGGTCTGCTGATCATGGCCGTGGTGATACTGCACAACAGCTTCGGCTATATGCTCGGCTATCTTGTCGGCAAGCTGTTCAAGCTGCCCCTGGCTCAGCGCAAAACCCTGGCCATTGAAGTCGGCATGCAGAATTCCGGGTTGGGTGCGGCGCTGGCCAGCGCGCATTTTTCGCCCCTGGCGGCAGTGCCCAGCGCACTGTTCAGTGTCTGGCACAATATTTCCGGAGCGCTTTTGTCGACCTGGATGCGGCGCATGAGTGATACACCACAAGCCGCTACCCAGACGGCTTCAAGCGGCACGCACTAAAACCGTGCTTGATCCCCGGAACGCAATTGTGCATTATATTGCGCACAGTGAGGACGACCTCACGACTCCTATGAGTGGTTATTCCGGGGACGACCCCATCTGTTGATGAGGTCATCATGTCCTGGATCATTCTGTTTTTCGCCGGCCTGTTCGAAGTCGGTTGGGCTGTAGGCCTTAAATACACCGACGGTTTCACCCGCCCCGTGCCCACCGCCCTGACCGTTGCCGCCATGGCCGTGAGCCTTGGTCTGCTGGGCCTGGCCATGAAAGAACTGCCGCTGGGTACCGCTTATGCGATCTGGACCGGCGTCGGCGCAATCGGCACGGTGATTGCCGGTGTCATTCTGTTTGGCGAGTCCATGGCCCTTGTGCGGGTGGCCAGTGTTGGCTTGATCGTGGCAGGCCTGATTGGCTTGAAGGTCAGCGCCGCTTAAAACCCATTATCCTTCCTCGCAGGCTACCCAGCTCCCGTAGGAGCGGGCTTGCCCGCGATGAGGCCCTCAAGCCGATCACCGAACCACCCCCCGCAACTCACTCACCCGCTCCCGCAAAACCTCAGGCTCCGCCGCCTCTACCGGCACCGCTGCCCCGGCTACAACAGTCACCCGCGACCACAGCCGCCGGAACATCCCCTTGCGCGGATCACGGCTGAAGAAACTCCCCCACAACCCCTGCAACGCCAACGGAATCACCGGCACCGGCGTCTCCTCCAGCACCCGGGTCAACCCCCCTTTGAACGCATCGATCTCGCCATCAGTCGTCAGCTTGCCCTCAGGAAAGATGCACACCAGCTCACCCTGCTTGAGGTACTCGCTAATCTTCTTGAAAGCCTTTTCATAGATGACCGGGTCTTCATTGCGCCCGGCGATAGGAATAGTGCCTGCCGTGCGAAAGATGAAATTCAGTACCGGCAATTGGTAGATCTTGTAGTACATCACGAACCGAATCGGCCTGCGCACCGCGCCACCGATCAACAGTGCATCGACGAATGAGACATGGTTGCACACCAGCAATGCCGCGCCCTCGTCCGGGATCTGCTCAAGGTCGCGGTGCTGCACCCGGTACATGGAATGGCTCAGCAGCCAGATCATGAAGCGCATGCTGAACTCGGGGACGATCTTGAAGATGTAGGCATTGACCGCCACGTTCAGCAACGACACCACCAGAAACAGTTGGGCGATGCTCAGTTGCATCACGCTCAGCAGCACAATGGTGAATATCGCCGACACCACCATGAACAGGGCATTGAGGATGTTGTTGGCGGCGATTACACGGGCCCGCTCATTCTCGGCGGTACGCGACTGGATCAACGCATACAGCGGCACGATGTAGAACCCACCGAAAACCCCCAGGCCCAGAATATCCAGCAATACCCACCAGGCCTGGGCATAACCCAGCACCGTCAACCAGTCATGAGGCTGCGCATCCTGGGGGAAGCCGCCGGAATGCCACCACAGCAGCAAGCCGAACAGGGTCAGGCCAAAGGAGCCGAACGGCACCAGGCCGATCTCCACCTTGCGCCCGCTCAAACGCTCGCACAGCATCGAGCCCAGGGCGATCCCCACCGAGAATACGGTCAGAATCAGGGTCACCACTGTTTCGTCACCGTACAGCCATTGTTTGGCATAGGTCGGGATTTGCGTGAGGTAGATCGCCCCGACGAACCAGAACCAGGAATTGCCGACGATCGAGCGCGACACTGCAGGCGTCTGGCCCAACCCCAGGCGCAGGGTTGCCCAGGATTGGCTGAAGATGTTCCAGTCGATTTTCATTTCCGGCGCAGCGGCAGCAGCGCGCGGGATGCCGCGGCTGGCCAGGTAGCCCAAGGCCGCCACCAGCACCACGGCGGTAGCGACCACCGGTGCATAATGCGCCGAGGACATCATCACCCCAGCCCCGATGGTGCCCGCCAGGATCGCCAGGAACGTGCCCATCTCCACCAGGCCATTGCCGCCGACCAACTCGTCTTCACGCAAAGCCTGGGGCAGGATGGAATATTTGACCGGCCCGAACAGCGCCGAGTGGGTGCCCATGGCGAACAGCGCCAACAGCATCATCCACAGATGGTTGAGCATAAAACCGGCAGCGCCCACCAGCATGATGGCGATTTCACCGAGCTTGATCAGGCGGATCAAGGCGTCCTTGGTGTACTTTTCGCCAAATTGCCCGGCCAACGCAGAAAACAGGAAAAACGGCAGGATAAACAGCAAGGCGCACAGGTTGACCCAGATCGAGCGGTCGCCCTCGATGGTCAGTTTGTAGAGGATGGCGAGGATCAACGACTGCTTGAAGATGTTGTCGTTGAAGGCCCCCAGCAACTGCGTAATGAAAAACGGCAGAAAGCGCCGCTTGCCCAGCAAAGTGAATTGCGACTGATGACTCATCGTCCGTGTACCTGCATGGCGCCGAGATCGGCTAAGGCTTTGTCATTGGAATGCCGATGCCGGGCGAAAAGCCACATCGGATCGCCAGATTACCTGAACGATCCTTGGGCATATGTAGGCTATTTCTTAGTGCAGGGGCTAGCTGTTAGGTGGGCAATGCACGGCGAAACGAACAACTCACCACGCCAGGCGCCTTTCACGGTGCGGCTGGCCACAATCAGCCACATGGCCGCCAGCGCTGCCACCAGCACCAGGCCAAAACCGCTGAAAAAGCTCAAGTTCAAGGCATGCCCCAGGCGTAGCGTGGCCAACGCATACACTCCCAACGGAAAAGTGAACCCCCACCAGCCAAGGTTGAAGGGAATACCGCCGCGCAAGTAACGCAGGGTAATCAGCACGGCCATCGCCAGCCACCACAGGCCAAAGCCCCACAAGATCACCCCGGCTACCAGACCAATACCGGCAGCGATAGCGCCCACGTCCGCAAGGCCATTAGCGGCAAATACCGCCGGAGCCTCAGCGCCCAGTAGCAGCATACCCAAAGCACCGGTACCGATCGGCCCCAGCGCCAGCCAGCTCGACGCCGCCATGCTGGCATGGGGCAATTTGTGCAAGGCCATGCGCAACAGGAGGATGGTCAGAATGCTGAACGCCACCGGTACCGAGAATGCCCAGAGCACGTAACTGGTAATCAGCACATGAAACTGTTGCTGCGCATCGCCAAGGTGCGGCGCCAGCAGCCCACCACTGGCCGCGGCCACTTCAGCGGCGACCACCGGCAACAGCCACACAGCCGTCATCTGGTCGATGCTGTGCTCCTGGCGCGTGAACATCAAAAATGGGATGGCCACGCCGCACAACAGAGCCATGGCCACGTCGAGCCACCAGAGGGTAGCGACAAAGGGCACGATCTGCTCGCCCCAGCGAGCGACACCGAACAACAGAAAGCCATTGATGATGGTGGCCAGGCCCATGGGGATGGTGCCGAAGAACATGGACACGGTCGAATGGCCGAAAATGCGTCGAGCCTCGTCGAAAAAGAACAGCCAACGGGCGACGTACAACACACTGAACACCACAAAAAGCGCAATGGTCAGCAGCCACAAGGCTTCGGCCAATGCCCAGAGCATGGGTACGGCCAGCTGATGCAGGGCAAGCGCCAACACACCGGTGCCCATGGTGGCGGCGAACCAGTTGGGGGTGAACTGGCGAATGACTTCGCGGGGATGTTGCAAATGGCTCAAGGGCCGAAAGCGCTGGGACTCAATAGCGGGCTGTAGCATGGTTTTCACTCCTGTCCTCTGGTGAGGTCAGACCATGGTAGGGGCGCGCAGAATATCTACAAAATGGGTAATTTCTCTAACTGTTATCTGTTTTGCAAATAAGCGGTGGATTGGTTCACACATCATCACTGCCCCTCCAACAACCTTCCAGCATGAGATTACGCGATTTTCTGAGCTGGGCTTAAGGCGTCGGCTCAGGACGCATTTTATGCACATCAATCACCATGAGACTTGACGACCAAAAAAAAATAGAAATCCAATACAAAATAACACCCGCACATAGACTGTACTTTATTATTTTTTCATATGCCCGCTCATTAGGGCGCCTATCGTAATGATCTACAATTAGCGCCAATAAGCCTATCGAGTACATAACCAAGGCAAGTATTGGCACAACAATTCCTATCCCTGTGAATTCTAAAAGCATGCTTCGACTACGCCCCCCACTGTAGGGCAACACGACATGCTGAAAATAAATTGAACGAGCTGAAATCACCATAAATAACACGACAATAATACCGAGCACCACCCTTAACCGAAATGGAACCTCATTCGGAATATTATCCCCGTGCATTCTCTTTCTACATGCATAGCAACGTCCGCTTTTAATACGCAACAGATTCGAACTTACTGCACCACAGCTTTTACACTGATTTACTCTAGGCTTCATTATTCGAACCTGACCCATCATTCACCATTACGACGTTACTGAACAATTTACCGACCCATGCAATGGCGCCCTAGTGAATGCGAACAACCCTATATGCTCTGGCGCCAAACCAAAGGGGAAAACATTTCCCCTTTGGTTGTTTACCGGACGCTTATAGCGCGGAGCATTGTTATCGCAGATAGCAAGTCATATTTACTTCACCAATGCAAACGCAATCACCCCCCAGATCACAATAACTCCGGATAACATGATCTTGATTTTCAGAAGTCTCCTCAGGTGAGGAGGGAAGTTCTTGATATCCTCAGGGTCCATTTCACCCGCGCGGATTCCCGGCCCTGGCCACATCACCATTCCTGTAATCGTCGCGACCAACATGAGCCGTCCAAACCACCCTTGATATCGCAGGCCCGCACTCCAAATAGCGATGTAGGTGCTATTTTCCAACGCTTTCAACATCGCATCCAAATGGCGACTTAAGTAAAAGCTGTAGGCAAAAGAAACAATAATAAACATGAATGGCCCACCAATAAACAAGATGGCAACCCAAGGGGGCCAAGAGTCAATCACCATGTTTGGCTTCATACAGTTTTTCGCCCAAGCGCTCTCCTCTAGTACTACCAGCATTTGTACCTGCCCATGCGCCAATTCCTACCAAGGCCGCAACACAGGCTACACCCCCAATCCCAGTGGTAGCCCCGAGTGCCAGACAAACAGGACGACTAGCCAAATAAGCCAACTCACCGCCACCATACCCGCCCAAGGCTGACAGTGAAAACTTTCCTCCTTCAGTAAATTTAATTTTTTCGCAAGCTGCTTCAGAGTCGGTATTACAAACTTCCTGAATAGCCAACAGCGAAGAAACGGCGCCAATGCCGATACCGATATAACCGCCCGACTGCATGTACTTGGCAGCACGGCTAATGGAGTTCACATGCGTCGAATATCCAGGTATCTGCCCCGGCGCCCCAGCCTTGTTCCAGTGGTGGACCAAGCTTTTGCTGGACAGTCCGAGGGCCGTTTTCAACTTGAGGTGATCGCCAATGGTCGTGTGGCCGCGCAGACGCGTGGAGTTCAGCAGATGCGCATCCAATTGAGAGAGCAAGCGCTTGCGCTCGGTACGGAACTCTGCCGATTTGAGATGGCCGTCCCGGCGATAGCTATCCTGATGTAAGCGTTCCATGGCCTGCAGATTATCGCGCAGGTTGATCAGGTGCTTTTCCATCACCACGGCACTAACTCCAAGCCAGGTCGATATCTGGCCGGTAAAGGCGGCGATTTCAGCACCGTGGCGGAACGCAAACTCGGCTTCCTCCGGGGTCAGCGGATCGAGGCGCAGCCGTTACCTCTTGCGCGGCCTGCATCAGTTGCGCTTCCTGGCAGGTGCAGGAAGTGTTGTTCGGATCGCTCAGCACGATCATCGAACCGGCTTTTATATTGTTCAGATTGGGGTTGAGCATCTGAAACTTGTGCATCACCGCCGGGTCGCGCAGTGTGAATAGCGAAGACTCGAGTTGTTCGCACGTCATGCTTTTGGGCGCGATGAAGAAGCCGGACTCCTGAGGTTCTGCGTGGCTGAATGCCGCTAGCGTTGGCGAATTCGTTGACGGGGCGAAACTGGAGTGAGGCGCCGCCGGTGAGGTGCTGGAAGCGGTAGGAGGCGCTGGTTGAGGGGCCGCACGACTGGCTGATGGAGGCGCATCATTGCGCGACTGGTAAGTGGCGAAGGTTATCGAGTGCTCCAGTCGGGCTTTGCAGGGGCAACCGCTGACGCTGTCCAGCGTGCCGGCAACCCGCCTGCCGTTGCTGATCATGTAGGAGAGCCCGCCCTCGATGACGTAGGTCTTGCCATCCTTGCCGCAAGAGACCTGATCTCCTTCGCGGGCGTGGGCGAAGCCGTACATCGAGACGCAGTTATCTGCTTCCAGCACCCGGCCACCACAGGTGGTCTTGTCATGCAGGCGAATGAAATATCCGGTAGCCATCGATCGAATTCCTTGTGCGAGTGAGCAGGAATCCAAGACTCGATGTTAGGGGGCGCAACCGTAAGCCGGACATTTCCCAAGCCTCTATCAGAAAGGTCGGAAATCCCTTAGCGTAAGAATACAGCTAACTAAGTGTGTCCCACTGATGCAACAGCTCAAGGCTGCGAAGTGTGCTTTCGACCTGTTTGAGCCCTTTGTCCAACATATTCTTGCCCCCAGCGCATAGCTCGCGCCGCTGGTGAAGTGTGCTATTTTGGCGAAACCGCACGCCATGAAATTGCCTTAACAAGCCCGACCAGTGGCCGGGCTTCCCTTGACCTGAAGTTTCAGACTGCTGTGAACTTGAGTAGGCCCACTGCCAGGAACAGCCAAGCCAGTCCGATGCCCAAGAACCACGATGACCAAATCATCCGTGGCTTCAAATGGGGTGGAAAGTTTTTCACCTCATCAGGGTCAAGTTCGCCACGGCGTAGCCAGAATCCCGAGAGTAGTACGGCACCGGTGATGAGGTTCAACTGCATGTAACGTGCTTTGAAGCTCGAGCCGGCCCAGTTGATCATCTGATTTTGGATGAGGGTGCTTTTGGGGAAAGCGGCTTTCATTTCATCCAGGTCGCGATAGACCATGTAGATGGTAATGGCTTGACCTACAAGGCCAATCGCGAATGGAGCCGCCAAGAAGAAAATCTGTAAATCCAGCGACCAGGTTTCAAACCATGAACTGAAATTGATCACTCTGACGTCCTCTCATATATCTTGTCTCCTAGCAACTCACCAGCCCACTCACCTCCAGAGTTTCCAGCGTAGGATGCCCCTCCGACAACCACGAGGACGCAAAGCGCTCCACCAACACCCAACGAGCTCAATCCGACTGCCGCACAGATAGGAAGCGCCGCGTAACGGCTGACAATCGGCACGACAACGGAACCACCAGCCATACCCCCAAAGAAACTACCCGTCTCGGTAAAGCGAATCTTCCGGCACTCCTCCGTTTCGCTAGCCCTTTATCCAATACATCCTTGCCCATGCCCAGCTCTTTGCTCGCACCAGTGATAAGTGCAATCTCGGTCGTATCGCGCCCCCATGAAATTGCCCTCACTTGGCGTTATCCGATCTCATTGGCCTTTACCTTACTAATCGGGCCCGAGTTATTCTTTAACCCAGACCGCGAAGTTAGTTTTTAATGAGTTCCAACACAATAAGCATTAGAAACAGCAAGGCCATTCCAATGATTATTAGATACAATGAAATAGCCAGTCGCCTTTTGAGACTAGCAGGAAAATTCCGTAGCTCATCCGGATCAAGTTCTCCAAGCCGAATCAGTGGCTTAGGCCAGAGCACCGCACCTGCGATAGTGCTGGTCTGCATAACACGAGAAGCAAAACTGAAACCTGCCCACAGCCTAATAGAGTTGGTGATACATAAACTGTTAGGGAAAACAGCTTTCATTTTCTCTAAATCGCGATGTGCCGTGAATGCAAGTACCGCCAAACCAGACAGGCTGATTGAGAATGGCGTTAGCATAAAGAAAAATTTTAACCCTGGATGCCAAGAATAGTATTCAAGCATCATGGTTGCATCCAATCATAAAGAACATCGCCCATCATCCCCCCACTTTTCTCACCCCCAGTGCTTCCAACATAGGATCCGGCTCCGACTACTACAAGAACGCAGACTACCCCGCCGATTCCCGCTGTGGTAATGCCGAATGCAGCACATAGGGTGCTAGCCCCAGCGCCAGCAACCGCGCCTAGCGCGCTCCCACCCGCAATCCCCCCAAAAAAACTACCCGTCTCGGTAAAGCGAATCTTCCGGCACTCTTCCG
>CAYVPI010000173.1:0-10567 GCA_964453495.1 uncultured Pseudomonas sp. | reverse complement strand
GTACCTCGGCTTTGCTGTACTTGAACCCTGGACGAAATACGCGATCGAGCGCTTCAACAGCAGCCTTTGTCAGTAAACGGACGTCGTCTGTCGGGTATGGCATTTCCACCAGAATGCCATTTGCATACTTGGCCTCATCCGGATTGAACATGCCGGTGCGAATGCTCACGCGGATCTTCTTGCAGAGCGACTGCTGCGCACGCAGCTTCTCTGTTGCGCGCATCATGTAGGTGGCCACAGCCTCCTTGATCGGAGCGATTTCGGTCAGGCGCTTGCCAAACATTCTGCTGCAGCAGATCTCCTGCTTGGGTGGATCTGGCTCATCGAGTTCAAGGCAGGGCGTACCGGCCAGCTCGCGGGCCGTCTTCTCGATCACCACGCTGAACTTCTTTCGCAGCATCCAGGGGTCGGCTTTGGAAAGATCCCAGGCAGTCTTGATCCCCAGGCCCTCCAGATGAATCGTCATCTTTCGCCCAACGCCCCAGACGTCGGACGCCTGGCACTTCTTCAATACCCAGTCACGTTTGACCTGGTCGCGTAAATCGACGACGCCCCCACTCTGGGCTTGCCATTTCTTCGCAGCGTGATTGGCCAACTTGCTGAGTGTCTTGGTACCGGCAATTCCAACCCCGACGGGAATCCCTGTGCTGCGGTGTACTGCCGCTCTGATTTGCCGGCCAGGCCTCTCTAGGTCGACGGTCATGCCAGTGAGGTCAGCAAAAGCCTCATCGATGTAAAGGAAAGATTTCAAGCTATGGACATGGCTCCGCACCTTCTTACCCGGTGGTTCAAGTTTTCTTCAGCTGTCCATGGCAATAAGACATTTTCTGTCGATCTTGCTTTGTTATGTCCATAGCTCCTCGCGTTAAAGTAGCACGACAGCCGGACAATTCATGACGCTGTGATATCCGGAAACTGTCAGACCCGGATATCGCATACTCTTCTTTAACACGCAAGCTGGCGTCATTGAGCTTCGTATGATTCTTTCATGACGCCCTCCTCAGCAAGTTCACCACCTTCGAGTGCTTCCACGATCTACTTTTTCAGCTCAGCAACGAGCGTCTCGTTATCGTTTTTAGGACATCTGCCGCGCAGTTGACAGTTATCTGGTAGTTCGTGGTTTCTTGAAGTGTACATTGGCAACGTCGTTGTCAATGTGGCCGCTCTTTAAGGTCCTTCGCCGGGATCGCGATCAATAGAATCAACATCCCTATTACCAGCACCACCCCAATCACGTCGAAGGCTAGGTAAAGATTGCCGGTAGCCGTCTTGATCGCACCCACCACGATCTGGCTGATGACACCAGCCAAGCCGCCGATACAGCTGATAACTGCGATGCCTATGGCCGCGGATGAGGGGGCCAGCAATGCCGGTGGAATGGCCCAGAACAGCGATAATGCGGACAAGGCCGAAGCTGCACCCAGACTCATGAGGAAAATCGAAAGCAGCAGATTGCCTTGGGCCGGCCCCAGTAGAAAAAAGCTACTCGCGCTCACCAGCATGGTTAGTCCCACATGCCAGCGGCGCTCCAGGCGCTTGTCGGAACTACGGGCGAGTAGGTACATCCCGGCCAGCGCGCAGATGTAAGGCAGGCTGGCTAACATACCGATTGTTTTCAGATCCTCCACACCTAAGCCACGGATCAGCGTCGGCATCCAGTAGGACACCGTGTTGGAGCCGCTGTAGATACAGAAGAACACAAGTCCCGCGATGTACACCCGTGGTTCGCGCAGCACCTCGGCAAGGCTTGCAGAGCGGGTGTTCGGTGGTTGGCCTTGCGCCAACCCCGAAGCGATCAGTTGCTTCTCCTCTGCACTTAGCCAGTGGGCGTCGACGGGTTTATCGACCAGCCAGAACCAGCCGAATACGCCCAGTAGTATGGCTGGAATACCTTCCAGGACGAACAACACTTGCCAGTCCCTGAGCCCCAACCAGCCATGGAAGTGGGTCATGATCCAACCTGCTAGTGGCCCGCTCACTATCCCGGCGATCATCGCCGCCATCAGGAATACCGCTGTGATACGGGCACGCTGGGTGGGCGGGAACCAGTAGGTCAGGTATAGGATTACGCCTGGGAAAAATCCGGCTTCCGCTACGCCGAGCAGGAAGCGGGCGACAATCAGCTGGTTAGACGTGGTGACGAACGCGGTCGCCACCGTCACGATGCCCCACAACACCATTATGCGGGTCAGGGTCGCGCGGGCGCCGGTGCGCTGCATGTACATGTTGCTGGGAATCTCGAAGAGGATGTAACCGAGATAGAAGATTCCCGCGCCAATGCCGTAGGCAGCATCGGTGAGCGCGATATCTTCGGCCATGCGTAGCTTGGCGAAGGAAATGTTCAGGCGGTCGATGGCATTAATGGCAAAGGCTACGAAGAGGTAGGGCAACAACCGCCAGAACACCTTGCGGTAAACCGCCCTGGCCTCCTCCGCGGAATGCTCGGACGTTTTCGGGAGATACTGCTCGACTATTTCGCTCATGGGACTCTCCTGAGAAGTGGATGTGGCTAAATCACGAGAAGACCGCTGAGTTGAACGGTTTTCTAATTTCAAAGGGCTTTTTCCGACACCGGTGCAAGCTCGAACAGCTCACCGATCAGGCCGTAATCGGCCACCTGCAAGAAACGCCGGGCCGAAACCCGGACGAGTGAATGCCCCAGTACTCTTAGTTCGCAGTCGGTGGTGGCGACAGTTTTTGCAATTTCATTAATGCTCGCGTCACCGCCAGGCTCTGGTAGCTGATGTTGGCCGGGTTCAGGTTGACGCCCTCCTGGAACGGATATTGGGGAATGGTCGCCATGAACTTCTGGATCTGCGCCTGGATCGGCACGAACAGCCACAGTTGATCCGACGCCCAGCGGCGGGACATGGGCGATTCCTTGCGCGCCGTTTCGAACGGGTCGGCCTTGAGGTTGGTGGCCTGCGGGAAGTTGGTCACTTTTCGAGTGCCGGTGCCGATATCGCCTTCCACCGCAGCGAAGGTCAACTTCCAGTCTCGCCAGCGCAGGGCATTCAATTCACCGCCCATGCCGAAGTAGAAATATTCCTCACGGGGGCTGTCCTTGACCTGGCCCTTGAAGAACGGCAGGAAATCGTAGCCATCCAGGTGCACACGAAACTGCTTGCCGTTGAGCTTGGTACCGTTGGCCAGGTCGGCCACCAGATTCGGCGCACCGGCGGCGGCGGCCAGGGTCGGCATCCAGTCGTTATGGGCGATCATATTGTTGAAGTGGCTACCCGGCTTGATCACGCCCGGCCATTTGACCAGCAGCGGCACGCGATGCCCGCCTTCATTTGAGGTGCCTTTTTCCCCTGCGAAAGGTGAGGTGCCGCCGTCCGGCCAGCTGACTTTCTGCGCACCGTTGTCAGTGGTGTAGATAATGATGGTGTTGTCAGCGATGCCCAGGTCATCCAGCTTCTTGAGCAATTGACCGATCTGGCCGTCATGCTCGACCATGCCATCGGGGTAAAGACCGATGCCGGTCTTGCCATCGGCTTCCTTACTCAGGTGGGTCCAGACGTGCATGCGGGTGCTGTTGAACCAGACAAAAAACGGCTTGTCGGCCGCATGCGCTTTGTCGATGAAGGTCTCGGTCGCGTGGAGGAACTCGCTGTCGATGGTTTCCATACGTTTGCGGGTCAGCGGGCCGGTGTCCTCGATCTTGCCATCGGCATAGGAATGAACCACGCCACGCGGGCCGTACTTCTTACGGAACTCCGGGTCTTTGGGGTAGTAATAGGTTTCCGGTTCTTCCTCGGCGTTCATGTGGTAGAGGTTGCCGAAGAACTCGTCGAAACCATGGTTGGTCGGCAGGTGCTTGTCGCGGTCGCCCAGATGGTTCTTGCCAAACTGGCCCGTGACGTAGCCCTGCTGCTTCATCACATCGCCAATGGTCGGCGCCCAGTCCGGGATGCCGTGCTCGGAGCCAGGCATGCCGACGGTCAGCAGGCCGGTGCGAAACGGATGCTCGCCTAGAATGAAGGCTGAACGCCCTGCCGTGCAGGACTGCTCGCCGTAAGCATGGGTAAATAACACGCCCTCTTTGGCAATACGGTCGATATTCGGGGTTTCATAGCCCATCATGCCTTGGTTGTAGGCACTGAGGTTGAACATGCCAATATCGTCGCCGAAGATCACCAAAATATTTGGCTTGTCGGCAGCCGCGGAGCCGAATGACGCCACCAGCAGTGAGCCCGCCGTGGCGAGGCTAATTAACCATTTCCCGAAGCGGGCCATGTCTTACTCTCCATCGTTATTGTTATTGGTCTTGCAAAATCGCTCGCGCCGCTGGAAACCCTATATGTCGCGCACCAAGCGGGCATCGGTGTCCTGCAGCAGTTGCCGCTCTTCGGTCACCCCGAAGTCCATCGTCGACGCCCTTACAGTTCGAGAATCATTTTTGCGATGATATTCTTCTGGATTTCGTTGGAGCCGCCATAGATCGAGGCCTTGCGCGCATCCAGGTATTGGTAGGTGGCCGATGAGCTGTACTCGGTGTACAGCAACTCGCCACCGCCATACCCCAGTTCTTCTTCCAGGTAAGGCATGGCGTAGGGCCCTACCGCCTTGCTGATCAGGTAGGCGATGGTCTGGCGGATCTCGGTCCCCTTGATTTTCAGAATCGAGCTTTCCGCTCCCGGCGTGCCCCCGTCGCGGGCCGCTGCCAGGGTGCGCAGATTGCTCATGTCGGCGGCCATCAGTTGCATCTCCACCTCGGCGATCTGCGCCCGAAATAACGGTTCCTCGATCAGTGGACGACCGTCGCGCAACTCCTGGCTGGCGATGTATTTCAAGCGCTCAAGCATGGCCTTGTTCTGGGCGATGCCGCCGATGCTGGTACGCTCGTGGGTCAACAGGTACTTGGCGCAAGTCCAGCCTTCGTTTTCACGTCCCACCAGGTTCTCGGCCGGAACACGCACGTTGTCGAAGAACACCTCATTAACCTCATGCTCACCGTCCAGAGTGATGATCGGGCGTACGGTGATCCCCGGGGTTTTCATGTCGATCAGCAGGAAGGAAATACCCCGCTGCTGCCGGGCCTCGGGGTCGGTGCGCACCAGGCAAAACATCCAGTCGGCAAAATGCGCCAGGGTCGTCCAGATTTTCTGGCCGTTGACCACAAAATGGTCAGCTTCGCGCACGGCACGAGTCTTCACCGCCGCCAGGTCAGAACCGGCGCCAGGTTCGGAGTAACCCTGGCACCACCAGTCTTCGCTGCGCAAAATTCGGGGCAAGAAACGCGCTTTCTGCTCGGGTGTGCCGAACTTGATCAGCACCGGGGCAACCATCTTCACGCCGAACGCCACAACACGAGGCGCACCGGCGGCGAAGCACTCTTCTTCATAGATATGCTTTTGAACCGCGCTCCAACCGGTGCCACCGACTTCAGTCGGCCAGCCTGGGGCCAGCCAGCCACGGGCATTCAGCGTCTGCATCCAGAGAATCTGGTCTTGCTTGCTCAAACGTTTGCCCTGCTGGATACGCAGGGCGTACTCGGCCGGCAGTTTTTCTCTGAGGAAGGTTCGCACTTCCTCGCGGAAGGCCAATTCGTCCGGCGTGAAATCAATATCCATCAAGCATCTCCAAAAACGCTTAGTCGTAAACTCTGTCGCAGGGTGTTCGAGGGTTTTACTCGTCGAAAATGATCACCGAGCGGGCAAGTTCGCCACGGCGTAGCTCGTCGAATGCTTCGTTGATCTGCTCCAGTTTGATGCGCTGGGAAATCATTTCGTCGAGCTTGAGCTTGCCGGACATGTAGAAGTCGACCAGGCGCGGCATGTCGACCGGGAAGCGGTTGGACCCCATCAGCGAGCCCTGGATGCGACGTTCATGCAGCAATTGATAAGGGTCCAGCTCGATCTTCAATCCCGGCTTGAGCATGCCGATGATGGTGGCGGTGCCGCCGCGCGCCAACATGGCGAACGCCTGTTCGGCGGTCTGTTTGAGGCCAATACATTCGAAGGCGTGGTGCACGCCGCCACGGGTCAGTTCGAGCACCTGCTTGGCTGCGTCGCCATCCTTGCCGTTGATCACGTCGGTCGCGCCGAACTGGCGGGCCAGTTCCAATTTGGAATCAAGCATATCGATGGCAATGATTCGCCCTGCCCCGGCCAACGCCGCGCCATTGATAGCGGCCAGACCGATACCGCCGCAGCCGATGACGGCCACGGTTTCACCGGGGCGCACTTTGGCAGTGTTGAATACGGCGCCGGTACCGGTGGTGACCGCGCAACCGAGCAACGCAGCACGATCAAGCGGCATGTCACGACGGATCGCCACGCAGGCATTCTCGTGGACCAGCATCTGCTCTGCGAAACCCGACAGGTTGACGAACTGTGGCATCGGCTTGTGTACGTAGGTCAGGCGCGACTCTTCATCCTTGCCTCGCTTGGTTTCAGGCGAGACGCAGCGTGCCAGGTGCCCCGTCACGCAATGGTCGCAATGGCCACAGAACACGGTCAGACAGGTCACCACATGGTCGCCCGGCTTGATCGAGCGCACTTCAGAACCGACCTGTTCGACGACACCCGATGCCTCGTGGCCCAACACCAGTGGCCCCGGATACGGGTAAGAGCCTTCGATGACATGCAGATCTGAGTGGCAGACACCCACTGCTTTAGTACGGATCAGCACTTCACGGGGGCCGGGTTTGCTGATGCCCACTTCTTCGATGACCAGCGGGGCGCCTACCTGATGGAAAACGGCAGCTTTCATAAGATTGCTCTCGACAGTGAAGATAAGGAGTTCAGGCCAGTTTGGCCGGCGAACGGAACACAGCCTTGGCATGACTGAAGGTGCGGAACCCATCGATACCGTGGTAGGTGCCCATTCCGCTGGCGCCGACACCACCAAATGGCAGGCTCTCCGCGCTGGCATGAGTCATGACGCCGTTGAGCGTCACGCCGCCTGAGCAAGTACGGTTGAGAACCAGGGCCTCTTCGTCCTCGTCGTGACCGAAGTAATACAGCGCCAGCGGTCGAGGTCGCGCGTTGATGAACGCGAGCACTTCGTCCAGGGTGTCGTAAGGTTTGATCGGCAGTAACGGACCGAAGATCTCGTCCTGCATCACCTGCAAATCGTCGCCTGGATTGCGCAGCAGGGTCGGCACGATCTTGTTGTGCGCCGCCTTACTGAAATCCTCACCGGCCGGATTCAGTTCGATCAACTCGACACCGGCACTGCGCGCCTCGCTCAGGTAGCCCTGCAAACGCTCGAGGTGACGGGAATTTATGATCGAGGTGTATTCGGGATTGTCCATGAGAGTAGGCAGAAAACCGCCTATTACCGCTTTGGCGACACTGATGAAAGCGTCTACCGATTCTTTAGGCACAAACACATAGTCGGGCGCCACACAAAGCTGCCCGGCATTGAGCATCTTGCCGACGACAACCTTGGTTACTGCGGCCTTGAAGTCAGCCGTGCGGGAAATGATGGTCGGTGATTTTCCGCCCAGTTCCAGGGTCACCGGCACCAGGTTTTCAGCTGCCGCTCGCAGCACGTGCCTGCCGATACTGGTGGCGCCAGTGAACAGCAGATGGTCAAAGGGTTGACTGCAAAATGCCTGGCCAACCTCCGGGCCGCCCGTGATCACGGCCACTTCCTCTTCGGCGTAGACCGAACGGATCAACCGTGCAATCAGGGCCGAGGTGTGCGGGTTGAATTCCGACGGTTTGATCATCACCCGATTGCCGGCGGCGAGTGCCCCGGCCAGCCCTTTGAACACCATGTTGCCGGGTACGTTCCAGGCGGTGACAATGCCGACCACCCCCAGCGGCTGATACTGCACCCATGCCTCGCCCGTGGACGACTGACGTGCATCAGGTTGCATCCACTGGGCCAGTTCTTCTTTGGTTTGTTTCAAGGTCGCCAGTGGTGAAAGCACTTCGCTGCCACGCGAAAAGGTCGGGCTGCGATGGCCGAAATCGGCACTCAGGGCATCGATGATTTCCTGTTCATTATTAACCAGGAGACCGATGGCACGATCAATCAATTCGCAACGTTTTTCAGCACTCCAGGGCTCACAGGCCAGGAAGGCCGCGCGCTGCAACGCCAGTATCGCGCGGATGTCCGCGCTTGTCGGGCTCTTCATGAAACACTCCTCTTATTGGTCTACCTGCGCAGAAATCACCCTGGCCACCCATGAGTTCGCATCAGGTGGCGGGTGTTTTCTCGTCCCCACGCTCAGGCAGGAACGAGCAAGCGGGATGGCTCAGCGAATGCCTTCGTTGCGCAGCGCTGCGGGGGTGAACTCGGTCATCTTCGCGGTCACGCCATAGGACGTTGCATGCTTGGACTGGTTGGTCATGGCCAACACGTTGTAGCGACCGGCGATCAGGTCATAGATCCCGAGCATGGCGTAGTTGGGTGCGCCACGTTCGTAGTCGTTGAGCGCATAGGCTTCCGCGACGCGCCACAGCTGACCGCGGCCGTCATAGTGATCGACTTCGGCCAGTTGCCAGGTGTCTTCGTCGAAGTACATGTCGCGCTTGGCATACACATGCCGCTGCCCCGGTTTCAGCGTGGCCTGGACGTGCCATACCCGATGCAGCTCATAACGCGTGAGGTCCTGGTTGATATGCCCCGGCTTGATGATCTCGTCGTATTTGAGCTTCGGCGATTGCAGCTTGTAGTTGTTGTACGGAATGTACAGTTCCTTCTTGCCGATCAGCTTCCAGTCATAGCGGTCCGGCGCGCCGTTCATCATGTCGGTGTTGTCGGCCGTGCGCATACCGTCGGAACCATTACCTGGGCCGTCATAGGCCACTTGCGGTGCCCGACGCACACGACGTTGCCCGGCGTTGTAGACCCACGCCAGGCGCGGTTCCTTGACTTGGTCGATGGTCTCGTGAATCAGGATCACACTGCCAGCCATGCGCGACGGTGCGGTGATTTCCTGCTTGTAGAAGTACAGGACATTGTCGCCCTGCCCGCCTTCCACGCCCTCCATCAATTGCGGGAACGCCAGCTTGTCCGCGTACTCTACGATGGAATACGAACCGTTGGTTTGCGGTGCTGCCTGCGCTGCCACGCGTTCCGTATTACCGCCGCGATAACGGTTGGTGTGGTTCCAGTAAACCTCGACGCCGGTTTTCGGAATCGGGAACGGGTAATAGCGGGTTTGTGTGAAGTTCACCAGCCCGTTGCCATCCGGCGTCAGTTCAGTGGTCACCGCGCTTTTTTTCGCAATGTCGTAAATGTTCTGCGGCGATGCAGCCGTGCGCTGGCTCTTGAATACCGGGATTTTGTAGCTGTCCGGATAGCGTTTGAACATCGCCAGTTGACCCGGTGTCAGCTTGTCCTTGTACTGCTCGGCATTGGCTGCGGTGATGACCATTTGTGGCTTTTCATTGGCGAACGGATCGCCGAGAAAACCGTTGTCGAGTGCTGCCGCGCCGGGCTTCAAACCACCACTCCAGGCTGGAATGCTGCCGTTGGCGTTGCCTTCTTTCTGAGCGCCCAAAGGGGTCAGCGTGGTACCCAGCTGAGCGGCCTCCTGGGGCGTGACAGCCGCCATTACAGCGCTGGCCAACAGCGACAGACTCAGTGCGCCAGCGCGCAGAATAATACGTGCGTTCATGTTTAAGTACCTGTCCAGGAGAGCGTCAGAAATTCAAGCCGAAGCTGAGCGAGACATAGTCGCGATCGACGTTGGTATTAAAATCGCCACCGAAGTAATTGGTGTAACTGAGGCTGGCGGTATAGGTGTTCAGGTAGTCGGCATCCACGCCAAGGCTGACCGCTTTGGTACCCTCATCGAAGTTCGGGCCATAACCCTGAACGTCGTGAGACCAGGCGATATTCGGCGACAGGTTGATGCCGGCGATCACGTTCTGATAATCGAGCTTGCCGCGTACGCGATAGCCCCAACTGCTGCTGGTGTAGAAGCCATCGTTGTTGCATTCCTGCGCCGGGTTGCTGGCTGTCGCCGTGCCCGCGGCGCTGCCCAGGCAGGTGGCAGCGCCCGCGACTCCTGGCAGCTCGCCGGAACCGAAGGCCGGGCTGCGCCCGAAACGCAGGTCCGAGCCATCGGCCTTGCCCAAGCCATTGATGTGGTTGTAGCCCACCTCGCCGACCAAGGTCAGGCGACTTGCCCCTGCCACCTGGTCGAAGAACTGCGTCGCAGTCACCTGCGCCTGGGTCACAGGCATACGTTTGTAGCCGTTGACCTCGGCGCCAAGGGTGCGACCGGCAAAGCCGCTGGTGATCAGTGGCGAGGTCGCGCCGAACGTGCCGGCGGACAATAGGTCAGCGGTGTTCAGTTGTAAGGGCATGTTCGGTCGGTAGCTGACTTCGCCACCCAGCGAGATGCCCGAGATGTTGGTCTGGAAACTCAAGCCGTAGAGACGAATGTCTTCCGGATAGTCGATGAAATAACGCACGCTGCGCGGCGATGCCAAGCCCCCTGCGGCGCTGGTCATCTGGTTGATGCTCAGGTACGGATTGCGACTGTGATAGTTCATCGCGTAGGCGCCGAACTCGGTGTCGTTTGCCTCCGGGACGTACCAGCGCAACGCCAGGCCGTACTGGCCGCTGTCGCGGGCATCGTTGTCTTTCAGGCGCGGAA
>CAYVPI010000172.1:0-10668 GCA_964453495.1 uncultured Pseudomonas sp. | reverse complement strand
CCGTTCATCAACAAGGGCGTGCCTGCCGATGACATCGGCCTGGTTTACGACACGCTCATGCGCCAGAGCCTGGACGAACCCTTCACCGAATACGGGTTGGTCGCCGGCAAGATCGAAAAGGCCCCGGACAACAGCTGGGTACGCTTCTACCTGCGCCCCGAGGCGCGCTTCCACGACGGCCACCCCATGCGCGCCGACGACGTGGTGTTCAGCTTCCAGACCCTGATCAAGAACGGTGCACCGCTGTACCGCGGCTACTACGCCGACGTGGCTGACGTGGTGGCCGAGGATCCGCTGCGCGTGCTGTTCACGTTCAAGCACAGCAACAACCGCGAATTGCCGTTGATTCTCGGCCAACTGCCGGTACTGCCCAAGCACTGGTGGGAAAGTCGTGATTTCAACAAGGGCAACCTTGAGATCCCCCTGGGCAGTGGCCCGTACAAGGTGACCTCTGTCAAGGCCGGCCGCTCGATCCGCTATGAGCGGGTCACGGATTACTGGGGCAAGGACCTGCCGATCAATCGCGGTTTCTATAACTTTGATGTCATGACCACCGATTACTATCGGGACAACACAGTGGCCCTCGAAGCGCTAAAGGCCGGGCAATTCGACTACTGGCTGGAAATGAGCGCGAAAAACTGGGCAACCGCCTACAACACGCCGGCAGTGCGCGACGGCAAGCTGATCCGCGAACAGATCCCCAACGGCAACCCCACCGGCATGCAGGGTTTTGTCTTCAATCTGCGCCGCCCGGTTTTCCAGGATGTGCGGGTACGTGAGGCCCTGAGCCTGCTGCTGGATTTCGAATGGACCAACAAGCAGTTGTTCAATGGTGCCTACACACGCACCGGCAGTTACTTCGAGAACTCGGAAATGGCCGCCAGCGGCCTGCCCGACAGCCAAGAGCTGAGTGTCCTCGACCCGCTGCGCGACAAGATCCCGCCGCAGGTGTTCGAAAAGCCCTTTGCAAACCCGGTCACCGATGGCAGCGGCATGATCCGCGCTCAACAGCGCAAGGCCTACCAGTTGCTGCAGGAAGCCGGCTGGCGCATCGTCGACGACAAGATGGTCGACGCCCAGGGCAAACCGGTGTCGATCGAATTCCTGCTGGCCCAGACCGAGTTCGAACGGATCCTGCTGCCCTTCAAGCGTAACCTCTCGGACCTGGGCATCGAACTGGTGATCCGTCGTGTCGACGTCTCCCAATACATCAACCGCCTGCGCTCCCGGGACTTCGACATGGTCGTCGGTGGTTTTCCCCAATCCAACTCGCCTGGCAACGAACAGCGGGAATACTGGCAGTCCTCCAGTGCCGACAATCCCGGCAGCCGCAATTACATCGGCCTGCGCGACCCGGCCATCGACAGCCTGGTCGAAAGCCTGATCAATGCCGATTCGCGGCAGAGCCTGGTAGCCCATGCACGCGCGCTGGACCGCGTGCTGCTGTGGGGTTATTACGTGATCCCCAACTGGCACATCAAGACCTGGCGCGTGGCCTACTGGGACCACATCGGCCACCCAAAGGTTGCGCCCAAGTACGATGTCGGCACCAGCACCTGGTGGATCAAGCCCGGCGCCACGCCCGCCGTGACGCCTGAAGCGGCAGCCCAGGCTGAACCTTCGAGCACGGAGCAATAAGATGCTGGCGTATATCCTGCGGCGACTGCTGCTGATCATCCCGACGCTGTTCGGCATCCTGATCATCAACTTCCTGATCATTCAGGCCGCTCCCGGCGGCCCGGTGGAACAGATGATCGCCAAGCTCGAAGGCTTCGAAGGCGCCACCAGCCGCATCGCCGGCGGTGGCGCCGAAGTGTCGGTGGCCGGCGCCACCTACCGGGGGGCCCAGGGCCTGGACCCGGCCCTGGTCAAGGAAATCGAGCGCATGTACGGCTTTGACAAGTCAGCGCCCGAACGCCTGTGGATCATGGTCAAGAACTACGCCCGCCTGGATTTCGGCGACAGCTTCTTCCGTGATGCCAAGGTCATCGACCTGATCATCGAAAAAATGCCGGTCTCCATCTCCCTGGGGCTGTGGAGCACCCTGATCATGTACCTGGTGTCGATCCCCCTGGGCATCGCCAAGGCCACGCGACACGGCAGTGCCTTCGATGTCTGGACCAGTTCGGCGATCATCGTCGGCTACGCGATCCCGGCATTCCTGTTCGCTATCCTGTTGATCGTGGTGTTCGCCGGCGGCAGTTACCTGGACTGGTTCCCCCTGCGCGGCCTGACCTCCAACAACTTCGACGAACTCTCCCTGGGCGGCAAGATCCTCGACTACTTCTGGCACCTGGCCCTGCCGGTCACGGCACTGGTGATCGGCAACTTCGCGACCATGACCCTGTTGACAAAAAACAGCTTCCTCGACGAAATCAACAAGCAGTACGTAATCACCGCGCGGGCCAAGGGCCTGGGCAAGAACGGCGTGCTCTATGGCCATGTGTTTCGCAATGCCATGCTGCTGGTCATCGCCGGCTTTCCGTCAGCCTTGATGGGCATCTTCTTTACCGGTTCGCTGCTGGTGGAGGTCATTTTCTCCCTCGACGGGCTAGGCCTGATGAGCTTCGAAGCCGCCATCAACCGCGATTACCCGGTGGTGTTCGGCACCTTGTTCATCTTCACCTTACTGGGCCTGATGGTGAAGTTGATTGGTGACCTGACCTACACCCTGGTAGATCCGCGCATCGACTTTGAAAGCAGGGAGCATTGAGATGAAACTGTCCCCGCTCAATCGTCGCCGTTTTGAACTGTTCAAATCCAACAAGCGTGGCTGGTGGTCGCTGTGGCTGTTCCTGATTCTATTCGGCCTGAGCCTGGGCGCTGAATTGATCGCCAACGACAAGCCGCTGGCCGTGCGCTACGACGGCCAATGGTATTTCCCGGCTTTCAAGCGTTACCCGGAGACCACCTTCGGTGGCGAGTTCCCCCTCGAAGCCAACTACAAGAGCCCGTACATCCAGGAGCTGCTGTCAGCCAAGGACAGCTGGACGCTGTGGGCACCGATCCCGTTCAGCTACCAGAGCATCAACTACGACCTCAAGGTGCCTGCCCCCGCTCCGCCGTCCGCGCAAAACTGGCTGGGCACGGACGACCAGGGCCGTGATGTGCTGGCGCGGGTGATCTATGGCTTCCGTATCTCGGTGCTGTTCGCTTTGACCCTGACCGTGCTCAGCTCCATCATCGGCGTCATCGCCGGCGCCCTCCAAGGCTTCTATGGCGGCTGGGTGGACCTGGCCGGGCAGCGCTTCCTGGAGATCTGGTCGGGCCTGCCGGTGCTGTACCTGCTGATCATCCTGGCCAGCTTCGTGCAGCCTAATTTCTGGTGGCTGCTGGGTATCATGCTGCTGTTTTCGTGGATGAGCCTGGTGGACGTGGTGCGCGCCGAGTTTCTGCGCGGGCGCAACCTGGAGTACGTGCGCGCAGCCAGGGCGCTGGGCATGCAGAATGGTGCGATCATGTTCCGGCATATCCTGCCCAACGCCATGGTCTCGACCATGACCTTCATGCCGTTTATCCTCACGGGCGCCATTGGCACCCTGACGGCGCTGGACTTCCTGGGGTTCGGCCTGCCGCCGGGAGCACCGTCGCTGGGCGAACTGGTGGCCCAGGGCAAGTCGAACCTGCAGGCGCCGTGGCTGGGTATCAGCGCCTTTGCCGTGCTGGCCCTGATGTTGAGCCTGCTGGTGTTTATCGGCGAATCTGCCCGCGATGCGTTCGACCCGAGGAAATAAGATGAACCAGGACAATTTGATCGAAGTCCGCGACCTTTCCGTCGAATTCACCAGCGGTGAGCAAACCCAACGGGTGGTCGAAGGCATCAGCTTCGATATCCGTCGCGGCGAAACCCTGGCCCTGGTCGGCGAAAGCGGCTCGGGCAAGTCGGTCACCGCCCATTCGATCCTGCGCCTGCTGCCTTATCCGCAGGCGCGGCATCCCTCGGGCACCATCACCTATGCTGGCCGCGACATGCTGACCCTGGGCGAAAAGCAGATGCGCCATATCCGTGGCAACCGCATCGCGATGATCTTCCAGGAGCCGATGACCTCGCTCAACCCGCTGCACAACATCGAAAAGCAGATCAACGAAATCCTCGAACTGCACAAGGGCTTGCGCGGCAAGGCCGCCACCCGGCGCACCCTTGAGCTGCTCGAGCTGGTGGGCATCCCTGAGCCGCATAAGCGCCTCAAGGCCCTGCCCCACGAGCTTTCCGGCGGGCAGCGCCAGCGGGTGATGATCGCCATGGCCCTGGCCAACGAGCCCGAATTGCTGATTGCCGACGAACCGACCACTGCCCTCGACGTCACCGTGCAGCTGAAAATCCTCGAATTGCTCAAGCAATTGCAGGCACGCCTGGGCATGGCGCTGTTACTGATCAGTCACGATTTGAACCTGGTCAAAAGAATTGCGCACCGAGTATGTGTCATGCAGCGCGGTTGCATCGTCGAACAAGCGTCATGTGAAGAACTGTTCCGTGCACCGCAGCATCCCTATACCCAGGTGTTGCTCGGCGCCGAGCCCAGTGGCAAGCCGGCTGAAAACCCGGTTGGCCCGCCAGTCCTTGAAGTCGAGGACTTGCGCGTATGGTTCCCGATCAAGAAAGGGCTGCTGCGCCGCACGGTCGATCATGTCAAGGCGGTAGACGGTATTAACTTTACCCTGCCCCAGGGCCAGACCCTGGGCATTGTCGGAGAAAGCGGTTCGGGCAAGTCCACGCTGGGCCTGGCAATCCTGAGGCTGCTCGGCAGCAAGGGCGTCATTCGCTTCCAGGGCACGACCCTGGACTGCTTGACGCAGCAGCAGGTCCGGCCATTGCGCCGGCAGATGCAAGTGGTCTTCCAGGACCCGTATGGCAGCCTGAGCCCGCGCATGTGCGTGAGCGAGATTGTCGGCGAGGGCCTGCGCATCCATCGCATTGGCACGCCACAAGAGCAGGAACGAGCGATTATTGAGGCGCTCAAAGAGGTAGGACTGGATCCGGAAACCCGGCACCGCTACCCTCATGAATTTTCCGGGGGGCAACGGCAACGAATCGCCATTGCCCGGGCATTGGTGCTTAAACCGGCGCTGATACTGTTGGACGAGCCCACATCGGCGCTCGACCGCACGGTGCAGCGCCAAGTAGTGGAGCTACTGCGTTCACTGCAGAAAAAGTACAACCTGACCTACTTGTTCATCAGCCATGACCTGGCGGTGGTCAAGGCGCTGAGCCACCAACTGATGGTGGTCAAGCAGGGCCAGGTGGTCGAACAGGGTGTGGCACAACACATTTTCGCCAACCCACAACATCCATATACACAGCAGCTGCTGGAAGCCGCATTCCTGGCTCCAACAGCTGTCGATTAACCTGAAGAGGAACAACACATGGGTTTTCTCGCCGGTAAGCGCGTACTGATCGTCGGTGTCGCCAGTAAACTGTCCATCGCATCCGGCATCGCCGCCGCCATGCATCGCGAGGGCGCAGAACTTGCCTTCACCTACCAGAACGAAAAGCTCAAGGGCCGTGTCGAAGAGTTCGCCACAGGCTGGGGCTCGAGCCCGGAACTGTGCTTCCCTTGCGACGTTGCCAGCGACGAAGAAATCGCCAAGGTCTTCGAAGAACTGAGCAAGAAGTGGGATGGCCTGGACGTGATCGTTCACTCCGTTGGCTTCGCCCCAGGCGACCAACTGGACGGCGACTTCACCGAAGCCACCACCCGTGACGGTTTCCGCATCGCCCACGACATCAGCGCCTACAGCTTCGTGGCCCTGGCCAAGGCCGGCCGCGAAATGATGAAAGGCCGCAACGGCAGCCTGCTGACCCTGTCGTACCTGGGTGCCGAGCGCACCATGCCTAACTACAACGTGATGGGCATGGCCAAGGCCAGCCTCGAAGCTGGCGTACGCTACCTGGCACGCAGCCTGGGCCCGGACGGCACCCGCGTGAACGCCGTATCGGCAGGCCCGATCCGCACCCTGGCAGCTTCGGGCATCAAGAACTTCCGCAAGATGCTGGACGCCAACGAAGCGCAAACCCCACTGCGTCGCAACGTTACCATCGACGAAGTCGGCAACGCCGGCGCTTTCCTTTGCTCGGACCTGGCATCGGGTGTGAGTGGCGAGATCATGTATGTGGACGGTGGCTTCAATACCACTGCCATGGGCGATCTTACTGAGTAAGTTCGTTGATGTATGAAGAAGGCCGCTTTTAGCGGCCTTTTTGTTTGCTGTGGCAATAGCGCCCCCTCACCCCAACCCTCTCCCCATCGGGGAGAGGGGGCTAATCTGGGGTGTACTCATATTTGCATACGACATAAATCTGCTCCCGCTCCCCTATGGGGAGAGGGTTGGGGTGAGGGGTGAGTTTCCATCGTCGAAACGAAAAAAAGGCCGCATCAGCGGCCTTTTCTTCAAGCGCAACTCACCTTAGTAACGGGTGATGTCCGCCTTGGCTTCCAGCTGCTTGCGGTACGCCGCGAAGTCCTGCTGGCCGGCACGCGAAGCCAGGAAGCGACGGTAGGCCGCCTTCTCTTCTTCGGTGGCTGCCGAGCCTTCGTTGACGCCGTTCAAGCGCAATACAACGAAGCTGCCATCGGCCAGGGTGACACTGCCGAAAGTCGGCTTGTCCTTGCCATCAGGCTTGGCCATGCGGAACAGCGCCTGCAACTCGATCGGGTCGATGCCCTCCTGGTTGCGGGTAACCGCTTCGCGCACCTTCCAGTCTTGACCGTCCTGGCTCTTGGCCAGTGCGACCTTGCCATCGCGCAAGCCGGCGATCAGCGCCTCACCCTTTGCCTGTACGGCAGCACTGGCGTGCTCCTTGGCCAACTGACCACGAATGGCGGTAGCGACGCTCTCGAGCGGCAGTTGCTCCGGCTTGCGGTGCTCCTTGGCGCGAATGACCACCACAGTTTCAGGATCGAGTTCGATCGCCGAGCTGTTCGAACCCTCTTCCAGCACTTGCGGGCTGAATGCCGCCTGGATTACCCCGCGGTTGGCAGTGATACCTTCACCGCCTTCACGGCCGAATGCTGGCGAAGTATGCACCTTCAGGCCCAACTCCTGGGCAGGTTGCGCCAAGTCGGAGGCTTCGAACGAAGAGTCTTCCAGTTGTTTGGTCGCTTCGACGAACTTCTGCTCGACTTGCTGGGTCTTCAGCTCGCGGGTCAGCTTGTCCTTGAGGCTGGCAAACGATGGAACCTCTGGCGCTTCCACCCCCAGCAGCTTGATCAGGTGCCAGCCGTAGGTGGTTTTCACCGGGGCCGATACCTGGTCCTTGCCCAGGGCATACAACGCGGTCTCGAAGTCCGGATCGTAGACGCCCGGGCCTGCATAACCGAGGTCGCCACCATTGTTGGCCGAACCTGGATCCTGGGAGAACTCCTTGGCCAGTGCGGCAAAGTCTTCACCCTTGGCCAGGCGTTGTTGCAGCTCTTCGATCCTTGCCTTGGCCTGGGCATCGCTCATCTTGTCGTTGACTTCGATGAGGATGTGCGCAGCACGGCGCTGTTCGGCCAGGTTGGCGATTTCCTTCTGGTACAGCTCTTGCAACTCATCGTCCTTGACCGTTACCTGGTCGAAGTACGCAGATTTCTTGAGCTCCAGATAGTCGATAACCACCTGGTCGGGGCTCATGAATTCCTTGGCGTGCTCGTCGTAGTAGGCCTTGACCTCTTCGTCGGTGACCTTGGCCCCGGCCGGGTCAGCCGTGAAGGTCAGCGTGGCGAAGTCACGGGTCTGCTTTTCCAGGCGAGCGAAAGCATCGACCTGCGTGTCAGTGACGAAGCCGCTGCCTGCCAGGCCTGCACGCAGTTGGCCGATCAGCATTTCCTGGGCCAGCATCTGGCGGAACTGCATGCGGCTATAGCCCATCTGGCGAATGACCTGGTCAAAACGCTCGGAGCTGAATTTGCCGTCAACCTGGAATTCCGGCGTCTGCAGGATCACCTGGTCGAGCGCCTGCTCGGAGAAGGCGAACTTGGCGTCTTCGGCACCTTGCAACAACAGCCTGCGATCGATCAGGCCCTTGAGTGCGGCTTCACGCAGCATTTTTTCATCCAGCAGGGCTGGATCGAAATCCTTGCCCAGTTGCTGCATCAGCTGGCGACGTTGCATGTCGACAGCCTGGCTCAGCTCGTTCTGGCTGATCTTGTCGCCATTCACCTTGGCCGCGTCCTGGCTGTTGGTGGTGGCCTGGAAGATGGCATCGAAGCCGGTCAGTGCCATCAAGGCCACGATGACGCCGATGATGGTCTTGGCAATCCAACCTTGTGAATTGTCCCTGATATTCTGCAGCATGCGTCCCCCGAAAACGGTCGTACTGATTGAGCAACCGCGGAGAGTGGGTGGAATCCGGATAGAAGAAAGGCGCATCCGGGGATGCGCCTTCTTGTAACTGGCGGAGCGGACGGGAGTTTGAACCCCAGACTCTCGGTGTTACAGGTCGGCATGGACCGTACTGCACTACCGCCCCGCTGCCAAGCCAAGCATTACCCTGACCCGGATAGGCAAAAGCCTTTAAAAAGCTAACTTAGTTGACAGCTTCTTTCAGTGCTTTACCGGCTTTGAAACCTGGCTTCTTGGCCGCTGCGATTTCCAGCGTCTTGCCAGTCTGTGGGTTACGGCCTACACGAGCAGGACGATCGGTCACAGAGAAAGTACCGAAACCAACCAGTACCACAGAGTCGCCGGCCTTCAGAGCGCCAGTGACGGATTCGATTACTGCGTCCAGCGCACGGCCAGCAACAGCTTTCGGGATGTCAGCAGATGCGGCGATAGCATCGATCAGTTCCGACTTGTTCACTCTAAGTCCCCTTATATCTATTTTGAGTTTGTTTCTAAATGTATGTGAAAGCAAAAACGTGCGCTGATTGGCTGCTGACACTTTATAGAGCCGCTTTATAACAAGGGCTCTAAAAAGCTGTCAACAAGCCACCCAGCCAAATGCGTACTAGTGCGTGCTGATTCTTTCTTTTGAATCGGTATCACGCTTTTCGTCCTTTGCGACAATCTCGGGAGCCACATCAGGCAAGGGCTCCGGGGCGTATTGCAGCGCAATTTGGAGGACTTCGTCAATCCATTTAACGGGTTTAATCTGAAGATCCTGTTTGATATTGTCAGGAATCTCCTTCAAATCACGCACGTTCTCTTCTGGAATGATCACGGTCTTGATTCCACCACGGTGAGCCGCGAGCAGTTTCTCTTTCAAACCACCAATAGCCAGCACTTGCCCGCGCAGGGTAATTTCCCCGGTCATAGCTACATCCGCACGCACCGGGATGCCGGTCAGGGCCGATACAAGCGCCGTGCACATGCCTACGCCCGCGCTGGGGCCGTCTTTGGGGGTAGCCCCTTCCGGCATATGGATATGGGTGTCGCGCTTCTCGTGGAAGTCCAGGGGGATGCCCAGGCTCTTGGCGCGGCTGCGCACCACGGTTTGCGCTGCGGTGATGGATTCGACCATTACATCGCCCAAAGAACCGGTC
This sequence comes from uncultured Pseudomonas sp., assembly GCA_964453495.1. Classification (GTDB taxonomy): domain Bacteria; phylum Pseudomonadota; class Gammaproteobacteria; order Pseudomonadales; family Pseudomonadaceae; genus Aquipseudomonas. The sequence goes on along the minus strand of CAYVPI010000172.1, from coordinate 1,204 downwards.
TTGATCAACTGGCCCTTGCCCGGTACTACCGCCGCCTCGATGGTGAGCAGCTCGCCACCGACCTGGGTCCAGGCCAGGCCAGTGACCTGGCCGATCTGGTCCTGCTGTTCGGCCAGGCCGTAGCGGAATTTGCGCACGCCAAGGAAATGCTCGAGCGAGTCGGCCGTCACCGTCACGGTGAAATGCTTGTCGCGGGCATGCTCCTTGACCACCTTGCGGCACACCTTGGCGATCTGCCGCTCCAGGCCCCGCACACCGGCTTCACGCGTGTAATACCGGATAATGTCGCGAATGGCCTCGTTATCGAACTCCAGCTCGGTCTTTTTAAGGCCATTGGCCTGGATTTGCTTGGGCGAGAGGTACTTGACCGCGATGTTGATCTTTTCGTCTTCGGTGTAGCCGGGCAGACGAATCACCTCCATCCGGTCGAGCAATGCCGCCGGGATGTTCATGGAGTTGGAGGTGCAGAGGAACATCACGTCCGACAAGTCGTAGTCGACTTCCAGGTAGTGATCGTTAAAGTTGTGGTTCTGCTCCGGGTCGAGCACTTCGAGCAGTGCCGAGGCCGGGTCGCCACGCATGTCGCTGCCCATCTTGTCGATTTCATCGAGCAGGAACAGCGGGTTGCGGACGCCCACTTTTGTCATCTTTTGAATCAATCTTCCTGGCATCGAACCGATATAAGTACGGCGATGACCACGAATTTCCGCTTCATCACGCACGCCACCGAGGGCCATGCGCACGAACTTGCGGTTGGTAGCGTGAGCAATCGACTCCGCCAGCGAGGTTTTACCCACACCAGGAGGGCCAACCAGGCACAACACCGGCCCGCGGATTTTCTTCACACGTTTTTGCACGGCGAGGTACTCAAGGATGCGCTCCTTGACCTCTTCGAGCCCGTAGTGATCGGCATCGAGAATATCTTCGGCACGCTCCAGATCCAGACGCACCTTGCTCTGAGCCTTCCACGGCACCTGTACCAGCCAGTCGATGTAGGAACGCACCACGGTGGCTTCGGCCGACATGGGCGACATCTGCTTGAGCTTGTTCAGTTCGGCCAGGGCCTTGGCCAGGGCATCCTTGGGCAGGCCAGCGGCATCGATGCGCTTTTTCAAGTCCTCGACTTCGTTGTGCCCTTCGTCGCTGTCACCGAGCTCTTTCTGAATGGCCTTCATCTGCTCATTCAGGTAGTACTCGCGCTGGC
>CAYVPI010000171.1:0-10689 GCA_964453495.1 uncultured Pseudomonas sp. | reverse complement strand
GGCTTTTTTCCTGGCTCTGGCCGTCGATATCCCAACTGGCGTTGAAGATCTTGTGGCGGCAGTGCTCGGAGTTGGCCTGGGCGAACATCATCAGTTCGATGTCGTGCGGGTTACGCTTGAGGCCCTGGAAGCTGGTAACCAGGTAATCAATCTCGTCTTCGGCCAGGGCCAGGCCCAGCTCGACGTTGGCCTTCTCCAGCGCGGCACGACCACCACCGAGGATGTCGACAGCGGTCAGCGGCTTGGGCTCGGCATGGCTGAACAGGCCAGCGGCCTCTTCAAGCTTGCTCAGCACGACCTGGGTCATGCGGTCGTGCAGTATGTCGGCGATGATCGCGGCGTCGGCTTCGCTGAACTCGCCATTGACGTAGAACGCGATACCGCGCTCCAGGCGCTGGATTTCACTCAGGCCACAGTTATGGGCAATATCGCTGGCCTTGCTCGACCAGGGCGAGATCGTGCCGAAACGCGGCATGACCAGAAACAGGCGGCCGGTAGGTTCTTGGACCGGCACACTTGGGCCGTACTTCAGCAGGCGAGCCAGCACTTGCTGTTGCTCGGCGGTCAATGCGCCGGCAACGTCGGCGAAGTGAGCAAATTCAGCATACAAGCCACTAACAGCGGGGACTTTCTGGCTCAATTGCTCGAGTAATTTACCGTGGCGAAAGGCAGAAAGGGCAGGAGCGCCGCGCAGGATCAACATCGTCGGGACAGCCTCAGGAAGGGGGTGTGCTTAGAGGCCGTGCATTCTAGCCTAAACCGCGGGTTACGGCACCCGAAACGGCATGCGATGCAATGGCCGAACGTCGGCAGGGTGCGCAAGCGCGAAAAAAAGCTGCTGACGACAAGTATTTACCCGTACTTTTCGAGCGGGCGAGCCGCAACCCAGAGCGCCCGCCCACCATGTAAGCGCTATCCTACACCGCGCTAGCAGACCTGCCACGCGCTGTCGAGATATGGCGAGTGGAGTCCTTTGCGTATACTGCACCTATGTTTGCCCAGACTGCATTGCGCCAGCGTTGCGCCAAATGGCTCATCGCAACCGGACTCTTCCTTATGCTCGGTGCCTGTGTTGATAAACCCAGCACCCTTGAGCGAATAAAGGAAGACGGCGTGCTGCGCGTCATAACCCGCAACAGCCCGGCCACTTATTTCCAGGATCGCAACGGCGAAACGGGTTTCGAATACGAACTGGTCAAGCGCTTTGCCGATGACCTTGGGGTAGAACTCAAGATCGAAACAGCCGACAACCTCGACGAACTTTTCGCCAGCCTCAGCCAACAAACAGGTCCCGTACTGGCTGCTGCTGGCCTGGTCAGCAGCGAAAAGCGCAAGGCCGAGGCGCGCTTCTCCCACCCGTATCTTGAAGTCACTCCGCAAGTCATCTATCGCAATGGCCAGTCGCGGCCCACCAACGCAAAGGGCTTGGTCGGCAAGCGCATCATGGTGCTCAAGGGCAGTACGCACGCCGAACAGCTTGCCGAGCTGAAAAAGCAATATCCCTCACTGAATTACGAAGAGTCCGACGCAGTCGAGGTCGTTGATCTCCTGCGCATGGTTGACGAAGGGCAAATCGACCTGACGCTCGTCGACTCCAATGAGCTGGCCATGAACCAGGTCTATTTCCCCAATGTACGCGTTGCCTTCGACCTGGGCGATGCCCGCGATCAGCGCTGGGCCGTCGCCCCCGGCGAAGACAACAGCCTGCTCAACGAGATCAACGAATTTCTCGACAAGGTTGAAAAAAATGGCACCCTGCAACGGCTGAAGGACCGCTACTACGGCCACGTTGATGTATTGGGCTACGTGGGTGCCTACACCTTCGCCCAGCACCTGCAGCAGCGCTTGCCCCGCTACGAAAAACACTTTCGCGCCTCGGCCAAGGAAGAACAGGTCGACTGGCGCCTGTTGGCTGCGATCGGTTATCAGGAGTCCCTGTGGCAACCGAGCGTCACCTCCAAGACCGGCGTGCGTGGGCTGATGATGCTGACCCAGCGTACCGCCCAGGCCATGGGCGTATCGAACCGCCTGGATGCGCAGCAGAGCATCAAGGGCGGCGCCAAGTATTTCATGTACACCAAAGCCCAACTGGACGATGACATCAAGGAGCCCGACCGTACCTGGTTCGCCCTGGCTGCCTACAATGTCGGCAGCGGTCACCTGGACGACGCACGCAAGCTGGCCAAGCAGGAAGGTCTGAACCCGAACAAATGGCTGGACGTGAAGAAAATGCTGCCCCGGCTGTCGCAGAAGCAGTGGTACCGCAAGACCCGCTACGGCTACGCCCGAGGCGGCGAGCCGGTGCATTTCGTGGCCAACATCCGTCGTTATTACGACATCCTGACCTGGGTGACCCAACCACAGCTTGAAGGCAGCCAGGTGGCCGACAGCAAGCTGCATGTGCCGGGCGTGGACAAGACCAAGCCTACCGAAGAGTCGCCGCAGCTTTGATCCGCCCTGCGACCGCTTCGCGGTCGATCGCGGGCAAGCCCGCTCCTACAGACATACCGTGAGCCATGTAGGAGCGGGCTTGCCCGCGATTAAGGTCCGAGGGACCTTCAGCCCTTCGCCCGGCGCGCCCTGAAGAACTCACTCAATATCGCCCCACACTCCTCGGCCAACACCCCCCCCTCCACCAACACCCGGTGATTGAGAAAGCCTTGGGTAAAGAACTGCCCTTGGCTCTGTACCACACCAGCCTTGGGCTCCAGTGCGCCGAAAACCACCCGGCTGATACGCGAGTGCACAATCAAGCCCGCGCACATGCTGCATGGCTCCAGGGTTACGTAGAGCGTACTGCCCGGCAGCCGGTAATTGGCCGCTGCCTGGGCCGCAGCACGGATGGCCACCATTTCGGCATGGGCGCTGGGGTCGCTGCCGCTGATCGGGCAATTGAACCCTCGCCCAATGATTTCCCCGTGCTGGACCAGCACGGCACCCACCGGCACTTCGCCCATGGCAGCCCCCTGAGCCGCCAGGGCCAGGGCTTCGCGCATATAGTGCTGATCGTTACTGCGATCGATGATCTGTGGCTGTCGCATCAAGCTACCTCGATCGCTGCCATCAACCCGGTTTCCATATGATCGATCACATGACAATGGAACATCCATACCCCGGGGTTATCCGCCACCAGGGCCACCTGGGCGCGCTCGTTCTTGCCCAGCAGGTAGGTATCGGTGAAGTAAGGCACGATCTTGCGGCGGTTGGAAGCAATGACCTTGAAGCTCATGCCATGCAAATGGATCGGGTGCTGGTACTGGGTCATGTTCTTCAATTCCAAAATGTAGCTGTTGCCCTTTTTCAGCGTGGCGATTGGCCGATCAGCGCAGGTCTTGTCGGTAATGTCCCAGGCCTTGCCGTTGATCTGCCACAGGCTCGGCGGCTTGCCGCTTTCCGTATTCACGGATACGGAGCCCACCCATTCGAAGTTGAAGTTGATTTTTTCCGCATTGGCCAGATCCGGTTCAGCAACTGGATTGGCCGGCAAGGCTGGCGGCCAGTCGCCCGGTGCCTGCTCGCTTGCCACCGAACGCAAGGTACCGAGCCGGACCGGCCCATCGCGCAGGGCAATTTCTTCACCCGCCGGCGGCACTTTGATTGCCAGGCAAATACGCATGCCCGGGCCGAGCCAGTAATCCTTGCCCAGGGGACGCGGTTCCACTGGGTTACCGTCCAGCGCATAGATCCGCGCTTCGGCATTGCCCCGCAGGTTGATGCGATAGGTCAGGGTATTGTCCAGGTTCAGCAAGCGCAGGCGCACAATCTGCCCGGCCGGCAAGTCGACCGTGGCACCGGGTACACCGTTGATGCTGGAGAGCCGGCCGGCGGTACCGCCGCGTGCCGCTTCACGCGGGATGCTGAACGGCACGAATGCGCCCTGATCATCCACATGCCAGTTTTTCAGGCTCAAGGTGCGTTCGTGGAGGAACCCGGTCGGCTCGCGCTCTTCGACGATCAATGGCCCCACCAAGCCCCTGCCCAACTCTTCGCTGCTACTGACGTGCGGGTGATACCAATAACTGCCGGCATCCGGCACGCGAAACTTGTAGTCGAAGTATTCCCCCGGCATGACCGGCAGCTGCGACACGTACGGCACGCCGTCCATTTCCAGCGGCAAACGAATGCCATGCCAGTGAATGGTGGTCGGTACCGGCAAGTGGTTGATAAAGCGTACGCGCAACCAGTCGCCCTGGCGCACGCGCAGCTCCTTGCCCGGCGCCGAACCACCGAAGGCCCACGCCGAGGTCATGTGGCCAGGTACCAGCTCCACGTCCAGGGGGGCAGCGATCAGTTCGTAATCGTGCCCGGCGGGCGCCTCGTTGCGCCCCAACCAGTAACGCGCCGCACCGCCCGCCCCCAGGCCAACCACCACGAGACCGCTCAAACCACCGAGTATCTGTCGACGGGTGAAGGACATGAACTCAATTACCTCAATATCGAAACCAGGCTCGCGCCCGAAAAGGCGAATACGATACACCTGCAATTGGCAAATCGTAAGGGCAACGGCATGGCCCTTGTTGATCGGAGGCAATGCAATGCGCTTTGCGATCAGGAACCCGGCCTGATCACACCGGGTGGGGCCAGGCTCACCGGCAAGTGCTCGACGGCCTCGGGCCTGGTCTTGATGGCCAGCAGAAAATCGGCTTTGACTACCCCGTCGGGACTTCTGATCGAAGGCAAGTAGTACTCCCCAGGATCCACACTCACGCCTATCGCCTGATCCCCCCCGACATCGATAACCCGCAGGCCGACACCCTTGTTCAGTTCCGCAAGGCCGGGGATGCGTTTGTAAGCGTTACTGTGGGTATTGCCCACCAGAGCCACCCATGGCTGGTGAGTATTGGTCGTTTGCTCAGCTCGCATCACCTTGGATGCGTAAAAGCTGAACACCTTCTGGCGCAAGAAACTACCTGGCTCTTCAATGCCGTCGAGCCGGTAACTGGCCGCACAATCAAGGGCACGGATCCTGATGCGCTGCTGTTGAGCTGCACGCACTACATTGGCGAATGTGTTCACACCTGTGGGGTCGGTCCGCTGACCTTCGTCGAGCGCTCGCAAGTATTCATCCAGCTGCGCAGACATTTTCCCAGTCTTGAACAGCGCATCCAGGTCAGTCTGATGCAGATCGCCAAGCAGGTGCTCCATATACAGAGTGCGCACCCCCCGTTTGGCTAACAGCTTCATGTTGGTAATCAAAAACTGTTTGCTAGCGATTGCCTGATGGGACTCACCGATCACCACGCCCTGGTACTGTGCCAATAACGTCTCGAACAGTTCTTTGGTCGCTACGCCGGGTTGCACACTCGGCACCACAGGTCGAACCGGTATCAACGCATCGCGCCAGTACTGAGTTGTATCCTCGACGAGCCGGCTTCTGAGCGCGATAAAGCTTTGGCTGGTTTTAGCAAGGGGAGACCCGCTGCCATAGAAATCAACGTCAATCATTCGTTTGTTGCGATATTGCAATAATTCGCTGACTGCCGGCCTCGCTACCTCGGGCACTTCATATTCACCAACAGGGACGTCGAAGCCGCTGCAATCGATAGCAGCTGTTTCCGGCATTGCGCCCAAGCATTGTCCTCCCCCACGCAAACAAGCTTTGGCGATGACTTGCCATTGCCCCGCCGGTGTCATACGCACCAAAACATTGCGATCGAATGCGTAGGGACTAGCTGGATCGATGATGGCCCAATGCTGCTGGCTCGATAAGTAACGAACCTGAAATTTCGCACCATTGAGTCGTATGTAAAATTGATGATCGTCAAGAATGTACATAGTTTGATCTCGACCATCATCGGCTGGCTCAAGCACCACTTCAGTTTCGTAGGGCTCAAGTAATTGCCGCAGATCTTCATCGACAATTTCTTGGCCGCCTGCCAACAACTCCTGCTCCACGTCAGCGAGCGGCTCAAGTTCTTCCACCAGTGTATTGCCCGTACTTGCGAGCAACGGCAAATTGAACAAAACATCTACAGCACTGAAAATGGCAGCCAATACGGCCGCCTTGCGCTCATCCCGGTTGTCGCCATCAATGGCCTGCTCCGCATTCAACACTACATTCGCCGTGCCTGCCGTAACGGCTACCAGCGCCGCAGGCCACCCCAGGGAGGCAAGGCTACTGGCTATCCCCGTCAGTACATGCAGGTAGACAGTCCACATCTGGACCCTGAGCTCATTGTTGGAGCGCAGCAGTACGTCAGCCTGGGCCACCATCCGCTGGCGCAGCTCGTCACGCAGAAGGGCAAAGACATCGGTGGTGAACACACGAAATTGTATCTGCTTTGAAAATTCCTCATCGACAGCACCTTCCAGTTGCACCAATGCATCATCCAACTGCCTGTCTTCTGCTGCCGATTGCAGGCCCTGGCTTGTGAAATGGGCCTTGAACCCTTCTCGTTGCTTGGGTTGCGCTACCTGCGCGCGCAACCAGCTATAAAATTGCGCATCATTGGAAAACGCTTCGAATGCCGCATTTTTTCCCGGGATATAGAGCAGGTGGCTTGCACCACTTTTGCTGAAACGCAGAATGTCCTTCGAAACCCGGCCGGCGATCACGAGCTTGGCGACCGTTACTGTCGAGGCCGGCGCAGCATGAGCTTCCAGCTGCTGCAGATCTGGAGGAAGTGAAAGACCACCTCCCAATCCGTCCATCACCATCTGCAGTTGGGCGCGGGACAACCGTTTGCAGTTAAAGGCAATGACCGCCGCCGCCAGGCAATTGGCCCTGGCCAAGGTTCGCACATGTTCGGCATTTTCACGCCAGAAGTGCATGAGTCGGGTCGCGTACTGATCACTCAAATCGATCTTCCAGAGCGCCTGCTGCACCTCGGAAGGCAACAACTTGATTTCATTGTTCTCATTGAACACGCTCGCATCCGCGCCGGCACGATAAAAGCCACTCATCACTTGCAATGTGTCGATATTGTCCTGATCGCTGGCACGAAACCTACGCATAACCAGTTCAGTCAGGGTCATGGACTCCTCAGGTACACCATAGTGTTCCCATCCGCTAAAACTCTTGGCATTGCTGGCAGAGTTGCTGAAGCGATGCCAATAGACCTTATCCGGGTCCACGTCAGTGATCCCGTGCTGACGCAACATGTCACCCGCCGCCGACTGCGCCATGGCATAACAATCCGGCCAGGAATCGACGACCTGCCGCGAAATCTGTTTCAGCTTGGCGTGCGCACTCTCCTGACCATCAGTTTTATGCTGTTGTAGTCGCGGATCCGTATTCAACGCATTGCACGATTCTGCTTTCGGTAATTCTGTACTTGGCTGCATGGCCCAATCTCCTTGATGAATGAGTCGTCCATGCTGGCCAAGGCGAACCCGGCAGCGGTATTAAATAGTTAATCAGGGAGCGCTTCCCTCGTAATACCTATGTAACGCCCTGGCCGACCGCTGCTGACTCATTGTGGCTGCTCACTCTTCTAGGATGAGCAACATGCAATCAACTTCACCCGACTTCAACGAAAACACCCGGCAAGCGCTCAAGTTGCTGGCCAGTAACGTGGTCGAGCTTTGCCCGGACATGCAGTCCATGGCGCGCACCACCGCTCAGGAAATCCTCTCGCAACGCACAGGGCAGAATCTGGATCCCGATAAAGTTTTCTGGCACCGCTTCAATAACGCAGAAAGCAGCACTCGAAGTTTCACCGGCTGGGAGCATGCGGGCCCTCCCGTGGAATCGCTTACGCTACCAGAGCTGGTAATGCGCAGATTCAACGCCCATGACCAGGACAATGCCGACTTGTTGCAGCAATTGGGTGGCTTCTACAGCGCCGATAGCCACGCCAGGTTCTACAACGAAACCAACGAAATCCGCATGCTGGGTCAGGATGTACTGACGGACTTCTGGAAAATAGATTTCGCCAGCCTGTTCAAGACCCGCCTCAGCGCATTTTGGGAAACCAGCAGCGAAGACTACCGATCGCTGGCAAAACTGAACTTCATCACCAAGGCAATTGAGGACCTGGACAGCAGTGCACTGCAGCCCGAACACTTCACCACCGTGATCAAAGCGGTTGCCGGCAGTTTCAGCACGCCACCCACGCTTGAAAAAATTCACCAACGCGACGAGCCACCGTCCGGGCTGAGCGTCAGGGCCCTGGACATCGGGGGCTACGTGGCCAGCGATATCCTGCGCATTGTCGATGAGCAACAGCGCCAGATTATCTACATGCCCTCCAATGACGGCACCTTCCATGTATTCGAAACAGCGGCCGACCTGCACTGGTGGCTGTTGGTGCAAGCCAACGATCCTTTGCTGTCACCGGTTTTCATGTCGCATTTTCCGCTGTCATCCTATGCCGCCGAGGGAACGGATGTCGGTTTGCACAACGTCCTGGTGACGCTGTTCATGTCTCACGCTCGCGGCGACCACCGGGTGGTCAATCAGAAAGACCAGCTTATCCAGGGAGACGCCTTTGACTGGCTCTGCGAAAGCGCGCGCAAACGCATGCACGAAGAAGCCTACACTTCCCTGGAGTCCAATGCCGACCTGCGCAAGAAACTGTGGATCGGTTATCTCAGCGCCACAGCCAACGTCACGGGAGCGTTGGGCATGCTGTGCTGGCCGGTAGCGTTAGCCGCACTGGGAGCCGACCTGGCCAGCCTGGGGCTCAACATCGACCAGGCCGTCAACGGACGCAACACGGCAGACCGCAAGGCTGGCGTGCTGGGTGCGATTTTCAGCAGCATCGACGCCCTGCTCAACAGCCTGGTGGTTATCGGCGTGGCGGGGGAAATCAAGTCATTGGGGGAAACAGCGAGCGTTGAAGGCACCCGCCCTGCCTCATTCCTGCCTACCGAGCCAGTGTTGCTGCCGCCACACCTGGCAAGCGAATTGGAAAACAGCCCCCTTCAAAACTTCGTCGCCAATGTCCTGCTAGTGGACGACCCGGGCAAGAGTGGCCTGCTCAAGGGCATCTATACCCACACGGACGGCAACTTTTACATCGAGATCAACAGCCTCCCCTATCAGGTGCGCTATCTAGGGGAAATGAAGACTTGGGTAATTGTCGACCCGGCCGAGCCCTATTCATTCTTTCGTCACTTCCCTGTCAAACTGGCAGACAACGGTGAGTGGAACTTGCTCGAGCGACCTGGGCTGCGCGGCGGCGGCAAGCTGTTTGCAAAAAAACCCTGGGGTTCACCTCGCCAGGCAAGCACTTACTCACCGTTGCCCAATTCGCCCTACGACCTACCCGAACGCTATAAAGCCCCGCTGGCCCGAACCGCAGTCGACCCCAGTCCATTTCGCGTAGGTCTACGAAATCTCGCCACCCCTGAGTTCAACGAAGCCATCGAGCATTTCGAGAAAATCCGCCTGACCTTGCTTGAAGATGCGGAAAGCTTTTTTCAACAATATGCACAAGAAACACGTCCCGTTATACCGACCCTTGAACAAAGCGCGACATCGAAAACGATCCTCAAATCCCTGCTCAAAACAAGTGACGGCCTGGTCATTGGAGAAACCCATTCATCAATCGCCAGCAAGAAGTTCTTGATCGAAAACATGGGGGTACTTGCAAAACTGAAGGTCAAAGTGCTGTACATGGAGCACGTCATGGCGGACATACACTTTGCCGATCTCGAGCAATTCAATCGCACCGGCGAAATGAGCGACACCTTGCGCAATTACCTCAAGGGGCAGGATGGCGGACACCGTACCGACCCCAGCGGCACTTACACGTTCGAGGCGTTGTACAAAAGTGCCAATGACCACCATATTCCGATCCGAGCCATCGATTGCATGGCCAGTTACCGAGAGGGTGATCTGCCGCGTAACTTCGCCGAACCCCGCACCAAGATGATGAATTTCTACGCCTCCAAAAGAATTCAAGCCGACCAGCAACTCAACGGTCCCACACGCTGGGTTGCCCTGGTCGGCAACAGCCACACCAATATTTACAACGGGGTGCCTGGCTTGAGCGAAATGAACAAGGCCATCGGCCTGCGTATCGAAGATGTGCCGCACGGCTCAACAACCGGCATCGGCAGCGATCCCGGGGAAGTGTTCCGTACTTCGAAATTCAGCGACCAGACGGGGTTCGTCAAAAGCGACCTGCTGTTAAAGATCGACACACTGCCTGCCGCGCTGGCGGATAACGCAGCAAGCCTACCCGCCCCCGTCACAATCAGCCTGGACGACCGCTTACCGCAACCAGGTATGTTCACCCTGGAGCAATCGGCTGGCCAACAAGTATTGGTGCACCGCAGCGGCACAGGAGAACTGGTCCGCACGCCTATCGAAACCGGCATTTCCGGCGTACGGATTATCCGTCCAAAATGGGCAACCATCAGTAACCGTTGGTACCCGAGGCTGTCGGAGTTGCTCGCAGCGCTACGAGTCATCGGCTTGCGCCAGATGCCCTGAGGCTTTTCTGCAGGCAGCAAAAAGGGCGCCGAAGCGCCCTTTTTGTCATTCCCACTCGATGGTGGCAGGTGGCTTGCTCGACACGTCGTAGGTGACGCGGGAGATGCCTTCGATCTCGTTGATGATCCGGCCGCTGACGGTTTCCAGCAGCTCGTACGGCAGGTGCGCCCAACGGGCAGTCATGAAGTCGATGGTTTCTACCGCACGCAGGGCCACGACCCAGGCGTAACGACGGCCGTCACCGACCACACCCACCGATTTCACCGGCTGGAACACCACGAACGCCTGGCTGACCTTGTGGTACCAGT
>CAYVPI010000170.1:0-10779 GCA_964453495.1 uncultured Pseudomonas sp. | reverse complement strand
CAGGCCTTCTGGTAACAGGTACAACCATCGTTCACTCATCCAAAGCATTCTCGCCAGTGGCCGAAAAAGAGCGTCGCAGTACCCGCACGCTGTTCGTTTTTGGGTCCAGTTCAAGGTCGCTGTACAAGTAGAAATGTTGCCCTTGCACGCTGGCCTGCACCTCCAGCCGGAACCAGCGGCTGGATACGGCCAAACCGTGGGTTCCGACACCCAGCCCGTCTATCAGGGGATCCATGACAAAGCGCTGCACACTTTCGTAGCCTTGGGCAGGCCGTTGTTCGTGCAGGCGGCGGGCGCTCGACGGTTCCAGCCCTTCAAGCGTTGCCAACAAGCGCGGCGAGGCGGTGTTGATATTGAGCCCGGCTTCGCGAGGCAGAACTGCCACCCAAGGCCGCAAGCGCTGCAGCGTTTGATGGGTGACGCCGGGCAGCAAGCGCAACTGACTGAGGTCGAGCAAGTGTTGGCCTCCCAATGCCTGAACGTCCGGCACTTCAATGCCGAGGGAGTGGCACAAACGCTGCCAGCGCTTGAAAGTGATCGAATCAACCTGCCCTTTGCGAACCAGCGTGCCGAGGTTGAAGCGCCCGGCCAGATCCTCGATGTGGATGCGCAAAGTGCCCGATGCCAGCGCGAAAGTGCTCGATTGCGCCCACGGCTGGGAGTAGTTGACCGTTGCCGGCGTATCGACCGTCTGGCGCGGCAGTCGTTGCCTGGCCAGGTTTTCCCCGGCCAGGGCCAGGTGCCAGAGCCGCACTGCATCGAGTTGCTGGCCGGTACTGCTGACCAGCAGCTGATGACTACGCAACATGCCGGCCACCAGCAGCATGGCCAACGCCATGATCAACAGCACTGAGATCAATGCCAGGCCGGTTTGGCGTTCAGGGCTCATTGGCGTCCCGAGCGAGGAGTACGACACGCCGAACCTGTTCGAAGCGCCCCACCGACAACACAATCTCGACCGCAGTCGGGGCTTGCTCGCGCTTACCGTTGAGTGGCCATTGGGCCTGCCATCCGTAAGGCCCGGCATGCACGCGCCATTGCAGCCGATTGACCCCTTCCAACAGGCGCTGAGGTTGTCCTAGCCCATGTTCCAAGGTCCGGTTATGGCGCCACAGCACGCCATCCTCGAGCCAGTATTCGACTACCCGAAGTTCACTTCGTGGCAAGTCCAGGGGATTGCGTTCGCCACCGCGCAGCCATTGCAGGCGCTGTTTGTGCAGCGTCATGCCATAGCCGGAACCTGCAGTCCCCGGTGGTAATACTGCATGGCGAACATCGCGCTCGAACAACCCCATGGCACGTTGCAGCGCACGTAATTGGCCGCCGTGACGCTCACTCGCGCCTTGAGCCTGCACCACGACGTCGAACAAGCGCCAACTGGCCACGCCGAGCAAGGTGAAGATCGACAATGCCAGCAATAGCTCAAGCAAGGTAAAACCCTGCTGGCGCGGGCACGGTAAAGCCATGGGCCTAATGTGTGGCATCGACGGCCTCCAACCAGGTGGCAGTGTGGTAAACCCTACCCTCGACATGTTTAAGCCCTACCCCTACCTCGATCAGTACCAGACTGGAGACGGCGGCGGGCAGGATGGTTTCGGTCAAGGTCCAGTTGCGACCATCCATTGTCTGGCTGATTTGTCGCTGGCCAGGTGCCAACGGCGCTTGCAAGTACAATTCGGCGATATGGTTATCTGCCAGCCAGGCACCGAACAGGCGATCCTGCAGGCCGTTACGCTGGCCCAGGACATGGCCGGTGGCCAGGGTTGCCGCCGATGCCAGCAACGCGAAGACCGTCAATGCCACCAGCACCTCAAGCAGAGTAAAGCCACGACTATTCATGAAGCTGCGGCTCGTTCACGCCATCACCGCTGACACTGGCCAGGCGCGCTCCCCCCCACTCGAAGTGGAGGGTGAAGTTGCTGGTCTCATCACTGCTCATGATCATCAGTTGCGGCTGGCCATCATGTTCGCTACCCGTCCATACCAGCCCTTCCAGCTCGAGACGCAAGTCCATGCCAGTGGCATGAGCCTTGGCGGCATCCGCCCAATCGCGAACCTGCCATTTCATCAGCCGGTAGGCTTGGCCCTCAAAATGAATGCCGTATTCGCGCCCCTCGATAACCGCCTGCTGACGGGCGTGCTGCAATTGCTGGATGAACAAACGGGCCTGTTGACGGGCTTCGCGCTGTAGATTCTTGCCGCCCGAAAATCCGACCATGCCCACCAGTACGCCGACCAGCAACAATACGACCAGTAATTCGAGCAGCGTGAACCCGCGTATTCCTCGACGCATGGCTCAGTCGGCCCAGTTGCCGATTTCGGCTTCCAAACCTTCGCCGCCCGGCTGGCCATCGGCACCAAAGGAATAGAGATCGTAACCGGCGACAGATTTCAGGCCCGGATTGAGATACTGATAAGGAGTACCCCAGGGATCGATCGGTACGCTTTTGAGGTAGCCCTGGGCATTCCAGTTGCGTGGCAAAGGTGCAAGCGCCGGTCGTTTGACCAGTGCTTCAAGGCCTTGCGCAGTGCTGGGGTAACGGGCGTTATCGAGTCGGTAGATTTCCAGTGCCGTGGCAATGGACTGGATGTCGGAACGCGCGGCTGTGGCCTTGGCCTGGTCGGGGCGGCTCATGACGTTAGGCAGCACCAGTGCGCCGAGAATGCCAAGGATAACGACCACGACCATGATCTCGATCAGGGTGAAACCCCGTTGTGCCTTGAGGGGCAGTCGGTGATGGGTAGGCATGTCAGTTGACCAGTTGGTTGAGGTTGAGGATGGGCATGAGAATGGCCAGCACAATGAACAGCACTACGGCACCCATCAGTACCAGCATCAAGGGCTCGAACAGGCTGACGGCCAAGGCGATGCGCCCGGACAGAAGCTTCTCTTGCAGGGCGGCCGCGCGCTCGAGCATTGCGTCCAGCTCACCGGCGCGCTCGGCGCTGGCGATCATGTGCAGCATCAGCGCAGGCAGGGTGCCGCTCAGCTCCAGGCTGCGTGCCAGGGTGGCGCCTTCACTCAATTCGCGGGCGGCGGTTCGCAGGCGCTCGCGCAATGCCAGGTTACCGACGACTGCCGCAGCGATGTGCATGGCGTCGGCCAGCGGCACACCGCTCTTGCCAAGAATGGCCAGGGTACTGATAAAACGCGCGGCTTCGCTGCTGCGGATCAACCCGCCACACAGGGGCAGGCGCAGCAGCAGGTTGTGCCAGCGCATCCGCCGTGCAGGCTCACGCAGGGCCCAGTACACCGTCGAGAAGCTGCCAGCCACCAGCACGCAGGCCACCAAACCGTACTGTCGCGTCCCTTCACTGAGTGCCATCAGTATCCGGGTCATCAAGGGCAGCGCTTGCTGCCCCTGGGCGAAAACCTGCACCACGTCAGGCACGACATACCCCAATAGGAACGCCACGATCGATAACGAGGCAATGAGCAGGATCACGGGGTACACCAGCGCCAGCTGAACGCGCTGGCGGACCAGTTGCTGGTTTTCCGTATGCTCGGCCAAACGCTCGAATACCCTGGCAAGATGGCCCGAACGCTCGGCAGCCGCCACCGTCGAGCAATACACCGATGGAAACGCCTGGGGGTACAACAAAAGGGCCTGGGCCAGGCCGTAGCCTTCGCTGACGCGCTCGCTCACCGCCAGCATCAGCTCCTTCACCCGGCGGTGTTCACTCTGCGCCGCCACGGCCCGCAATGCTTCGGCCAACGGCATGCCCGCTTGCAACAACGTCGCCAACTGGCGAGTCACCAGTGCTCGCTGCGCCGGGCTCAAGCCGTTATTCCTGAACAGATTGGTAAAGCCGATACTGCTGCCAGCACTGCGCATCGACAGCACCATAAGCCCGCGTTCACGCAACAACTGGCGAGCATGCCGCGCGCTTTGAGCCTCCTGTACGCCATGACAGGACCTGCCTGTGGCATCTTCGGCACGGTACCTGAACATTGGCATGCTCAGTCCTGTACAGTGACGCGCAGCAATTCTTCGACGCTGGTGCGCCCTTGCTGCAGCAGTTCCAGCCCATGGGCGAAAAGGCTCGGGCAGTCCTTGCGAACCACTTCGAGCATCTCCGCTTCAGAGGCGCGGTTGTAAATGGCCTGCGCCAGGGTCGGAGTAACCGGGACCATTTCGTAGAGGGCGATTCGCCCGCTGTAACCCTGCTGGCAAGCCGGGCAACCCTGCGCCTTGAACACCCGGTCCGGTACAGGCCCGGCACCGCCAAGGCGAGCCGCGGTGGTGCTGTCCACCGGGCACTGGGCCTTGCATTCGGGGCAAAGCATGCGCACCAGGCGCTGTGCCAACACACCGGCCAGTGAAGACGCCAGCAAGCAGGTATCGACGCCCATGTCGGCAAGCCGGGTGATCGCCCCCACGGCACTGTTGGTGTGCAGGGTCGAGAGCACCAGGTGCCCGGTCAAGGACGCCTGCACGGCGATATCCGCCGTTTCACGGTCACGTATTTCCCCAACCATTACTACGTCCGGGTCCTGGCGCAAGATGGCGCGAAGACCGCGAGCGAAGGTCATGTCGACCTTGGGGTTGACCTGCGTCTGGCCGATACCCGGCAGGTGATACTCGACCGGATCCTCGACCGTCAGGATATTGCGCGAAACCTCGTTGAGCAGCGACAGCGCCGTGTACAGCGTGGTCGTCTTGCCGGAGCCGGTGGGCCCGGTGACGAGAAAAATCCCATGGGGTTTGCCCAGTACCCGCATGAAGCGCTCGCGTGTAGCGCCATGCATGCCCAGTTGCTCGAGGTCCAGGCGCACGGCCTGCTTGTCGAGCAAGCGCAATACCACGCGCTCGCCATGGGCCGACGGCAGGGTGGAAACCCGCACATCCACTTCGTGACCGGCCAGGCGCAAGCTCAGGCGACCGTCCTGGGGCACGCGCTTTTCGGCGATATCCAGACGCGCCATGACTTTTATCCGCGATACCAGCAGCGTGGCCAGTTCACGACGCGGGCGCAGCACCTCGCGTAACACGCCATCGACTCGCAGGCGCACCCTCAATTGCTGTTCAAAGGTTTCCAGGTGTATATCGGACGCCTTGGCCCGCACCGCTTCACTCAACAACGCATTGAGCAAGCGGATGATCGGCGCGTCGTCCTGTTGCTCGAGCAGGTCCGATGTTTGCGGTAACTGCTCGGCAAGGCTGGCAAGGTCCATCTGCTGATCCAGGCCCAGCGCAACCTCCTCGGCGGCGTCCTGGCCACCGCTGTAACAGGCGGCCAATCGTGCAGCGAACGTGCTGTCATCGACCCAGCGCAACGGCCAGTGCGGGCCCACCAGTCGGCGTGCCTCGCTGAGAGCAGCCAAGGTGGCGTCACTGCGCAACAACAAGCCGGGCGGGACGCCGCGATCGTCCAAAACAATGCCCTGGCGGCGGGCAAAGCCGAATGGCATGGCGCTGCTCACGGCTGGCTTTCCCGCACATCCGGCGCAACCGCACGCCGCCCTTCGAACATGTTTCGCGCATCCTTCGGCAACCCTTGGGCGTTTGCGCCTTGGCGCAAATCGTCATAAGCCTGGCGGCTGGTCTCGATCAAGGCCGCATGGCTACGCACGATGGTTGGGCGCAGGAAGACCATGAGGTTGGTCTTTTCCTGGGTGTCGCGGTTCCAGCGGAACAGGCCGCCGATCAGGGGCAAACGACCAAGCAGCGGCACTGCGCGTTGTTCGCTGCGCACGGTGTCTTTGATCAGACCGCCGACCACGATGATTTCACCGTCAGCAGCAAGGATGGTGCTCTTGAGCGAGCGTTTGTTGGTGATGATGTCCGTATTGGTCAGCCCCGGAGCAATTTCCGAGCTCTCCTGCTCGACCTCCAGGCGCAGGCTGCTGCCTTCGTTGATGTGTGGCTTGATCTTCAGGCTGATGCCGATGTCCTTGCGCTCCACTGTGGTGAACGGATTGTCGGCACCGCTGCCGGAGGTGGTATAGGAGCCTGTCTGGAACGGCACGTTCTGACCAACGAGGATCTCTGCCTCCTGGTTATCCAGGGTGAGCAGGCTGGGTGTCGACAGTAGATTGCTGCGCGCATTGCTCGCCAATGCCGAGACCAGCACGGCAAAGCGATCCGAGCCAATTGCCAGGGCGGCACCATTGGGCACCGCCGATTCTGCACCGGCGAGAAAGCCGGGCAATGAAATGCCGCTGTCGGGGAAATTCACCGCACCCGTGAAGTTACCGGTATTGATGCCCCATTGCAGGCCCAGTGCCTCACTGATGTCACCGCTTACCTCGACAATGGCAGCGTGGATCAGTACCTGGGCGCGCGGCTGGTCAAGCTGCTCGACAATGTTCTCGATGGAGCGAATCTGCTCGGGTTCGGCAATCACGATCAGGGCGTTCTGACTTTCATCGGCCTTGACCAGCGCCTGTCCACCGCCCCCTTCGCCGCGCTTGGAGTCGTCGGCCTTGCTCTTGCCATCCAGACGCTTGCCTACATCACCAAGCACCTCCGCCAGCTGCAATGCATCGGCATGGTGCAGACGCAGCACTCGCCAGTTATGTGCAGTCGAATGGGCCGGCGTATCCAGCGAGCGAGCAAGGCGCGCGAGCCGCTGCCGAACCTTGGCCGGGCCCAGGATCAACAAACGGTTGCCACGAGGGTCGGCCAGTACCTGACTGGCCGAATCACCTCGACCCACGGTGGCTTCGATGATCTTGAGCAGGTCGGCTGCCAAGCCATGACGTAATTGCACCAGCTCATGTTCATGCTGCTGACCGGAGTCCAACTGGTTGATCAACCGGGCAACACGCTCAAGGTTGGCTGCCGAATCCGTGACCACCAAAGCATTGGCAGATGCAGATGGGCCAATGTAACCGTTGCTGGAAACCAAAGGCCGCAACAGCCCGGCCAGGTCGGCGGCGACGCTGGTGCCCAACTCGAAAACCCGAGTGGTGAGGGCAGCGGGTATGCCGGACGCTTGTTGGTTGGCCCAGGCTTTTGCTTCGGCAGCAGGAACGATCAACAGACGATCACCATCGTTTACCGCCGCGAAACCCTGGGCATTGAGAACCGAATAAAACAAGCGGCGTACGCCTTCACGCTCCAGGCGCTCGTTCGACAGTACGGTGATGCGCCCCTGTACCCTGGGGTCGAGAATGATGGTCTGATCAAGAATGGTGCCGACTTCCCGAACCACATCGCGAATATCTGCATCGCTCATCGCCAGTTGCCAGGCGGCGTCTTGAGCCACGGCCGCGGATGTCATCAGGCACAACCCCAGGCTCAACGACAACAGGAGGCGAGATTGCCTGGATTTACTCGGCATCATCGGTTTACCACTTCAGGTGTATGGGGCTGAAAAAAAATGGATGGCTGCAAGGCTTGCCGGGTTTCACCTTCGCCAACGAGGCGGAACAGCCGGTCGCTTGGTGACACCAGAGGGAGGCGCTCTTCGCGTCCGCCGCGCCAAAGCACCACCGATTGGTATTCAATACGCCGCAACACACTGCCGTCGGGTAAGCGGTCGCCGACGCGATAGGAGCGCGCGCTAGTGCCATCGGCAAGCAAGGCCCGGGAATCTCCAAGACTTGAAACGAAGCTGGCCTTGAGCGTTAAGTGCTCCACGTTCTGTGCGGCCTCACCTGGGGCCGACATCCCGAATGCCAACGCAATGGTCGCTGCAGCAGGTGGTTGCTCGTTGGCCTGAGCCTGCACTGTTCGCTCTGTCGGCAATGACGACTGGTCATTAATGGCGAGCTGCGTGCGAAAGGTATTTTCGCGCCAGGCCAGCAAGGCGAAAGCAATCAACACGGGCGCCCCCCAGGGCAGCCATCTCCAGACATTCATGCCGGTTAAATGGACATGCGCTTGAGCAGGCGACGGCCACTGAGCTCATGCATCACTACGGCGGCGACATGAATGGCCACCAACCCTGCCAGCACGATGCACGCGGCAATATGCAATCCATTGAAACGGGCCAGCCACTGCGGGTCGGAAACAAGGTGCGATAGTTGAACCCAGCCGAAAACATCGATCGGCCTGTCCATCATCAAAATACCAGTTACAAGAACAGTTGCCGTAACCCAATAAATAATTTCATGAACACAATGCGCCAGGCGTGCAGTACTTCTATTGCCATCAGCGCCAATTGGCCCGGCACGTGTATAACGCAAATACCAGCGTACGCAAAACACGGGAATAAACAGCGTGGTCAGCGACACATTAATAAAAGAAACATGCACTAAAACTTCATTTGAAACGGGAGCAAGCGCGACATAAAACCCCGATATTGTCGCCCAAAGAATCACCACTGCAGAAACCCAATGCAGTATCACTTGTTGCCTAGTGTATTTAACGTAACTCATTACTACCCAGTTTCCAAAATATACAGGGGCGTCCCGTAAGTGAGCCGCCCCGTCATGCCTGACTTATCCTGCGATCAATGTTTGATCCAAGAGTCTTGCCAGTTGGAACCTGCACTCGGCTCATAATGATTGGCCGATGGCGAGTAAATCCTGCACCAGCCTTCGGCCGGGAAAGGCTTGCATTCGAATATCTCACCCGACTTGGGCTGCAATACACGCGTGCCTGCGCGATAGTTGCTCATACCTTCTGGGTAGACGTAGTCATACTCGCCGCCGGCATCACCGCCCTTGAGTTCGAGATAGCGCTCTTCCTGCAGTGCGATACGCCCCTGCTTGCTGATCCCGACCAGCTTGAGCAAGTGACGCCCCTCGGACGCAGTAGCTTCAAGACTGAAAGGTTTGGTGGTGGCATCGACTTGCGAACCGGTGAAGCCGACCTGCTGGTTAGCAGCGTCGAACAGCGTAGCGCTGACCTGCAGTTTTTTATTGGTCATGACCGAGAAGTCGATGGCCGCCTTGCCGTCAGCCAGGGTGTATTCGGGCTTGAGGCCGTGAATATGCATGTAGGCATCACCACCCGGTACCAGCTGGTAATCCAACTCATAGCTGCTGATACCGCTAGCAGCCTCGGCATAAATGGTGTTTGCCCCCTGAATGGGCGCAATGGTTCCATCAGCACCGCGAACCCCCGCGCGTACCAGATCCTGGGTATCGTTGATACGCTGCGCAAGCTTCAAGGACCAGTTCTGCGGCACGCCTTCAGCCGGCGTGTCGATAGTGACCTGAACGCTGAATTGCGGGCTTTCAACGCCTTTCACGAATGCACGCGCCTTGACTTTGTCACCCACCTGCAGCTCCCGGTGCGGCTGAATGACGCCGACCTGCTCCCAGCCCGGTTCAGGCTCGACCGGCCCACCCTCGGCAACGATGTTAACGTCCATGACGTTGTAGAAGGCTGCCGAAGTGTTATCGATGGTCCAGGCACCGAGAATCACGTGCTGGCCGTTTCGGTCGGCGGGCAAGGTGCAGCGATGTTTATCCTTGCCCGCCCCATTGCCGCCCTCAGCCCCCGGCAAAGGCGGCACACCACCACCATCAACGGTGCAAAAGGGTGTGGTTTCGAATGACGCACGGCTCAGCGGCTCGTTGGGGTTCCAACCAGCCTTGGTGATGAAGTACTCCCACTTCGTCGTGTTGTGGCCTGCGGTGTAGTACCAGGCAAAATCAATCGTTCGATCCTTGATTTCGGTCAGGTGCCAACGGGTGGCTGCCTGTACATCAAGAGCAGCAAACCGACCAATACCACCGCTGGCAATCTTGCCATCCGGTGGCCCAAGCTCCGGAAACCCCTTGTCGGTCTCGCCCACACTCTGAGGCTCATCTCCGGCGCCACCGCAATCAGTATTGAGGCCCTGCCGGCAAGCAAAGGCACGCGAAGGGGGTTCGCTGGTATAACCATGCGCAAGCACTTGTTGAGGCAAGAGCATTGCACCAACAACGGCAACGGACGACAGCCCGCCCAGTAACTTCCTGTTCACTGCAGCTTTTATTTCCATTTATTCATCGACTTCCGATTATAAGTAACTATACCCAGCCCTGAGTCGATACAAACAACGCACCACTTGTGAAAAAAAGGCTGCTTTCTCTGCATGGGAGAATAGGCAACAGCCTTCGGAAAGGATGTAGGAAAAACCTTCAGAAAAATGGAGATAAGCCGACGGCACTTCAATGTATTCAGATTTACTGTCGCCAACCCCTTGCAGGCCAGCGACAGTAACAAAAGTGCGTATTAGAGAGGCAATAAATCAGCGGTGGTACTGCGCCGAAAACTCATGCACTGCACTGATAAACGCGCCGGCATGTGCCGGGTCGACTTCTGGCGTAATACCATGTCCCAGATTGAAGACATGGCCCGAACCCTCGCCATAGCTGGCCAGGATGCGCGCCACTTCAGCACGGATCGCTTCTGGTTTGGCATAGAGCACGGTCGGGTCCATGTTGCCTTGCAAGGCAACCTTGTTGCCCACTCGCTGGCGCGCCTGGCCGATATCGCAGGTCCAGTCCAGGCCCAGGGCGTCGGCGCCGGCATCGGCAATGCTCTCCAGCCACAAGCCACCGTTTTTGGTGAACAGGATGACTGGCACCTTACGCCCTTCGTGTTCGCGGATAAGGCCGCCAACGATCTTGCGCATGTAGGCCAGGGAGAATTCCTGGTACGCCGCCGCCGACAGGCTGCCACCCCAGGTGTCGAAAATCTGCACGGCCTGGGCGCCGGCCAGGATCTGGCCATTGAGGTACGAGGTGACCGACTGGGCCAGCTTGTCCAGCAGCAGGTGCATGGCTTGCGGGTTGTCGTAGAGCATGGCCTTGGTCTTGCGGAAGTCTTTCGACGAGCCGCCTTCGACCATGTAGGTGGCCAGGGTCCATGGGCTGCCGGAGAAGCCGATCAGCGG
>CAYVPI010000169.1:0-10841 GCA_964453495.1 uncultured Pseudomonas sp. | reverse complement strand
ATCTGCAAACCGCTGCCCTGAAGGTGCCGCCGCATTCCATCGAGGCCGAACAGGCTGTGCTCGGTGGCTTGATGCTGGACAACAACGCTTGGGAGCGTGTGCTTGATCAAGTTTCCGACGGCGATTTCTACCGGCATGACCACCGCCTGATTTTCCGCGCGATCCACAAGCTGGCCGATCAGAACGCCCCGTTCGACGTGGTAACCCTGCACGAGCAGCTGGACAAGGAAGGCCAGAGCAGCCAGGCCGGTGGCCTGGGCTACCTGGGCGAACTGGCGAAGAACACGCCGTCGGTCGCCAACATCAAGGCCTATGCGCAGATCATTCGCGAGCGCGCGACCCTGCGCCAGCTGATCAGCATCAGCAACGAGATCGCCGACAGCGCCTTCAACCCCCAAGGGCGCAACGCCGCAGAGATCCTCGATGAAGCCGAACGGCAGATTTTCCAGATCGCCGAAGCACGGCCGAAAACCGGCGGGCCTGTAGGCGTTAACGAGTTGCTGACCAAGGCCATCGACCGTATTGATACACTGTTCAACACCGACAGTGCGATCACCGGCCTGTCTACCGGTTACACCGACCTGGATGAGAAGACCAGCGGCCTGCAGCCGGCCGACCTGATCATCGTCGCCGGGCGTCCGTCCATGGGTAAGACCACCTTCGCCATGAACCTGGTGGAGAACGCCGTATTGCGCAGCGAAAAGGCGGTACTGGTGTACTCCCTGGAGATGCCAGGCGAATCGCTGATCATGCGTATGCTGTCCTCCCTGGGCCGTATCGACCAGACCAAGGTGCGTTCCGGCCAGCTGGAAGACGACGACTGGCCACGCCTGACTTCGGCGGTCAACCTGCTCAACGACCGCAAGCTGTTCATCGACGATACCGCCGGCATCAGCCCGTCGGAAATGCGCGCCCGTACTCGCCGCCTGGTGCGTGAGCATGGCGATATCGGCCTGATCATGATCGACTACCTGCAGCTCATGCAGATCCCCGGCTCCAGTGGCGACAACCGTACCAACGAGATTTCCGAGATCTCCCGCTCGCTCAAGGCTCTGGCCAAGGAATTCAACTGCCCGGTGGTGGCCCTGTCGCAGCTCAACCGTTCCCTGGAACAGCGTCCGAACAAGCGCCCGGTGAACTCCGACTTGCGTGAATCCGGTGCTATCGAGCAGGACGCCGACGTGATCATGTTCGTGTACCGGGACGAGGTGTACCACCCGGAAACCGAGCATAAGGGCATCGCCGAAATCATTATCGGCAAGCAGCGGAACGGGCCGATTGGCTTTATTCGCCTGGCCTTTATCGGCAAGTACACCCGCTTCGAAAACCTGGCGCCGGGTAGCTACAACTTCGACGACGACGAGTAAGCGCGGCCCCACAAGCTGGGTGTCCGCAAGGGGCAACAACCTGTGGGGCGATCAATCATCCCGTGAGGCGACTAAACAGTTTCCTGGCAGTGTCTTGATCGATGAGTTCGCGCCATATTCGCGTGACAGGCTGGCCTGTACGTTCCTGTTCACGTTGAGCCTGCTGCCCTAAATGGGCCTGCTCAAGTCGTTTCAGGTGAGCCCGCAGGAAAGACATGTCGTGCGTCTCGGTGCTGGGCTTGGGATAATGGAAATGCGCTTCCCAGAGAGGCTGACCGTTATCTGAGTCGTGAATTCGATATACATCCAGAAAATCATCTTTTCTTAGACGAATACGCTGTTCACCCTTTTTAACGGTCACTTTTTCCTGATCAAAGAGAACACGCAAGTTAGGGATGTTTAACGTATCCTTGTTCTTGTAGGCCTTGATTAACAGGTCATTGCCATAGTCGATCAGCTCCTGGCTTTTATTTTTTAGCGACACTATAAGTGCCTGGTTATCG
The DNA here is from genome assembly GCA_964453495.1 of uncultured Pseudomonas sp. Classification (GTDB taxonomy): domain Bacteria; phylum Pseudomonadota; class Gammaproteobacteria; order Pseudomonadales; family Pseudomonadaceae; genus Aquipseudomonas. The sequence continues at coordinate 8,971 of CAYVPI010000169.1, read as the reverse complement.
GCACTGTTTGTTAATTGCAGCTCCGACGCTTGGTCGTCCAGTTTCGCGGCCTGTTTCTCCAGGTACTCGCATACACTGATGGGCAGGTAGCGATCGCGGATCATTTGCTCAGCCCGGTCATAATGGCTGGGTACTTGCGCGATGAGCCGTTTTGCCCTTTCGTTTTGTGTTGCGGGGTTGACGGCGGGCGCAGCGCTGGAGCGAGTCTTCTTCCAAGAGCCATCTGCCTGTTGGTGATAGGATGATTGCGTGCTGTTCCCGCCGGGGAATTCTGCCCCGACATCAACTTCCTTGCTGTTGTCATTGCGCTCGTCGGCAAGAACATGTTTGTCGCCGCGTGGTGTGCGTATTTTAATTATTTTTTTGCGCGGTAGCTTGGGTGTCGCTGTTTGTGACTTCAGTATCTCGTCGGGTATGAAGTCAAAATCAATGGCGTCGACGTCGGTGTCATTCCCCCGAGAAAAAAAGTTGCCTGATTGAGTGTCAACGATATCCTGGATGATCGTCCTGATATCTTTCTCAACATCCTTAATGATTTCAATAACGCCCTTTATATGCGGCTTGTCGTGTTCCTCGGTTATGTTGTTGGGCCAAATTTCCCACTGGGGGATAAAGGCTTCCAGTGAACCCTGAGCATGCTCAAGCAAAATGAGTTGTTTCTCAGGTGGTTGAACCGTGCTAATACCGACGAGTCCAAGTGCCTTGTTGGTATCGTTCAGCAAGTCCAGAAGTTCTGGCCTGTTGATTTCCGGGTCTTTAGGGTTATGGGGGTCGCCGACGGACAAAAGATTGGCGTACCGAAAAAACAAGTGATATCGCAGAGACAGTGCGCTGGGCGGGGGCTGATCGCTTTTGATGTCTTCAGTCAGTTTCTTGGCTCTGTCGTTGAGCAGTGCTTTTAAATTGTCTGGGCCTTGATAGGCAGAGGCAGTCGTGTCGATTTTTTGAAGTGCCTGGTGACCTGCTTCGGCAGCGGGTATTTTTTGTTTGATTGCTGTTATGGCATGACGTGCGATCTGGCGTAAGCCTGAGAGGTTCGATCTGGCGCTGAACTCGCCTAGGCCGCGAATATTATCCTCGTATTGAGCCTGCGCCGCGGGAGGGATGGTGAAGTACGCTGCTGCGCTATAGGCAATAGTGTCAAGGTATCTGCAGTAGTGGAAATAGAATTGTTTTTGATTGTGCTTGAAATATTCAAGGTGTTTCTCGAATGCCGCCAATTTTTTATTCAAAGTTTCTGTGAGTCGTTCGGCAGTCCTTATGTTGATAGCAAGCAGTAACTTACTGTCTCTGCTTAGTGGTTGGTTTTCTGGCAATTTGTTGATGGTGGCGCTGTTGGTCTCTATCACCTGATAATCTTTGTTTATCGCCGCGTCATACTGTGTAAACGCAGCGATGACCTGAGCCTCGCTCAAACGGTTGCGATCAAGGCGCGGTCCTCCACCTGCACCACCCACGACTATTGCCCACCATTGGCCATTGGCATCGCGAGTGACCGGCTCACTGCGGCCGGGGCGAGTGCTGACATAGCGATTGGAGTCATCCGTGGCGACCTCATCGGTTGGGCGAACGATACGCCAGACAGTGCGCTGGGGGGTTGAGGACTCCTCATCCTCGAGCACCTGATAAAACTGGCCATTGTGTTCGATGTAGTGTTTTCCATTCAGGTCGTACACGCCGTCACGATCAATACTGTTGGCGTTGAGGGCCACGCCTGTAGCGTATCCGGCGAGGCGTTTACTGCTCAGGGAAGAGGTGATGTCATACGTAAGCAGGGCTGGCCAATAGGCAGCAAGCTCGCTGCCGACATCGACGATATCCCTGGCCAGCTTGCCACTGTCATGGATCAGATAACCCAGGCTGTCTCGCTGGCTGTCGTTCAGTGCCTTGAGCACGGAGGAGACCAGGCTGTTCTGCCCAGGGTAGGGGGCAGCAATGTTCTCGGCTCGCGAGTCGTAACTCCTGTAAGTGTCACCTGTCCTGACCAGTTCGACGAAGCGTTCAGCCGATGCATCGCCGTATTGAGCCAACGACGTGTCACCCTTGAATAAGCCGCTGGTACCCTGGACTCCCAGGAATACTTTCAACCCAAGGCCTTCAGGCCAATTTGGCAGTGTGGTCAGCAAATGGCAGAACACCGATTCGGCATCGTTGCCCAAGCCACGGCCGCGGGTATCCTCCAGGGCAATAAACGCTTGCCGTGTCCGGCTTTGGGTGCGGATTTGCTCAATTCGCTCCATTTGCTGCGAAGTGAATATCGCCTCCGGGTCGAAACGGCTCTGTGGGAATTCACGCAATACCTGTACCGCTGCGGTTTGGGTCAAGTCCGGGAAATGCTGCAACAGTCCATTCACTCGGCTATCGGCCTCGCTTGCCTGCGGCGCTGTACGGGAAAAGGCAATGCCGGGGTGCTGGGGATCAAGGTTGGCGCGGGGCCGGTCGTCTTGCAGCGCCTGGAACAGCGCTTGCTGCTGGCGCTCCATCTCGGCGACCAGTTGCTTGCGCAGGTGCTCAAGGCGATCTGTAAAAGCAAGGTCCAGGACGTGGTCGCCACGCTTGCCCAGTGTGCTCTCGGTGTTCAGGCGCTCGTGCTCTTTGAGCAACGCAGCCAGGAGCGTCAGGCTGCCGTTGGCGGTTTCGTCGGCGAAAGGGACATAGCCATTGCGCTTCTGCCGAACCAGCACCAGATCTGGGCTGACCGTGGCTGGGGAGCTGTCCCGGACGGGCTCGTACTGGGCAACAAGGGTGGTTCTATCCATGTCGTAGATTCTGACGCGGGCGTAAGCTTTCACCGCAAGGAGCGGAGGCAGCACTTGATCGGCAATTTCTGGCAAGTTGCTGTCACTGAGCGCCAGCGCCGATCTCAGGTTGTCCAGTCGCAAGCGCAGTTGTTGTCTGTCCACGGCTTCTCGCAACGGCCAGGGCGCCTCCTGTGTGCCTGCCCAGATTGCGTCCAGGGTGTCGCGCTTGATGTTGGCAATTGGCAACAGGCGCTCGACTTGATCAGTGGAAAAAGCAGGCAGGTCCGGTGAAAGCATCTTCTTGAGCAACTCAATGTCATTGAGCGTACTGACGCCATCGCGTGATTGCGCCTCGGGCGTGGCGGGCAACCAACTCAAGTTGGGCTCACTCGCTGTGCCCGTGGCGAAGTTCTTGCGTGGGTTGCCCAGCGCCTTGACCAGGGCTTGTGTGCGCCGTGCCGTAAGTTTTGCCCCAACCCCTTGCAGGGCGCTGGAGATGACTAATTCGACAATATCGGCAATGGCCTGGATGAATTCGTTTCGCTCTCCCTGAGTCAGTGCGACAGTCGCTTTGAACGTCTCGTAGCCCAGCGCTCCGAATGAAGCAATGAGCATCAGCTGGTTGACGCCCAGCACGCCACCGGGCGCGGAAGTCAGAAGCAGCTCTGCGGTTTCGCTGACGATTGTGCTGAACCCGTCCAGCCAGGTTTGGTGATCGGCTTCGGCTACCGGTCGATAGTCTTTCAAGGCATCGGCATAGAACCGCAGGGCAGCCTGGTTGTACACCGCGGTGGTCAGCGCGTTGGCTGAGCTGGAGCGTTGGATTTTGAGGCGTGAACTGTAGGGCGAGTCGTTTCCGAACAACCTGAAAAGTTGCAAGGCGAACCAGTTCAACTGGCCAGTGTTGACCTGCGGCGTCTTCAAGAAACGGTGAAGTTTGAGCTTGGCGTTGATGCTCAGTAGCCGCAGGAACCAGGGCGCATGGCTTTTAAGGGCGGCATCGCGCAACTCTTCGCGAATGGATTCCAGGGCACCTTCGATAGAGCCATGGCGCTTGATCTCGCCCCTTGGGCGACCTGGCATGTAGCTGAAGGTCGGGGTGTCGGGCAAGTCAGTGAGGCGGCCGATGAACAGCCCCATCAAGGCCCGCTCACCACCGAACACTAGTTCGTAGCTGTCCCAGGGGTAACGCTGCTGATCTTTTGTCGTGTCCAGTTTGTTGAATTCGTTGAGGTTGATTTCACCTTGACGCAAGGCTTCGAGCAGCGCCAGTTGCAGCTGTGCGCGCTTGTATTCTGAGAGCCGTGGCTTGATGCCGGTGGCAAAGTGCTCGTCAAAATAAGTCAGAAACCGGGCGCCCAAGTCTGTTTCGCGAACGATGTCGACAAAGGCCAACGTGGACAATTCCTTGGCTCCATCCGGTTGGTCGGGTTCGATAATCTCGGCAGTTTCGTGAAATTGCTCACCTGAACCCAGTAACCAGTAACTACTCAGGTGGAAGCCGTAGTTTCTCCTTGCCGCATCCCATAAGGACATTTGCGTGGTCGATGTCTTGAGCCTGGCGCTGTGTTCGATTCTTTCCTGAGTCGTTACTTGCAGTGTGGTCCTGAAGATATCCAAAGGCCTGCCCAAGTGTCGCTCCAGCGCCTGGGACAAGTGGGCGGTGGCATCGTTCTCCAGGGTCTGGTGGAACCGCTTCATGGCCTCGTTGAGGCCTTCCTCCAGTTTGGAAACCTCGGTCGACAGGCGCTGGTAGTTCCTTTTCTCGTCCGGCGGCAGGGCAGCCAAGGCGCTGCGGGTCTGGTCGAGTATCCATTGTAAGGTCTGCTGATCGGAGTTGATCCGAGCCGACTGGATGAAGTCATCACTGTGGACATTGATATCAAGGGTCTGAGGCTGGGACATGGTGAGCGCGCTCCGCAACTGGATGGAGTGCTCATGTAAACCGGTTAGTGAGAGGGTCTTGCGTTACATAGTTATGCCGCGCCCACTGAGCAGAGGCGCGGCGTCTGCAGTGTCAGGGGTTAGCGACGGCATTGAACAATGGGCGTGCAGTGCGCGAGTCGAAGCGGGCTCGCCAAATGGGCTCATGGGGGCGGCCTTCGCGTTCGGCCTGGGCCTGGCTAGCGCTGCCTTGGCGGCTTTGTGCCAAGGTTTTCAGATGGCCGCCCGTGAAACTGGAAGGATCGATGCGGGTGTCCGGCGTGGCATAGTGAAAATGTGCTTCCCACAGTTCCCGGTGACCCCCTGCGGCGTCTCGAATGGTGTAGACCTCGAGGAAGTTTTTTTCTTTCCCCTTACCCCTGGGCGCACGCGGGGAGGTTTTGTGTACCGTGACATGACCATGCTCCAGTAAGTACAGCAAGCGGTTGATATCCAGGGTCCCTGGCGCCTTGTACAACTGGACACGCAGCCGCTCACCTTCCGTTTTTAGTTGTTCGCTGGCATCACGCAGTCGTTGTACTAGCGCTTGCTGCGCTGGAGCGGCGTCCTGCATGGCGAAACTGCTGGCCTGTTCTTCCAGCGCCTGGGCATGCCGGTGCAGGTATTCGAGGATATTGCTCGGGTTGTCGTTTTGCCTGGCGTTGTGTTGGGCAGTCGACAAGTACATCGGCACCGTACTTAACAGGGTGTTGGCGCGCTCGGTCATCTCTGCCAGTGAGGAGGGTTGCGTTGCGGGGCGCTGTTGCACGGTTGTACTTTCCCAGGTGCCTGCCGCGGCACTGGCGTATGTGTTTACCCTGGAGGGTGCTTGGGGGCTGCTGGAAACAACATCGACCACAATCTTGCCATCTTCCAGGGTGCGTTGTTCGCCCAGTTTGAGTACTGAAGTCCCTGATTGATTGACCCTGATCAGGCGCTTGCGACGCGCTGGATGTGGCTGTGAAACGGTCTGGGGTGGAAGAAACTCCACGTCGAACACTTGCGGGTCCAGGCTCAGGGCGTTGTTGTCTGTCAGCGCTTGATACAGTTGGGTCAGGCGCTCCTGTGTTTGTTGCTCAAAAGACGCCAGGATTTTAAGAATATCGTCGATGTGCTGCTTCTCGCGAGAGGGGACGCCTTCGCGCATTTTGCCAAGTGCTGCTCGCTGGATTTCCAGCTGGCGGTGCAGATCATCGAGCACGCCCATATGATGGCTGGCGGGTATGTTGTCCAGTTCATTGAACATGACCAACGTATCATGCAGCTGGTGCAATCGAGTTGCCGCTTCGGCCGAGAAGCGCACCGGCGCATCGTACTCGACGGTATCACCGATGGTCAGAAGTTCCAGTTTGAACAGAATGACGGCTGATTGCAGGAACTGAACCGATGCAGGGAAGTTGTCTCGATGGGCATTGATAGCCGATTCGGTACTGGTCCCGGGAATTTTTTCGAGCAGCTCGGCAACATACGCTTCGTGCTTGGTCAAAAAGCCACGTTTAAATCGCAAATGCTCGAGCAGCTGCAGGTGTTGTTCACGATAGAGGGAGTGTTGGCCTTCATACGCGTCAATGACCAGCTTGTCAGCTTCCACTCCGGAACCCAGATCCAGACCCAGGATGATCTTTTGTAAACACTTGAGCCGATACAGGTGCATCTCCAGTAATTCGGTACGTACCCTTTCGACAGGCCGACTCTCAAATAGCTGGATCTTTTGCGTAACCAGGTTGATGACTGACCAATACAGGCGAGTTAGATCAGTAATAGCCTGCTGCTCCTGGACTTTGTCGGCTGCGCTAGTGACCTGGCTGTTGGCAACTTCAAGTTGCTGCGCGAAACCCCTCAGCTTCCGGTTGATATCTGTAAGTTGCTCCTGAAGCTGTTGCTCCCGCAACGCTTGGGCATCTCGCTCGGCTTGTGCCGCCTGCCGGTTTTTCTCACGCAATGCGTCCAGGCGCCTGGGCATGCCGCCCGCACCTGGCAGGCGATGGTAGTACCAGCGTTGGCGGTACTCGATGATCGCGGTGCCGGGGTTAGCGGGTTCCTGTCGATCGGACAGACGCCAAACGGGTTGTTGCGTTGTCGAGGTCTGAGGGTCCAGGTAAGCCGAATAGGCGGTGCTTTCGATCAGTGCATAAGTTTTGTCCACGACAGTGACGAGAGTTGCCCCATCCTCAATTTGCACATCGTCGGGGAGCGAAGTCGGCTTGAGCGTCAGGCGCTGGGGCGTTACTGCCTGAAGGGGTGATTCAGCCAGCAAATCAGTCAAGCTGTCGCGATTGCGCAACGCAATGGTCAGCAGGTGTTCACCCAGGGTGACGGTGTCGTGGTATGCCCCGGCGATACTTGGCTCATGGTCGATCAATGCCTGTAGCAACGTCACGGGCTGATTATCGTGGTCCAGGTAAAGGTTTCCGACGCGGGTCAGGGTGAGTAAGCGTTCTGGCTGCGGTGAACCGTAAAGCTGTACCGCAGCGGCTGGATAAAAGCCTGCACCGGGTGGAGATTGCAGGTCTTCGTCGATGCGAATTCCAAGTTGCGCCGGCCAGTCGTTGGTAATGGTCAATAGTTGGCAGCAAATTGCTTCCGCGTCTCGGTCAAGTTGGCCATTCTCAAGGCGTTGCAATGCGTGGAGCACGCGACTTTCTTCCTGCAAACCAAGTAAAGAATTGGCAAGTTCGGGTTCCAGCAGGGTATCGGCTTTTATCTGGTCCAGCTGGGGAAAGCGGCGCATTGCCATCTTGGCTGCAGCAGGCGCAAGGCCCGGGAAGCGTTCTTGCAGGGCGTCGATAGACGAGACGGCTTGATCTGGGCGCTGCCATTCGAGCAGGGCTTGTATCTGCCATGGCAGGTCACCATCACTGCGCCAGGCTGCATCCAGTTGTTGCCGTGCAACACCGCTCAAACGCAGCAATCGGGTAATTTCAACCGCTGACAATTGCAACTCCCAGGGGAGCAGATGCTCCAGCAGCCGGTTGCTGTTCCACTGGCTGCTGTCCAGGCGCGTGGCCAGTTTCGAGGCGATCTGTGGCGATCGGCCAAGTTGCCCGACCAGTTGCCGTGAACGCTGTGCAGACAGCTTTGCGCCCACATTTTGGATCCGACCGCTGATGAGCAAGTCGGCAATGTCAGCCAGGGCTTGAGCTGCCTCGGTGGAGTGCCCGACCAGCAAGGCCTGGCCCGCTGATGCGGTCTGGTAGCCCAGGCTACCCAGGGTGGCAGCGAGCATGGCCCGGTTGAGTCCCGTGACACCGCCGGGGGCAGGAAGGGTCAGTAATTGCAGCACTTCGCTGACGGCGAACAGGAAGCCTTTGCTGAACGTGTCGAAATCCGCGCTGTTGTTGCTGCTCGCCATCAATGAAAGATCGGTGGCAATACACTGCTGTTGTTCGCGACTGATGATGTCCAGCAATGACAGTTGCCGCCAGGGGCTGTTCGGGCTTTCAACGATATCCATCTGTGTGGCGCTGGGTTGCCTGGCGAAGTTGTCGTGCAGCCAAAGGGCCAGCCAATTGAGCTGTTGGCGATCGACGGTTTCTGTTTTCAGAAAAGCGGAAAGCTTTTGCTGCAAGGTCAGGGGCAGCCAGCGATAGAGCCAGCCGAGCGATTTGGCAGTCGTGGCGAGGTGGATCTGTTTGCGCAACGAATCGACGGCGTCGGCGAGTGAGGCGTGCCGTTGCCAGGGGCCTCCCGGGCGCTCGGGCAGGTAGCTGAAAACCGCTTCGTCAAGTTTGAGTACGTAGAATGGCAGGGGCAACTGCTCTTCCAGCAGCGTCCGGTTCAGCCGATCGTCGGCCAAGTTCCCCAGCTGACGCTCCAACTCCCTAAGTGCAGGGCTAACAGGCGTCACAGCGAGCAGGCTTTTGAGCAGGCCATCAGGGAATTTCAGGTTGAAGTATTTCCATTGAAGCGCACCTGGGGTTGCGCAGCCGCGGGTAAGCAACTGCAGTTGCTCACGGTTGAATGTGTCGTCATCACTTTGACGGTAGCTGTCCAATAGTGCGAACTGCAGCATGGCCCGGTGGTAGTCCCGCGCCGGCAGTGCGGTTTGTGCGGTTAATTGTTGGCTCAACATGCGCTGCAAGCGTTCTCCCAGGTCAAGGTCGCGTACGACCTCGACAAAGGTGCTCACGGGGATCAGGTTGTGGCGCCCACCAGACGGCTGGGTATTGATGCTGCTGGCCCTGAGGAAGTCCAGGCCCGAGCCCGTCTGCAGTCTGACGTTGAAACCGAAGTTTTCCAGCGCTGCTTGCCACAGTGTGCGTGTTTGCAGCTGTTGTTCTTCTTTGTGGGGGAAATCAGCCTGGATC
>CAYVPI010000168.1:0-10934 GCA_964453495.1 uncultured Pseudomonas sp. | reverse complement strand
GTCAATCAGAGGTTGTCTTCGCTCATGAAAATCCATGACCCACGGATGGTGCTCTTCGGCCTGTTCGCGCTCGCGGCAGTGGGCTCGGCATCAGCAACACAGATGAAGACCGCAACCCCTGTTTTCGCAACTGAAGTCGCAGCCACCCAGGCTCCGGCCCAGGCTGCCGACAATCCTTGGCCGAGCTTGGCCAGTATGGCCGGCCAGCAGCCCGGGCCGTTGCTTGCCCATGACGACCGATACGGGCATGACGGCCGTTGGCACGATCATAGAGACGATTGGCGCCGAGACAACTGGCGTAGAGATCAATGGCGTCGAGAGCGGGCCCGCCGAGAAGCCGAACGCCATCGTGATTGGGAGCGCCGGCATGATCGGGCGATGCGGCACCGCTACGAGGACGATCACCGCTACTATCGTCGCTAGTACCAGGCCGTGGGATAAAGCCACCTGCGACTGTTGACGGAACACGACTTAATCGTGGAGTGAGCCCACTATGATCTTGGCCCATAAACTGTTTGTTGGCGTCGCACTGGCCAGCCTGCTCCTCGGCGGTTGCACCTCCCAAGTCACTGAGCGCGAGCAGTACTCCGGCTTCCTGTCCAACTACAACAACCTGCAGGAAGTGACCACCGCCACGGGCGAGAAGGCAATGCGCTGGGTGAGCCCGTCGTGGAACCCGAATGCGTATGACACCATCGCGTTCAGAACGCTGGAGTTTTATCCCGCGCCCAAACCCAATGAGCAGGTCAATCAGCAGACGCTGGCCGACTTGCAGGACTACATGTCCAGGAAGGCCAAAATCGTACTGGGCCAAAAATACCAGAGGGTGTCCAATGCGGCCGCTGCGCCGGCCGGGTCACACCCCCTGATCCTGCGCGCGGCAATCACTGGCGTCAGCGCGTCGAACGAAGGCATGAAGTGGTATGAAGTGTTGCCAATCGCGGCCGTTGTCGGCGCGACACAGGCCGCCACCGGTTACCGGGATCAAGACACCATTTTGTTCATCGAAGCCGAGTTCATTGACGCGAACACCCATCAGACAATGGCCAAAGTGGTGCGCAAGGTATTTGGCAGCCAGCTAGAGAACGAGAGTCAGCCAGTCACCCCCAAGGACTTTAAAGCCGCCATCGAAAAACTGAATACCGATCTCTGGACGTTCATCCACAGTTGACGGTAACCCTCTTCAGCGGTGTTCCCTGTAGGAGCGGGCTTGCCCGCGATCCAGACGCCTCGGCCTATCCGACTCACCGCTGCGAATTCATCGCGGGCAAGCCCGCCCCGACGCACGCCCCATGAGCATCAACGACAACAGCGCCGGCAACCCGAGCCTGACCATGACTCAGGCTGGCGGCGGCGCCACTTTGAGCAAGGAAACACCGCTCTACCTTGAAGAAGCGGTCGCCTACAGCCGCTATGACCCACGCTTTGTCGCCACTGATGGCGAGCAAACCCAAACCATCCCGGTTAAATGGAACTCCATTTCCGCCACGGGTGGCATCGGTTGGGACTTTGCGCTGACCGACGAACTCGCCCTGCGTCCGATCTTCAATTTCGCGGCGGGTTACCTGACCAGCGACATCAACGCCGCACGCCTGTTCATCAACCGCCGCTTCGATAAAGACATAAAGTTTCTCGACAACGGCCACAGACGGCCGTCGGCCTGGGCGGCGCGCTGATGCTCGATCTTGAGCGCATCAGGCCCAATTATGAACTCGATGTCGAACTGCGTTACAGCTACATGAACTTGCAGTCCCACTCCGAATACCTGGGAGATCAGCGCGGGGTGCTGGGGTTTGATCGGCTTTCGATCGTGGGGATAGGCCTGGAGCTGGACGCGCACGTCATCTGTTGAGCTAGCTTGCGCTGTCATCCATGACAATGGGCGTCGCGGCCGAACCTGCCAACAGACCACCGTCAATGTTGAACTCACTGCCGGTAATGTATGTTGCGTCGTCCGAGGCGAGTAACAGAACCATGGCCGCCACTTCTTCGGGCATTCCGAATCGTCTGAGCGGAGTGTCTCGAACCAAGGCGGCCATTCGCTCGTCACGACCTGCATCAGTACCCAAAATAGGCTCCCATATGGGTGTGAGGATGGCTGCCGGATGAACCGAGTTGCATCGAACTCTCAGTCCTTGCTCGGCGCAGTAAAGCGCCACCGTCTTGGTGTGATTGCGAACAGCAGCCTTGGACGATGCGTACGCTGCGGCGCCTGGAATGCCGACCAGGCCAGAGCGTGAGGAGATGTTGATAATAGAGCCGGCTCCTGAACGGCGCATGGAGCGAATGGCGTACTTGCAACCCAGGAATACACCGTCGAGGTTGGTGTGATGCACAGCGTGCCAATCCTCCAGGCTTGCATGCTCCGGGTCGTGTTGCACGGCGCCCTGCTCAAATCCGGTAATGCCCGCGTTGTTCACCAGAACGTCCAAGCTGCCGCGCTCTTTCAGGATCTGCGTCGTCACTCGTTGCCAGTCCTCTTCGCGCCGCACATCAAGGCGCAGATAACAAGCACGATCACCTAGTGAACTTGCAACCGCTCGGCCGAGTTCGTCGTTAACATCGGTGACGTAGACAAAGCTTCCCTCTTGTACGAAGAGTCGTGCAATCGCAGCGCCAATCCCTTGGGCTGCCCCTGTTACGATCGCAGTCTTGGATGTCAGTTTATTGTCCATGAATGATGCAGCCCCCTTGGGTGACGAATGCAAAAAGCATGAAAAAACAGTCTATGCCCTCTGCAGTGCTATCGCCTGTTATAAAGCGTCTGCGTTCCTAGCAGTGCTTTGGGTAACCAGATTTCGATGCTGGTTGATTGCCTGCATGGTAGGCCGGCCAGCGTCCAATTACAGGCGTAGGCGAAGGGCTGCCTCGGGACGGTTTCAGCCGGTCGTGAAAGGCAGAAATCATGAACGCAGTCGCTCACGGGAGCCTGGTGGCGCAATCCTTTATCTGCTCACGCAACCATTTCAAGCCTGGATCTGCATCGAACCGGGCATGCCAGTACGCAACCAACTCGGGTTCCGGGAAGTCGATCGGCGGCGGGTGGCAACTTAGGCTGAAAGCCTGGGCGAAAACCCGCGCGATCGGCCCCGGCAGATTGCAGATATAGCCCGTCTGCGAGGCAATCACTGGCATCGCCATAAAGTTCTGCACCAGTACGCCAATACGACGAGCCAATCCCTGGGCTTGCAGGGTTGCATCGATGATGTTGCCCTCCCGTTGATGCACTTCGATCATCACCTGCGGCCGCTCCAGATAGAGATCGAGCGGAAAGCGCCCAGGCGGCAAACCTTCGCGCTGCCAGATCAGCGTCAGCAGCGAAACCGTGGTGATCGGCTCCTGGCGCAACACAGCCCCCATCGCCATGGGCGTGCTGATGATCAGGTCGATTTCGCCGTTCTCCAGCAGCAGTGGCAAAGCATCGTTCGGCGGCAGCGGCAGCACCTCGATCATCACCCCCGGTGCCTCTCGGGCGATGTGCTGGATCAACCGCGGCAGAATCAGGAACTCGACGAAGTCACCGGAGGCAATTCGGAACTTGCGCTGCGCCGCTGCCGGCACGAAGGGTTCGGAGCCTTGCAGCACTTCGTCCAGGCGCGTCAGCGCTTCACGCACCGGGCCAATGAGCTCGGTTGCGCGCGCGGTCGGCACCAGGCCACTGCGCCCGGCGACGAACAGCTCGTCACCCAGGCGCTCGCGCAGTCGTCGCAAGGCATGGCTGACCGCCGGCTGACTGAGTGCCAGGCGTTCACCGGCGCGCGTGACGTTCTGCGTCTCCCACAGGGTGGCAAAGACCACCAGCAGGTTCAGATCGAGGGTGCGAGTATTTATTTTATGCATGCCTCAAATTCTAACTATTCATTTCCCTCACCGTCCAGCCTTTGATGTAGTGGCTCTACCGTTCCCTCTGTGCAAGAGCCCAAGCATGAATAACAAGAAACCGCTTCAGATGGGTTGGTTCATTCCAACGATTGGCGACACCACTGCTTTCAGCGATCCGAGTAAAAGCATCCCCCAGTCCCTCGAGCATTTCGAGCGGGTAGCCATCGCCGCCGAACAGGCCGGCTTCGACTACGTACTGGTCCCTGTTACGCCCTTCTGTTGGGATGCCTGGGTGACCGCCTCGTTCGTGATCGCCCGTACCCAGAAACTTAAAGCCCTGGTGGCAGTGAAGCCCGGCTTCATCCATCCGGTTGCACAGGCCAAGATGTTCGCCACCTTTGACCAGCTGTCCAAGGGCCGTATCTATATCAACCTGATCGCCGGCCTCAGCGAGAAAGACGCCTACGCAGAAGGCCAGATCGTCTCCAAGGAAGGTCGCTACGAGCAGTTGGAGGAAGAAGTCGAGCTGATGAAGCGCCTGTGGACCGAAGAAGGCGTGGAATACGAAGGCAAGTACTACCAGGCACATGGCCCGAAGGTCATCCCGGCCCCGTACCAGCAACCGCACCCACCATTCTTCCTCGGCGGTGGCTCCGAACAGGCTGCCGAAATTTCCGCCAGGCACTCGTCCGTGCACCTGTTCTGGGGCGACTACCCGGAGCGCATCGCCGAGCAGATCAAGGAGATGCGCGAGCGCGCTGCCAAGTACGGCCGGGGCGAGGCGATCGAGTTCGCCATGCGCCTGCAGATCATCTGCCGCGAAACCGAAGAAGAGGCCTGGGCTGCAGCCGATGCGCTGGTCAACGGCGCCGACCCGGCCTGGACCGAGCAGGTCAAGACCATGATGGCTGAGTCCGTCGCCAACCAGCGAATGAAAGAGCTCTCCAACACCGTCGGCCGCAAGATGACCCCACACCTGTGGACCGGCATCACCGAAGTGCGCCCCGGTGCCGGTATTGCCGTGGTGGGCAACCCACAGCAGGTCGCCGACCAGTTGCTGGCGTTCGTCGAGGCCGGTTGCAGCGGTTTCTGCCTGTCCGGCTACCCGCATCACGAAGAAGCCGAACGCTTCGGCCGCCTGGTCATGCCGCTGCTCGACCGCTGAGCCACTCCTGCCCAATAACAATCAGCCGCCGGCACGCCCGGCGGCAACTGGAGTCCCCTTGATGAACACCAACCACTTCGATCCCAAGCAGTTCCGCCAGGCGCTCGGCGCCTTCACCACCGGCGTGACCATCGTCACCACCCGTGGCCCGGATGGCCAGGACTACGGCTTGACCGCCAACAGCTTCAACTCGGTGTCGATCGACCCGCCGATGGTGCTGTGGAGCATCAACAAGGACTCTTCGTCGGCGCACGCCTTCACCGAAGGTTCGCACTTCGCCGTGCACATCCTGGCGACTGACCAGGAACTGCTGTCCAACCGCTTCGCCAAAAGCGGCACCGACAAGTTCGCAGCCCTTGAGCTGCAGCGCGGCCCCAGCGACATTCCGCTGCTCGATGGCTGCTCGGCGCGCTTCCAGTGCAAGACCACCTACCAGTACGAGGGTGGCGATCACATCATCCTGGTTGGTGAAGTGCTGGCGTTCGACCGCTTCGACAAAGCCCCGCTGGTGTTCCACAGCGGCGGTTACCGACGCTTGCAGCCTGCCGCCGCGCGTGGCCAGGAAAGTCTCATCTACGGTGAAAACTGGCTCGGTTTCCTCCTCGGTCGCGCCTATTACCAGCTGCAATTGCCGATTCGCCAGCAGCTCAAGGCGATGGGCATGCAGGACCAGGACTTCGAACTATTGGGCATCCTCAGTTTCAGCGAAGGACGGACCCTGGACGAGCTGCGCCAACTGTTCGAGTTCACCGGCAAGACGCTGGCCGAAGAACAGCTGGCGATCTGGCTGGAGAAGGACCTGCTGACCCTGCAGGGGGACTGCGTGCTGTTCACCGACAAGGGCCGCCAACTGGCCATCCAATGGCTGGCCTTCGCCAAGGCCGCCGAGATGACAGCTCTGGAGGCGCTCTCTTTCGACGAGGCGCAGCAACTCAAGTTGCTGATCGGCCGCGTCATCCAGCACACCGGAGCCGAGCTGCCGGCGCACTGGCGCAAGGAAAACATCTGGCAGGACAACAACCTCTGGCAGCAACCCGACGCCATTGCATCGGCGCGCTAACGCAGCACCGCGCGGCGACCTGTGCGCCGTGCGGCCTCGATGACCAGAACAAGCCCAAGAGGTAACCGTCGATGTCGAGCACAACAACTATCAAAGCCACGGCCACGGCCACGGCCTGCGCGGCGCCATTGCTGCCCAGCCGTGGCCGAGCCAACTATGCCCTTGGCGTGCTGCTATTGGCCTACGTCTTCTCGATCATGGACCGGCAGGTCCTTAGCCTGCTGGTCGGGCCAATTCAGCAAGCGCTGCATGTCAATGACACGTGGATGGGCATGCTGCATGGCTTCACCTTCGCTGCCTTCTATTCCTTGGCCGGTCTGCCAATTGCGCGCCTGATCGACAGGGGCAACCGACGCCTGATCATCACGGTGGGCATCGGCTTGTGGTGCCTAGCCACCGCTGCCAGCGGCTTGGCCAGTGAGTTCTGGCACCTGCTACTGGCACGCGTCGGTGTGGCGGTCGGCGAGGCGGTGTTACTACCCGGAGCAGTGTCACTGATCAGTGACCTGTTCGTACCGGAAAAACGCGGCCGCGCCCTCGGCGTGTTCGGCGCCGGCGGGCCCATCGGCGTGGGCGGCGGTCTACTCGCTACCGGCCTGGTGCTCGGCTACTTCAGCGCCCATCCGCTGACTCTGCCCTTCCTTGGCACCTTGGCGCCATGGCAAACCACGCTGATGTCGATTGGCCTGCCGGGGCTGATTGTTCTGCTGCTGATGTTCGGCGTGCCAGAGCCACGACTGGATCGCGCCGCACGGGCGACACGGACCTCGGTGGCGCCGGGCGTGCCAATGTCTGAAGTGCTGGCATTCCTGCGCGCAAACCGGCGCACGTTCGCTGCCATTGTGGTTGGAATGGGCTTCTATAACGCCGCGGTATACGGCAGCGGCGCCTGGGTGCCCAGCTACCTGGTCCGCGAGTTCGGTTGGAGTTACGCCAAGGCCGGCATGGTGATGGGTCTGGTCATGTGCGTCAGCTCGCCGCTCGGTGTACTTGGCGCCAGCTGGCTGGGTGAGCACTGGCGCCGCCGTGGCGTGGCCAATGGCAATCTGCGTGTAGCGATCCTCGCCAGCATCGTCCTGCCGCTTTGCGCCACACCGCTACTGCTGGCACCCAGCGCCACCCTGGCACTGCCGTTCCTGGCCCTCTGCGGCGCCCTCTGGGTCTGCCTGTTCGGCATCGGCCCGGCGTTGATCGTCGAAATAGCGCCCGCGCCGATGCGCGGCCAGTTCATCGCGCTGTTCACCGGCGTACTCAATCTGCTCGGTGTTGGCATCGGCCCGCTGGCTATTGGCGTCATTACCGACTACGTGCTGGTAGACCCCGCCGCCATTGGCTACTCGATCCTGATCGTCACGCTGATCGCCTGCGCCCTGGCCTGCCCGCTGCTGCTCGGCGCCCGACACTGCTTCAAGCATACCGCCCTGCGGGCCCGCGATTGGCAGCCCGCCATCGCTACCGCGACCCCCTCCCACTGATGAGAACACCCATGAACACTATCAAAGGCAGCTGCCTGTGCGGCGGCATCAACTACTCCAGTCACCTCAACCCACTGTCCACTGCGGTCTGCCATTGCAGCGATTGCCAGAAGCAGTCCGGCAGTGCCTTCTCGGTCAACCTGCTGGTGCCGGCCGACGGCTTCGTGGTCGAAGGTGCGAGCCTGGGCTGCTATGCCAAGGCTGGCGGCAGCGGCCTGCCGGTCAAGCGCTACTTCTGCACCAGCTGCGGCTCGGCGCTGTACTCCGAAATCGCCACCATGCCCGGCGTATTGGCGGTCAAGGCCGGCACCCTGGCCCATCCGACCAGCGCCACGCCGAACCTGCACCTGTGGTGCGCCTCGGCACAGCCCTGGGTGGTCATCGACCGCGCGCTGCCGTGCTTCGAGCAGGCCCCCACCGAGTGAAACCCCACGGCCCGGCTGCCCGCATGCCGCAGCCGGTCGTGCACGAGACTATCCCCATGATCAAAGACGCGAACTGCGCCGCCCCCGTGAGCGCTCCCCGGCAACTGCTGGCCCGCCTGCAAACCCTCGGCCCAGGGTTGATGGTCAGCCTGGCAATTGCCATGGCCTCGGCTTTCATCGCCGATCATTACGGCGGGCCAACGCTGCTCTATGCCTTGCTGTTCGGTATGGCTTGCCATTTCCTCAGCGAGGACAGCCGCTGCCTTGCGGGCATAGAGTTCACCTCTCGGACGATTCTGCGCATAGGTGTAGCCTTGCTGGGGGCGCGTATAACGTTGGAACAGATCGGTTCGCTGGGTGTGGAAACGGTTCTGGCCGCAGTGTTTGCCGTCGCAGCGACCATTTCCGTCGGCTGGCTAGGTGCTCGCCTGCTCAACCTGCGTGCCGACTTCGGCGTGCTGACCGGTGGCGCCGTCGCCATTTGTGGCGCTTCGGCGGCCCTGGCGATTTCTGCCGTGCTGCCCCGGCATGAGCACAGCGAACGCGATACCTTGCTGACGGTGGTCAGTGTCACTGGCCTGTCGACCGTGGCAATGATCACCTATCCAATCATCTGCACGTTGCTGGGCCTTTCTCCTGAACAGGCGGGGACCTTTCTCGGCGGTACCATCCATGACGTGGCGCAGGTGGTCGGTGCCGGTTACATGATTTCTCCGGCAACTGGCGATATCGCCACCGTAGTGAAGCTGCTGCGTGTGGCGCTGTTGGTGCCCGCCGTCGTGGTGATTGCCTGGTTGCTTCGCCGGCAGCAAAGCACGCAAGCGGACAGCGGGCGGCGCATACCCCTGGTTCCAGGATTCCTGGTGGCTTTCATCTGCCTGGTCGCGGTCAACAGCAGCGGTTTTCTACCGCTTTCAGTTGTCGGCGCAATGAGTGAAACGTCGCGGGGCTGCCTGGTGGTCGCCATCGCCGCCCTGGGGTTGAAGACTTCGCTGCAAAAGCTCGCTACCGTCGGCTGGCGCCCGATCGCCTTGCTGGTGGGGGAAACGCTGTTTCTTGCGGTGCTGGTAATCGGCCTGCTTTACCTGGGGCAATGAATGGGTCCTGCCCTGCGCAAAAACAGGCCCGCCCCTTCGAGGCCAAAACGGACAAATGGCCTCCCACAGCCCCTGTGGAGCGGGCTTGCCCGCGATGAATTCACCGCGCAGATTCAGAGAGACCGTGTCGTCTGGATTGCAGGCAATCGGGATGCCGCCCACCCGCTCCTAGGCCTGCAAATTTTCGTTAACGTGCCGCCCAAGCGTTGAAGCGCTCCTCTAGCTCATCGCCGTAGTCGATCCAAAACTGGCTGTCGACCTTCAATGCCTGCGCCATATTCTGCGCTGCGGTTGGGAAGTTGCGCTGTGTCTCGGGGGCGATCAGTTCCATCGTGTGTTGCTGGGCCGGACCGTTATGCATCTTCTCTGCGAACAGTTTTTGCTGAGCGGGCAAACTGGCGAAGGCAATGAACTTCAAGGCGGCCGGCACGTTCGGGCTGCCTTTCACGATGGCCCAGCTGTCCATGTCATACAAATTGCCTTTCCAGACCAGAGGGAAATCATAGCCATCCTGCTGGGCATTGACCGCACGTGCCGTGTAGACCGAGGTCATGCTGACGTCTCCGGCCGCTAGCCACTGCAGGGGCTGAGCCCCGGCTTCCCACCACTGGATCTGCGGCTTGATCTGATCCAGCTTGCGGAACGCTCGATCTACGCCTTCGGGCTGACGCAGCACGCTGTAGACCTGATCGGCAGGCACGCCATCGGCCATGAGGGCGATTTCCAGGGTCAGCTTCGCGCCTTTGCGCAGTGCGCGTTTTCCCGGAAAAGCGTCAAGGTTCCAGAAGTCGGCCCATTGTGAGGGAGCGCTGGTCAAGCGCTTGGGGTTGTAAACGAAAGCGGTCGACCAGATAAAGATACCCACGCCGCACTCGCTCAAGGCGCCCTCGACAAAGTTTGCCGGGGTCACGCCAGCTATTTCCGGCAAACGCTCGAACAAACCCTCGTCGCAGCCACGCTGTATCTGTTCATGGTCCACTTCAACCACATCCCAGCTGACGCTACCCGTGTCGACCATGGCCTTGATCTTGCCCATCTCGCCATTGTATTCACCGGCTCGCACGGCAATCGCGTGCTTTTTCTCGAAAGGGGTGTAGAACGCCTGCTGTTGAGCGTCCTTGTTCAGCCCGCCGACGGAAACGACGGTCAGTGCATCGGCCTGGGCATAGCTGCAGAGTGTCACGAGGGTCAAGCTGGTCATGACTGCTTTAAACATGTCGGGTTTCCTTTTTCTTGTTCTTGAGGAGCGCGGCAACGATGCTAGCGAACTCAACAACACGCGATCGGGAATAAAAAGCGCGGCCGGCGGGAATTTCCCTCCCGGCGGGCAGGTAAAGGGATCCCAAAATGAACGCGCAATCCGTACCATCTACCCACTGGTTCAACGTGATGTGCAGCCGCTCAAACGCTCGTGCGAGTACTGTCAGGAATCCATGAATGAAACGCTTTACCGACTATCGTTTGCCCTCGATCGATGCGCTGTTGGCGTTCGAAACTGCTGCGCAGTTGAAAAGCTTCGAGCTGGCCGCCGAAGCGCTCTCGCTGACGGGCAGTGCATTGCGCAAACGCATCGCGGGCCTTGAACAGTTACTCGGTTTGACGCTGTTCGACCGACAACATGGCACGCTGGTTCTGACGGCGCAGGGGCAGGTCTACCTGGAGCAGATCAAGCCGGTGCTGGCGCAGTTGGTGGCGATCCCGGTGCATCAGCGTCCTGCGCAACGCAAGCAACGGCTGACGATCAGTTGCCCACCGACATTTGCCCGGCAGATTCTGATGCCGCGTCTGCATGAGCACAGCCTGGCACACCCCGACATCGACCTGCAGATTCAGTTGAGCGCGCCACTGGCAAACGCCGATAACTGCGCCTGCGACTTGCACGTCTGTGGC